>DAOVFB010000138.1 GCA_030668705.1 Candidatus Stahliibacteriota bacterium
ATGAATAAGTAAAGAGGGATAGTCGCTTCGCTCCACTGTAAAATGAAAATTGTAAAGTGCAAATTTTAAAATACCTCATCCCACCATATGTAGATACTGAAAGCCGAATACTGACAGATAAGGCTTCTTTTGTCACTTGAACCCTTGAATCCTTGATTCCTCGAACCCTTACTACTCAACACTTACCCCTTAATCCATCTTTTAACTACTGACTTTGGACATTGGACGTTGGACTAACAAAACTATTTAACTATGTCTGCGTCTGTAGCGTCTATTGCGTCTATTGCGTTCATAGGGTTCATTGGGTTTTTAATCAGTTGGTATCAGTGTAAATCTGTGTCTAAAATTTGTATGAATTTGGGGGTTCTGACTACTGATTACTGCTTTCTCTGTGAACTCTCCTGTCTATGTGGCAAAATAAAAAAGGAGGTAAGTAAATGAAATTAGCAATAAGTTCTATTGGAAATACTCTTGATTCCAATATAGATGGGCGTTTTGGTCGATGTGAATATTTTATTTTTTACGATACCGAGACTGAAAAGTTTGAGGCAATATCAAATGAAGCAACACAGGCATCAGGAGGTGCCGGCGTTCAAGCTGCTCAACTGATAAATAACAAAGGAGCAGAGGTAGTGTTAACGGGAAATGTTGGTCCAAATGCAATGAGTGTACTCTCTGCAGCCAAAATAGGAATAGCAGTGGGTGTAAGTGGAACTGTAAGGGAAGCAATTGATAAGTTCATTAAAGGCGAGTATGAATTAGCCAAAGGGCCGAGCGTTCCACCGCACTCTGGTTTGGGCAGACTTTAAATAATAAAGGTTGGTAGGTCAGTATAAAATAGTTATAATATGATAATCTCTATTGCGAGCGGAAAAGGTGGAACAGGTAAAACAACTGTAGCAGTGGGACTTGCACTTTCTCTTAAAGGTGCCCAATTTATTGACTCTGATGTTGAAGAGCCCAATGCTCATATATTTATAAAGCCCACGATCAAGGAAGTAGAGAATGTCGATGTTATGGTTCCTGAAGTGGATTATAACTCCTGTAATTTTTGTGGTAAATGTGCAGAGTTCTGTCAATATAATGCCATTTTTGTCTCTGAAGAACAGGTCCTGATTTTCCCGGATTTATGCCACAATTGCGGGGGCTGTGAGATTGTTTGCCCGGAGAAGGCAATAAGGGAATATAAAAAATCTATAGGTAGGATCGAAAGAGGGAAAGCCAATGGAATAGAGTTCCTCCATGGAGTTCTTGATATCGCACAACTTTCTGCCGTTCCTGTCATAAAAAGATTGAAAAACTATATTCAGGAAGATAAGACTGTTATTATAGATTCACCACCTGGAACATCATGCACAATGATCGAGTCCATTGAGGGAAGTGACTTTTGTATCCTTGTGACTGAACCAACGCCCTTTGGTTTGAATGATTTAAATTTGGCGGTGTCCGTGGTTAAGAAGATGAATATAAAGTATGGAGTTGTTATCAACCAGTCCGATATAGGCGATGATAAAGTAAGAGAATATTGTCTGGATAATCAAATTGATATCTTGATGGAAATTCCCTTCAAGCGGGAAGTAGCAGAAGCATATTCGAGGGGGGAGAGCTTAATCTCCGTAATGCCTGGATACGAGTCTAGATTTAGAAAAATGTATGAAGTAATTGAAGACAAAACAAAAATCCATGGATAAGACTCTGAACCGTAGAATTAAAAAATGAAAGAGTTAGTAATTATCAGTGGAAAAGGTGGGACGGGTAAGACTACGCTTGTGGCTTCATTTGCATCATTATCTTCAAATACGATTACATGCGATTGTGATGTTGATGCGGCAAATCTGTTTCTTATATTGGCTCCCGAAGTAGAAAAAGAAGAAGAGTTTTCGGGTCAAAAAATAGCCTTTATTGATGAAAATAAATGTACAGAATGTAATATTTGCGAGGAGTACTGTCGTTTTGATGCAATAGATAATTCCAGAATTAAAGAAATAAAATGTGAGGGATGTGGGGTGTGTGAGTTTGTGTGTCCTACGGGGGCTATTTCTCTAAAGGATGTAGTAACTGGTAGGATAATAACTGCTAATACAAAGTATGGCCCATTTTTCTATGGACATTTATATCCAGGGGCAGGCACTTCCGGTAGAATGGTTACAGAAATTAGAAAGAAAGCATCTGCTCTTTCCAGAAAGAATGATAGTGATTTAATCCTTATTGATGGCTCACCGGGAATTGGTTGTCCTGTTATTGCGTCTATCACAGGGGCTGATCTGGCATTAATAGTTACAGAACCGACACTTTCAGGGGAGCATGATTTAGAAAGGGTTATTAAACTCACCAGGCATTTTAATGTAAGAACATTTGTTTGCATTAATAAATTTGATATCAACCCTGAAATTACCGAAAGGATTGAAAGGCGATGCAAGAATGAAGATATAATTATTGCAGGAAAAATCCCCTATGATAGAGTCGTTACAAAGGCAATAATTGAAGCTAAACCCGTCGTCGATTTTGTAGATAATGAAGTTACGGATGAGATTAAAAAGATATGGGATATATTGCTGAGAGAAGGAAGTTTATTGTGAAGAGAAACTTAGTTGGAGTAGCAGACTCACTCTGCATCATTTCTTTTCGCGAAACTCATAAAGGCAATTCATGAATTGCCCCTACTATGGAAAAGGGTGCATTTGTAATGATAAAGATGAGAAAGGAGGAATAGATGTTTCAGGATAGTGGAAGAGGTCAGGGTTCAGGGCAGGGCAGACTCGTGGGTGAAGGACTTGGCAGTGGCGGCACCTGCGTGTGTATAAAATGTGGATTCGAAATGCCCCATAGAAGAGGAATGCAATGTATGAAGCAGAAATGCCCTAAATGTGGTTCTGTATTACTTAGAAAGGGAGGAACGCATTACAGGAAGGCCATAAAGAATAAGGAGTAATTTCTACTTCGTGAGATGATAGTTTTTGTGATAAAATTGTGAAAAGGAGGTAAGTAAATGAAAATAGCAATCTCTACAGATGGTAATATTGTTGCAGCCCATTTTGGAAGATGCCCTGAATACACGATTATTGAAATTGAAGATGATAAACTTAAAAGTAAGGAAGTAATTGCCAATCCCGGCCATCGGGCAAACTTCTTACCTGAGTTTTTGCATAATCTCGGTGTGGAATGCATTATTTCAGGGGGAATAGGGAGGAGGGCAAGAGGCCTTTTTGATGAATTCGGTATAAAAACAATAGTTGGGATAACTGGCATGGTTGATGATGCAATCGATGAAATCTTAAAAGGGACATTAAAAGGTGGGGAAAGTTTATGTAAACGCGGTTCGGGTAAAGGATATGGATTGGAGAAGGAAAAAGAGGAGGACCATTTTAAATGAAATAGAATATCCTTTGCTTCTGGAGGTATAGATGAAAGTTGCTGGAGCGGATGGATGTAGGGCTGGATGGTTTACGGTTTTACTCGAGAATGGTCATTGGAAGGTGTTCATTTTTCCCGATATATTCACATTATGGCGAGAGTGCAGAGAAGCATCACTTATATTCCTTGATATTCCAATAGGCCTCCGAGAGAAACATACTAAAGAACGCTTATGCGATCTCCAGGCCAGGATTCTTCTCGGCCACGAAAGAGGCATGAGTATTTTCCCTGCACCGTGTAGAGATGCGATATATACAAAAAATTATAAAGAGGCCTGTAAGATTAATAAGCGTATGACGGGTAGAAAACTTACAATTCAGACCTGGAATATAATTCCCAGAATCAGGGAAGTAGATATACTCCTTAAAAAGTTGAAGTCTGATAGATTAATTGTAAGAGAAACTCATCCAGAGATATGTTTCTGGGCACTACAAGGGGAGCATATGAAGTACTCAAAAAAGACAGAAGAAGGATTCCTTATGCGTAAAGAACTTCTCCAGTCTGTTTTTCCTCATACGGAGGAAATAATTGATTATACTTTATCCACATATCCCAGAAAAGCGGTCAAAAGGGATGATATCCTGGACGCGCTTGCAGCAGTTGTCACTGCAACCGGCCAGATGGAGAAACTCGCTACTATTCCCAGAACCCCTGAAATTGATGCCAGAGGAATACCAATGGAAATTGTGTATCGACCTTTCTTTAAAATAAAGTCG
>DAOVFB010000084.1 GCA_030668705.1 Candidatus Stahliibacteriota bacterium
AGTTAAGAAAGATACAAAGGGTACACCGGCTTCAGAGATACCCACAGAAAAGGAACGTTTTAATACCTATCTTAAGGCTTTTGGTATAGAATAAGTTATACAGGAATATATAAGTCCCTTTCCATTTAGCCCCCAACTTATCTTCCCTGCGCTTCTTTCTATTACATGACTTTTTCTCAATGTTGGGGTTCGGTTCTTTGGTCTTTTCAATCTGGCGTGGATTTGCAAGTCTTGGTTCTGCTATGTTTATTGGTGTTGGGGCCTGTTTCTTGTCAATCGTCATAATTTTATCCGGGATTATTGGTTTAATAGAAAGAAGGGGTGGTAATTAAAAATACCTCAGGTACCTCCCGTTTCAGGATGGTTACTCACCATGGCATTGGCTATGAGGAAATCGATGCAACTCTTGTTGCTATGAATGAAGTAATGGAAAAGGCATAACTATCCCATTAAATACCGTGTCTCTCGGGAGCAATTGACAATACGCAATTAATTCAATATAATTCATGTATAGAAATCAAAATCAGTAGAAAAGGAGGAGTCTTATGAGCAGGAATAAAGTACTTATAATTTTTATCTATCTTTTATTTGGGAACGCCTTCATATTTAACAACCCCCTGTTTGCGGGGTCAACAATAAAGGATGGATTGCCGGTGAGGAACCCGGCAATAGAAAAATATCCAGAGCTCCCATTTCATGGTGTTAGAAATATGTTAAGCATAGAGACGATACTTTCCAGTATCAAAGGCGGTTCTCTGGATGGCCTTCTATTCGATATGAATGATATTACTACCTTACTCGATGGCTCAACAATAGACCCGCAAAAAGTGTATGGCAGTATAGAAGTGGGGCCTTATCCATTCGAATCAAAGGAGGTACACTACACGTATCACAGATTTCGTGCGTTTTCCCGGATAAAGAATGGAAAGGGAATCCTGAGGATTGGATATCTTATGAGGCCGTCCCATAATAGTGAGGATTGGATAAATAATGGTCATGTTGTCGTTCGTATAAATCTCTATCTTGAGACTGAAGCAATAGATAGGAAACTCGGTATCTATGACACGTATGTTTCATTTAAAAAAGAAGGCAATATCTATAAGAGGGTGCCATCAATTATAGAGGGGCCATTTGTTAACCTGTTAATGAGTGATGAGCCAGGTTCAATAGTTATATCTTTCCGGACGGATGAAGATGCTAAGGCGCAGGTTGTACTGAATGATAATAAATTATTCTCTGATAGGGTTCCAACAAAAAAACATGAGATAAAAGTAACCGGATTAATTCCTGATAAAGAGTATAATTACTATGTACAGATAGATGATATGAAGACCAAGGTGTATTCCTTTAGATCAGCACCGCATCCCGGTAAGGGGGATGTTTGTTTTGCCTATATTGGAGATAGTCGTGAAGGGTTAGGGGGTTGTGAAAATACTTTTATGGGAGTAAATCGGAGGACGCTTGAGAAAATTTCAAATCTTGCCTATCAAAAAGGAGCAGATTTTTTGCTTGTGGGGGGAGATCTCATAAACGGTTACACATCCGTGAAGGAGGATTTCGTAAATCAGCTCTATTTCTGGAAGCAAACCGTCGCCGGTTTTTACCATGAACACCCGATATATACTGGTATGGGAAACCATGAAGCCCTACTCAAGGTGTTTGATGATGGTTCCCGTTATGGTTTATCCCTTGACCGCTGGCCCTATGATACTGAAAGCAGCGAAGCGGTATTTTCTGAAGAATTCATCCATCCGGGTAACGGTCCCAAAGTGGAGGACGCAAGGAGGCCGACTTATAATGAAAATGTTTATTCGTTTCAGTATGGCCCTGTAAAAGTTATATCTTTTAATAATAATTACTGGGTGTCCTATGGCGCGGCTACGTATGGAGGTTGTCCTGAGGGTTATATCCTGGAGGATCAGTTAAACTGGATAAAACAAGAGTTAAAAAGGGCAGATAAGGATAAAACCGTCAAATATGTAGTACTCTTTGCTCAGGAACCCGTATTCCCGAACGGCGGACATATTGAAGATGCGATGTGGTATAATGGGGATAACAATGTGCGAGCTTATGTATATGATGCAAAGATGAAGAAATTAAAACCCGAGAAAAAAGGTATAATCGAAGTCAGAAATGAACTTATAAGTGCCATTTCACAATGTTCAAAGGTTGCCGCAGTATTAGGAGCAGATGAGCATTCCTATAGTAAAGTCCTAATAGATAAGAATGTTCCCATAGGTGACCCGAAAAATGATGATAGGAATAATAATGGAAAGATTGGAGATGAGGGAGAAGAATATTCCTCCCTCGCCGATTTGAAATATCCAACCTGGTATTTTTCGGCAGGTGACGCTGGCGCACCCTACTATGCAGAAGAGAAAACGCCCTGGAATGGTTACTGGAAAGCGAAACCAGATAATGGAGAATATTATTATTCCTCCCAGGAGCATGTTCTCCTGTTTAAAGCAAACCATAAGAAAATTTCATTGACCGTATATAATCCCTACGGCGATGTCATTGATGAAATTGACGATCTTATGGAAGTCAAGTAGCAGTAAAAATACCATGTAATGCTTGACTTTTTCGATTGTTTCATCTATATAGCTTAAGCGAGCAAGATTAATTTTATGATTCCTGTTCTTTCATATTCCCAACTTAAACTACATTCATGATGGTTACTCGTGCCAGAATAGGAAAGAAGAACGGAACAGTGGAGGTTTGAGGTTTATAAAATGAAATATCTTTTAAGAATGTTGATGTTTTTTGTGCTTGTTTTGGGACTCTCGTTTAAGTTAAGTGCAAAAAAGATAGTTATTACTATAGAAAGGATAGACCATAAGCCCGTTATAGATGGGGTTTTGGATGATTCTACCTGGCTCTATGTCGAGCCTATTACAGGGTTTATGCAGTATAACCCTGTGGAGGGAATAGCTCCCTCTGAGAGCACTGAACTTTATATTGCCTATGATGATGATAATTTCTATCTTGCCTTTAAGTGTTATGATTCAGAGATAAACGAGGTCCGGGCTACAGTGACACAGAGAGAGAGTTGGGACAATGATGATTGTATAGGTTTTGCTTTTGATACCTATAATAGTGAAAGAGAGGCATTTATATTTAATGTTAATCCCTATGGGATACCATCCGACTTCATCTGGCATCACGATGGTTATATGGATAATGGGTGGGATGCGGATTTACGGTCAAAAGGAAAGATTTTCCCAGACTGTTATTGTATTGAGGTTGCCGTGCCGTTTAAATCATTACGGATGCCTGCAACTGATGAGCAGGAATGGGGGTTCTACGCATTGAGGAGTATTAAACACAAGGGTGAGTTTGTTGTTTGGCCCCCGAGGACGCATAAAATACCTAACAACATGTCTCAGGCAGCCTTATTAAAGGGAATTAGCGGGATAGAAACTGGCAGGCATTTTGTCCTCCTGCCATATATATTTTCTTCGTATATAGAAAATGACGGAGATGAGAGTAGACCTATTGATGCTGGTTTCGATTTTAGATATGGTATAACATCAGACTTAATGCTCGATGTAACTTTAAATCCCGACTATTCACAAATAGAAGCTGACCCTGATAGAATAGAGTTAACTGAAAGATATGCCCAATGGCTTCCAGAGAAAAGACCCTTTTTTACAGAGGGAACGGATATTTTCGCCTCTAATCAGTCATTGTTCTATTCAAGGACTATCTCGAATCCTGTGGCTGGAGGTAAATTAACTGGTAGGATAGGTGTGAATCGTATCGGGTTTCTTTCCGTTATGGATGAGGGTGTAAATTCGGATGAGAAGAACTATTATAATCATCTGAGGGTTAAATGCGCGATAGCGAATCAATCAACCATTGGTTTCCTTATGACTAATAAGGATAACTTTGAGGATGGGACTTATAACAGGGCTCTGAGTGTGGATGGAATTTTCCGGTTTATGGATATTTATTTCCTAAAATCTCAGGTAACAAGAACTCTAACAAGGAGTGATACCCAGGATTATAATGCAACGGGCTATAACCTGAATCTTGAAAGATTCGGTGCCAATTCTTACAATGGCATATGGTATAACGATTTTCCAGAAGAGTTCGATGCTCAAAGTGGCAGCATGTGGGATGTAATAGGATATAAAGAGATTGGAAGCGATAATGCTTTTACTATTAGGAAGCCACTTCCGGAAATAAACGAACTTGAAATTTATGGGGGGGCGAAAGGAAAATTCAATTATAATAACGAACTTAAGGAAGAGTATTTCTGGGTGGGGGTTGAGGCGATATTAGACAAAACATGGACAGAACTTAGTTTTTTCAGAAATCATGAATGCTATAATGACCAGGATTTCAGATACTCTGGCTTTGAATACGAGTTGTGGAACACGCCAACACGGTATATTGAGTATTATCTTTCCATTCTAATGGGTGGTGCCGCTCACTATTATGAAGGGTTCACGGGCTGGAAGATGCGATTGGCATGCGGTCTTACTGTTAAACCATTAAAGCGGGTTGTGTATAACATAAATATTAGACGCGAAGACTTCTATTATGAATACAGGGGGGAACGCTGTTACTTACAGACAATCGTGTGGAACAAGCTCTCCTATCAGATTATGCCATCTATGTTCATAAGAGGCATATACCAATATAATAGTTTGGATAAAACATCAGATGCCAGTCTCCTGTTTGCATTTGAATACAGTCCATTGAGCAATATCTATATAGGAGCTAACTTTGGCGATTTCAGAAGCTTTGAACAATTAGGTGATAATATAGAAGCCTTTATCAAGATTGGATATTTGTGGAGATTATGAAAGAAGTTGGGGGTTATGAGTAATTTGCATAGAATTCCTTAAATTTTACGTTATTTTCATAATCACTCCTGTATTATCTACGACCCACAGATGGAATGTAAGCGATGTTTTTCGAGTGGATATTTTTCTTAGGATAGACGGTGGGGATAAAGTAGACTAACGACGGGCGGCTACGACTAACTTGACAATGCAGAAAAAAACACTACTATTTGGGCATAATAAAGGCTTATAGATGGACTCTAATAGGTTTTTGTATAATCATATAAGTTTCCCTATGTATCTGCATAATCAGTTGAAATGCCTACTATTGATATGAGAAAGGCTATTTTTTCAGAAATAGATACTCCGATAATTATTATACTGGATACCCGGATAGATTATAAGGAAATCCGGGAGGGGAAAGAATGCGTAGAATGGTTTTTACGGTTTTCATAATTATACCCTTTTTAATTGTCACAGGTCCACTTGGTGGTGATGTACTCAGGGATTCAGTTCTTGATGAAGGATTTGAAGATACTAATTTTCCACCATTGGGCTGGATAATGTTTGGCTGGGAGGATGGCATAGGGGGATCTAATGTGTGGGAACGCTCAACCGGCCAGCCGCACAGTGGAAGTGCAAGTGCACGTTCGATATACAAAACATATACTGAAACAAATTACTGGTTGGTATCGCCCGGACTAGACCTTACCGGTTATGCAGAGGCGATTTTAAGTTTTTGGCATAAACCGAGGCACAACAATCAACTTAATTATTTGAAGATTACTGTGCAATCAGATTCAACAGATACCTGTGCATACGAGGTTCTAGGTGAATTCTACACTGCATCAGATGACTGGCAGTATTATGATGTTTCGCTTGATGATTATATTGGTTGTTCAGTATTTGTTGCCTGGCAGGCGCGTGAGTCATCCGATTGGGAATACTGGTATCTTGATGATGTGATGGTCTCTGCCTCAACACCACTGAATCACGATGTGAAATGCCAGGATGTTCAATATCCACCTTTATATGTTGTAAGAAATTGTAATTACAACCCCTGTGTAACCGTAAAGAATGTTGGTATGAATATCGAAACCTTTGGAATTCATTGTCGGATTGATACGGTTGGTGGCACAGTCTATAATGATGATGCAATTGTGAATAATCTTGCGCCGTTTGATAAAGAGAATGTATTTTTTAACTCATTTCAGCCTGGTAGCGACTCCTGCAGGGTTACCTTTTATACGCAACTTGCGGGTGATGAGCAAAGGGAGAACGATACTTTAGGATTCACAGTCTATGTGGTCGACCGCTTATCGGTTGATACTCTATACGCACCCTGGCCGTCTTTTTTGCATAATATGCAGAATTCTGGTAGGTCATATATTTGCGGGCCCTCAGAAGAGGATCTCCCAAATGTTACGAGTTATTCAACGGGGTCTGATATATACGGTTCACCTGCAATCGGTCCTGGGGGATTGGTCTGTTTTGGCTCAGATGATGGGTTCCTTTACATACTTGAGGCAGACCTCTCTCTCAAAGGCTCTTACGAAACCCCGGGTGAGGTGATCCGCACAAGTCCTGCAGTCGATTCTAACGGTAATATCTATTTTGGTTCACGCGATGATTATTTCTATTCAGTAGATAGTATGGGCAATTATAGATGGTCATATTATCTGGGGGCTGGGGCAAATCCGTCCGCACCACCTGTTATTGGTAGTAACAACGATATCTATGTTAGTTGTGGTGCTATCGACAGTTTCATTGCATTTGGTCCTGATGGTTCGGTAAAATGGTTTCTGCCCACTGCCGGCGCAGTTTACGATGTTGGAGCGGCTTCACGGGGTGATATTATTTACTTTGGAACAACCAATAACCACAGACTTTATGCTGTGGAGGATTTAGGTGCAACCTACGATATTAAATGGATGAAATGGCTTGACAGGGGTATTTCTGCTACCCCTACCGTGAAAGGAGATACGATATTCTTTGTCTTAAACGATGGAAAACTTTATGCGATTAGAGATACGGGTAGTTCCTATGAGGATTTATGGTCGGTTCCAATAGACCCTCCAAAGAGTGGATATAGTGAATATTGTTCGTCACCTACCATTGGGTTTGACCATACAATATATGTAGGGACGCCATATAATCACCTTGTTGCCGTGTATCCCAATGGTGAAATAAAATGGAAATACGAGACGCAAGGGATAGTATGTTCTTCGCCTGTAATTGATAATGCTGGTGTCATCTATTTTGGGTCGAATGATGATACACTTTATGCAGTAATTGATTCAGGTGCCTATGCGGTAGAAAACTGGAAGTTTGGCACAGGTGGCAATGTCCGTAGTTCAGTCGCTATAGGTAATTTCTTCTACTTTACTTCCCAGGACGGTTCAATATATCGGTTAGGTCCTCTTTCAGGGATAAGTGAAAGGGATAAAAATCATTATCTATCTGTATTGTATTCGAGTTGCCCGAATCCATTCAGACAAACCACTCTAATTTCTTACTCGTGTGCAGAATATGGGCGGGTTTCAATCAAGGTATACGATTTATCCGGTAGATTAGTTAAAACGCTTGTAGATGGGGAAAAGGCTCCGGGCTATTATACTACAAGATTTGACGCCACTCGTTTACCGGAAGGAATATATTTCATAAGGCTCAAAACAGCAAGTTCCAATATGGTAGGAAAGACAATCCACATCAAGTAACTCACCACTCCCATTTTTCGACCCAAATCCCCACCGAACGACCCTCGACTCGTGACTTCCGACTCATTTTCCTTGACATAAACGCATTTTTCAATTATTTATTTAAAGATGGTTTTTAATACT
>DAOVFB010000069.1 GCA_030668705.1 Candidatus Stahliibacteriota bacterium
AGAACACGCACACCAAAGAATAGACACTGATTTACACTGATACTAACTGATTAACCCCTAAATCCTAACCCCTAAAACCTAAAACCTAAAAATGCCACGGTAAACTCACGGTTAATTCTTTATTAAAACACACACCACCCAAGGAATAGACACAGATTAACACAGATTTATACTGATACCAACTGATCAACCCCAAACCCTAAGACCCAAGACCTAAGACCTAAAGGATGGACTCTGGACACTTGACTAATCTTCACATATCACATACCACATATCACATACCACGTATCACCCAACGAACCCTATGAACTCAATAAACCCAGAACACACACACCAAAGAATAGACACTGATTATTAATTCCTTTATTTGTATCGGTGTATATCTGTGGGAATTTGTGTCTAAAGTAACGGTGGGAAAAAGTGTATTCTACATTTTGCATTGGATTGCTGTGCCTTTTGCTAATATTATTTCTATCCATATTAGAATTATTCATAATAGAATTATTCATTCATATACTATAAAGTCAAGGTTTTTTAATTAAAATTGCGAAAAAGAAAGAGAAAACGCCAAAGGAATCCTTGACTATTCTATTCAGAAATATAAACTTCTGATGGAATAGGACAAACTTAAACAAAGAGAACCTAATGAGTAAAAGAATAATGGCAGAGGGTTTTATATTTTTGTATTTAATGGAAGATCCAAAACTAAGTGAGGATTAAATGGGTAGATTTCGAAATCAACTCAACCGGAAAGCAATAGAGGAAGTAGGAAAAGTCTATGAGAATTTCAAGGGAGAAATCGAGGAAAGATTAAAAGAATTCGAGATTCAGGGTAAGGATGGAGGCAAAAAAGAAATATTTAAAGAACTCGTCTTCTGCATCCTGACCCCTCAATCAAAAGCCAGGGCTTGCTGGAGAGCCCTGGAGGACATGACGAAAAACGACATTCTCTTTAAAGGGGATTCCAAAGAAATACTGAAAAGTTTAAGGGGTGTTCGATTCAAATACAAAAAGTCAGAATATATAGTACGAGCACGAGAACAATTCTTTAGCGAGGAAAACCCTATACATTCTTTCGCAAAAAGTAAAGAAGACCCTTATAAACTCCGAGACTATCTCGCAGGAAACATAAAAGGGATAGGATATAAAGAGGCAAGCCATTTCCTCCGAAATATTGGCCTCGGGAATGGTATTGCAATCCTTGATAGACATATCCTAGGGAACCTTTTAAAATTGGGGGTGATTAAGGAAATACCAAAATTCTTATCCGGAAAAGAATACATAGAAATAGAAAAGAAAATGGAAGAGTTTTCAAAATACATTAAAATACCCTTAAAACACCTTGATCTTACACTCTGGACAAAGGAAACAGGGGAAGTATTTAAGTAAAATTGTAAAGAATTCAATATTGAACCCTTGACAAGTTTAGAATTATTATTATATTAAAAAGACAATTAAAGGGATATAAAAAAGATATGGATAAATTATGCGAATTTCTCAGAGAAAAAGGGGTGAGTCCCTCAATTCAGCGATTAAAAATTCTCAGATATCTCAAGGATAGTGAGAATCATCCTACGGCTTTAATGATACATCATGAGATCTCCCGAGACATACCCACACTTTCAAAAACAACAATATATAACACAATGAACCTTTTTAGTGAAAAAGGGATCGTATCTGAACTTTGTGTTGGCGAAGGTGAGGTTAGATATGATTTAAACCTCTATCCACATGCTCATTTCAGATGCGCTGAATGCGGTAAGATATATGATGTTAAAATTGACCCTGAATTATTCAAAATCAAAAAAATCAATGGAAACCAAGTCGTGCATACTGCTGTTTATTTTACAGGCAAATGCAGAGAATGTTTCGGAAAGGATAAGGAGAATTTATGAACGACGAATCCCTGTATAAATTGAGTTATGGAATGTATATAGTTTCTACAAAAAGTAATGATAGACTTAACGGTCAGATAGCTAACACTGTTTTCCAAGTTACCGCGGGGCCTCCTAAGATAGCAGTTTGTTTAAATAAAAAGAACTTCACCCATGAGCTAATACAAAGTAGTAAAATCTTTGCAGTCTCTATACTATCAACAGAAGCAGATATGAAATTTATTGGTCCCTTTGGGTTTAAATGTGGAAGGGATATAGATAAATTCAAAGGAGTGAATTACAAAACTCATAAAACTGGCGCTCCAATAATTCTTGACAACACCATTTCATATTTGGAAGCAGAGGTTACCGAAACTTTAGATGTTGGAACACATACTCTATTTGTTGGTAAGGTCGTTGATGGTGATTTATTAGGTGAAGGCAATCCCATGACATACGAATATTATCACATGGTCATAAAGGGAAAAGCGCCTGAAAATGCACCAACATATAGAAAGAAAAAGAATAAATAATAGCCACAGAGGTACGACTTCATTGCAAAATGAAAAATGCAAATTGCAAAGTGTATATTACTAACAGCAATCAGCACACAGCCACCATCTGTAGAGTGGAAATAAGAGGGGTAAGATGCTTTATTCCTTGACTTATAGTTTAAACTGAGAGCTGTAAGCTGAAAACTGATAGCCAGGAATGTCTTTGTGGTAAAAAATAAAGGAGGAAGAATGGCAAAGTATGAATGCACAGTTTGTGGATATATCTATGACCCGGAGAAAGGAGACCCTGATAGTGGAATAAAACCGGGGACATCTTTTGAAGATATACCGGATGATTGGGTATGTCCTATATGTGGAGCAGGTAAAGAAGACTTTGAAAAAGTAAAGGAGTAAATATGGCAGTCAGAAAAGTAAGAGAAAACATATATTCAATAGGTGCTATCGACTGGGATCGAAGGCTCTTCGATGAACTCATTCCACTCCCAAAAGGAACCACTTATAATGCATATCTGATAAAGGGTAGTGAAAAAACAGCACTTCTTGATACTGTGGACCCACCAATGGAAGGAGAACTACTCACGAACCTTAAAAAACTTAATATTGACAGGATAGACTATGTAATTTCACATCACGCAGAACAGGACCATTCTGGAACAATTTCAAAAATACTCGAAATCTATCCCGAAGCAAAACTTGTTACCGACGATAAGTGTAAATCCATGCTTATGGATTTACACCTTATCCCGGAAGAAAGGTTTAAAGTTATTAAGGACAAGGAAACTCTATCGCTTGGAGACAAAACCCTTGAATTCATACTCACTCCCTGGGTTCATTGGCCAGAGACAATGGTAACCTATCTAAAGGAAGATAAAATTCTCTTTTCGTGTGATTTCTTTGGTTCCCACTATGCTTCAAGCGAACTCTTTGTGACGGATGAAACCAAGGTTTTAGAGGATGCGAAGAGATACTATGCAGAAATTATGATGCCCTTCCGAGCTCAAATAAAGAGAAACCTGGAAAAATTAGAAGGTTACGAGATTGATATGATTGCTCCGAGTCATGGTCCCATCTATGATAAACCAAATATAATAATCAATGCATATAAAGACTGGACCTCTCTAAAAGTTAAAAATGAAGTAGTCATTGCCTATGTTTCAATGCATGGAAGTACAAAAAAGATGGTTAATTACCTTGTTGATGCACTGATTGATAAAGGAATAAAAGTTACTCCTTACAATCTTATAGAAACCGATATTGGTGAACTTGCAATGTCTCTTGTTGATGCTGCAACCCTTGTCCTCGGAACACCTACTGTCCTCGTAGGTCCCCACCCTGGTGCAGTCTATGCAGCAGTCCTCGCTAACGCATTAAAACCCAAAACAAAGAATATTGGCATCATAGGTTCCTATGGATGGGGAGGTAAAGCAGTGGATACCCTAAAAACTCTCATTCCAAACCTGAAAGCGGATATTCTTGGGCCTGTATTATCAAAGGGATACCCACAAGATGAAGACTATAAGGCCCTTCTTAAACTGGCAGATGAAATTCAAAAGAAACATAAAGATTTAAATCTTATGTAAGAGGTGGAATTATGGCTGAAAAACTTCAGATTTATAAATGTGAGATTTGTGGTAATATAGTCGAGGTCTTACATGGAGGAAAAGGACAGCTTGTTTGTTGCGGAAAACCTATGCAACTCCTGGAAGTTAAAGAAACAGAAGAGGGAAATGAAAAACACCTTCCTGTCATTGAAAGAGTTGATGCCGGGATAAATGTAAAAGTCGGCTCAATCGCTCATCCAATGGAAGAAAAACATCATATTGAATGGATTGAGGTAATTACAAAAGACGATAGAGCTTACAAGAAATTCCTAAAAACTGGAGATACACCTGCAGCGGAATTTGGAATCAGGTATGAAGAGGTGAATTCAGTAAGAGAACACTGCAATATCCATGGACTCTGGGCTAAATAGGAGGTAAAATGAAAAGTTTAAAAGGAACAAAAACAGAAAAGAATCTCCTAACTGCTTTTGCAGGAGAATCACAGGCGAGAAACCGATATACTTATTTTGCATCAAAGGCAAAGAAAGAAGGGTATGTTCAGATATCCAGAATATTCCAAGAGACTGCAGATAATGAAAAGGAGCATGCCGAGAGGCTTTTTAAGTTCCTTGAGGGTGGAGAGGTTGAAATCTCCGGTTCCTTTCCTGCAGGTGTGATTGGAGATACAAAAGAAAATCTAAAATCAGCTGCTGCCGGGGAAAATTATGAGCACACGGAAATGTATCCTGGTTTTGCAAAAGTAGCTGAAGAAGAAGGTTTTTCGGATATCGCAAAGGTATTTACAGCTATAGCGGTTGCAGAGAAACAACACGAAAAAAGATATCTTGCTTTACGTGAAAACATAGAAAAAGGCAGAGTTTTTAAAAAGGATAAGGTAGTAAGGTGGAAATGCGGAAACTGCGGATATATACATGAGGGTAAGGAACCACCAGAGAAGTGTCCTGCCTGTGCACACCCTAAAGCATATTTCGAAACATTGGGCGAGAATTACTGAGGACTGAATTTATATCTCACTTTGCGACCTTTGCTTCCTTTGCGAGAAACTTAATGTAGATCCACGAGGGGCGTGATTTATCACGCCCTTTTTGTTTCGGATTCGATAAATCGAACCCCTACAAATTCTTTCTTTGCGAGCTTGGTGGCCTTTGCGAGAAAGTTAAAAATAGACACAGATTCCCACAGATATACACCGATACAAATAAAGAAATTAGTAATCAATGTCTATTCTTTGGTGTGTGTGTTCTGGGTTTATTGAGTTCATAGGGTTCGTTGGGTGATACGTGATATGTGATATGTGGTATGTGATATGTGGGGATTAGTCAAGCGTCGAGTGTCCAGTGTCAAGAATCAAGGGGACAGGATTCCAACTTAACGATTCAACTACTCAACTATTTAACTATATTCATCTGTGTCTATTCCTTGGGTGGGGTGTGTTTTTTATTAGTATCTATCCGCGTTCATCTGCGTGTATCTGCGGTTTCCTTTTCTTGGTGGTGTGTGTTTTTTACACAAAAAAATAATTCTTCTCTGTGTCCTCTGTGTCTCTGTGGCAGAAAAATCAGTAAGTATCAGTGTAAATCAGTGTCAAATTAGGATTTAGGGGTTGGGGTTTAGGTCTTGGTTCTGAGTTCTGGGTTTGGGGTTATGATTTAAATAAATAAATTCTCTGTGTTCTCTGTGTCTCTGTGGCAGAAAAATCAGTAACTATCAGTGTAAATCGGTGTCTATTCTTTGGTGTGTGTGTTCTGGGTTTATTGAGTTCATAGGGTTCGTTGGGTTCGTAGGGTGATAAGGGATATGTGGTATGTGATAAGTGATAAGTGGTAAGTGATAAGGGATATGTGGTATGCGATATGTGCATATTCATCTTCTATCTCATAACACATATCACCTGCTTGTCTTCTCGCTTGACTTCTATCACATATCACCTTTTCCCTTTGAGGGCTTTGCGAGAAACTTAATAGGGATGTAAAACGAATTTGAAACTTGACAAAGAAGTAAAAATTTCCTATAATACAGGCACTATGAATGGGGATAACTTAAGACTACCTGATAATTCATATAATACCAAAAGGACCGTCAAATGTTAATAATCTCTTTCATAGGAGATTCCGAAACGGGAAAAACCACCATAATAACTCGTCTTACAGAGGAGCTTAAGAAAAGAGGTTACAAAGTTGGGTGCATTAAACACTGTCCAAATGGATTCGATCTCGATCATCCAGGGAAGGATTCTTACCAATTTATGGAATCGGGAGCTTATGGTGTAGTTTTGCATAGTCCGGATAGAGTCGGGTTAGTTAAGTTCACAGATGGAACAGTTGAACTTAAAGAACTCGCTGTCGACCATTTTATGGACGCCGATTTTGTACTGGCTGAAGGATTTAAAGAAGCAAAAGAAATAAAAAAGATTGAACTACTTAGAAAAGGAGTGTGCGAGAAGCCAAAACTAAAGGATGCTATAGCAATATTCACAGGCTTCGATATTGAAACTAAAAAGTTAGTATTCCATCCGGATGATCTTAAAGGGATCGTAAACTTCCTCGAAAAAATGAGAGAAAAGGAAGAAAGAATTATCAAGGTTAAGGTCAATGATGAGGACCTTCCTCTTAAACCAATTATTAGAAGTATAATCAGGAACACAATCGCTGGTCTTATAGAACCATTAAATAGAAAGGATAAAATAATAAAAAGAATAGATATAAACATGGAGGTTTAAGTATGAGCAAAAGAAATATACTTCTCATTCTCTTCTTCGGCTCTCTATGGGGTTTTAGTGAAGTTTTTCTCGGGAAAGCTCTATATAGTTCTAATATTCATTACCCAGGTGTTATTCTCTCTATATTAGCTCTTGGTATCTTAGGAATTGCATATGCATTGATTCAAAAAGCTGGAGCGATGGCCCTGATTGCAGTTGTAGCCACCATTTTCAGGTTTATAAATGCCGGACCTTTTTTCTGTCATTTGCTCGCGATATTCTCTCTCGGAGTGGGATTCGATATAGCAATGCAGCTTTTTAAAGAGAAAAAACTAATCTGGCTCTCCGGGGCTCTGGGTGCCTGGCTCGGCTATGCCTTGTTCGCATTTGCAATCACATATGTTTTCAGATATCATTACTGGACAGCTGTAGGTTTTCCAAAGGTGATACGATACATTGGAACAGAGGGAATTCTCACTGCCCTGGGTTCGGCAGTTAGTGTCTGGCTTGGATATAGAATCGGCGAGAATACAGTCAAGTTTCTTAAGACTAAACCTAAAATGGTCTATGGCGGTATTATAGGACTTACTTTATCCTTCTGGGTCTTAGGCGCTATATGAAAATGTTATGCGTTGGCTGGGTGAAGTTTTCATACCCAGTTCTATTTAAATTTCAAAGGAGGTAATATCTAATGGCTGGATATATGGGGAAAATCTTGGAGGTAGATTTAAGTAGGAGGAAAGCAGAAGCTGTAGACATAGACCCAAATATAGCGAAAAAATTCATCGGGGGAAAAGGATACGGTGCAAAGCTCCTCTGGGATAGAGCTCCCAAAGAGGTAGAGCCCTTGAGTCCTGATAATCTCCTTATGATAATGCTTGGACCTTTAACCGGCACACTGGCTCAATCTGCAGGTAGGTTTGCAGTTGTAACAAAATCACCGGAGACAGGAATTTTCACTGATGGTCATGTCGGGGGCTATTTTGGACCAAAGCTTAAATTCGGAGGATTTGATGGGATTGTAATCTCCGGAAAGGCTGATAAACCGGTTTATCTTCATATCACTCAAGATAAATGTGAAATATTGGATGCAAGCGACCTATGGGGTAAGGGCGTTTTTGAAGTGGATGAGATACTAAAGAAAAAGTATCCGGGCTCATCCAGTGGAGTTATTGGAGTAGGTGGTGAGAACCTGGTGAGTTTTGCCTGTATATCCTTTGACAAAGGGCGACAGGCAGGAAGGTGCGGACCTGGTGCCGTGATGGGTTCAAAAAATTTAAAGGCAATCGTAGTAGAGAAAGGCGAAAAAAGACCTACTTATGCAGAAGAGGATAAATTTAAAGAGTTGACAAAAGAATTATCTCGTATGTTGAAAACCCACCCTTCAAAGGTTAAAAGACATATACTTGGAACCCTCGTTTGCATATGGGAAGGAATTGACGGGGGTACCTTACCGATAAAGAATTATACCGGGGTAGAGTTTCCTGAAATTGAAAATCTTGTGCCTGAAAAGCTATGGGAGCAGGGAATATGGCAAGGGAATACAACCTGTTTTGGGTGTCCTATAGCCTGTACAAAGGTAAGTCAGTTAAAGGAAGGCGAATATAAGGGGAAAAAATATGAAGCCCCTGAGTATGAAATGACAGCGCTGTTTGGTCCAAATTGTTTGATTGACTCCTATGAATGGGTAACATATGGTCATGTTCTTTGTAACGATTTGGGACTGGATGCAATATCAGCAGGGAATTGCGCTGGATTCGCTATGGAGTGCTATGAAAAAGGGCTTATCGAACCGGGATTTGAACTCAACTTCGGGAATGGAGAAGCCTTAATAAAATTTATAAAACTCATTGCAAATAGAAAAGGAATAGGTGATTTCTTCAGAGAGGGCGTAAGGGGTGCAGCAAAGAAAATCGGTAAAGATACAGAAAGATTCGCCATTCATGTTAAAGGTTTGGAACTCCCTGGTGTCGACCCTCATGGTTCTTATGGTATGGCACTGGCATTTGCAACAGCTGATAGAGGCGCCTGCCACCAGAGGGTATGGACACCGAGAGCAGAGCTCTATGGAAAACTCAAAAGATACTCAACCGAGGGCAGGGCTGAATTTGTGAAATACAACCAGGATGAGCGTGCAGCTTGTTTCTCACTCGACTTATGTGACTTTATGCCATTCTCAGAGAAACAAAATGCTGATTTGCTAAGCTATGCAACTGGTTTTGATTTTACTCCCGAGGAGTATGTGCACACGGGTGAAAGGATATGGAATCTTACGAGACTTATAGCAGTAAGAGAGGGAATTTCAAGAAAAGACGATACTTTGCCTGCAAGGCTCTTAGAGGAACCAATGATTGCCGGACCGTCAAAAGGGCACTTTGTTTCTAAGGAAGAACTTGATATCATGCTTGACGAATACTACGCTCTTAGAGGCTGGGATAAAAATGGTATACCAACAAAGGAAAAATTAAACGAGTTAGAACTTTAGAGAAAGTAAGGTATAATACCCATCTAAAAAATTAAAAAGAGATTAAAATCCCTAAAATTAAGAGGAAATGATGAAGAATTACAATAAAGAAAT
>DAOVFB010000076.1 GCA_030668705.1 Candidatus Stahliibacteriota bacterium
CTTTTTATAAACTTCTTTTATGTAAGCTTTGTCCCGCACTCACCGCAGAATCTTGTTCCTGGAGCATTCTTAGCGCCGCACTTAGGGCACTCAATCATTCCCAGGGGAGCACCGCAATTAATACAGAATTTACCCTCTCCAGCTGGTTTCCCGCAAGCTGGACAGATAGTCACTTTACTCTCCACCTTACCGGTAAAAAGTTCAGTCTTTTCTGCTTTTTCCCATATTTGTTGCTTGGTTACTTCAGCCTTAGCAGCTGCAACTTCTGTGCTCACTCTGGGAGCGCATCCGGTACATAGCCCTTCCTGTTCATTCCAACAATTCTCGCAGACCCATTTTGTGCATCTGGGACATCTCGTGAAATGCCCTTTTGCATCATTCTGTGCTATTTCAAATGCCTTTTCGTGTTCCTTATGCCAGGCTGGCGACATCCCACTTATACGCTCTCCAATAATATCAGTGCCACTGCTAATGCTGGACCCTACACCCGTGCCTGCCATTCTTCCAACTGTAGATGCAAGCCTGCCAAATCCTCTTAACATCTGGCCCTTCTTATGAGATTTAGCCTCCGTGAATCTTGTTTTGTAACCCTCGCGGCAGATGTCACAAAAGAATGTGAATTGAAATCCTGCTTCAGTGCTATTGTCTGCAAAATTGTCGGTAAAACCAACAAGATTACCTCCTGCCATTTTTCACCCCCTTCATTTTAACGGTTTATTACACTTAATGCATTTATTCCCAATTGGCGGCTGTTCGGTTTTACAGTGTGGGCAGGTGACCACTAATCGAGCATCACAATGTTCGCAGTAATCACCAAAAAATGTGGTTTCGCCGCAATTAGGACATTTAATTTCCAAACCCAATCCACAGTTACTGCATACTTTATAACCTTTTTGTATTGGTGCCCTGCACTTTGGGCATCTAAATTCCCCCAGGGGATTAACTTTTCCACAGAAAGGACATACATTTGATTCTGGGGGAATTAATTTACCACAATACTTACATGGGTGTTTATACCCTGGCATATCTTATCAACCTCCCTTTATTTTTATCCTTGGTTCTTGCTTTTTTTCCATCTTAGTTTATCGTCTCTCGCTACCACATTAAATTTTAGTAAATCCATCACATCTTCTTTCCACTGGGAAGGATTATAATGGATTACTCTACCTATAAAATGGTTCCGTAAGGTCTGGAGTGATGGTATCCTATTTATCGCAAATATATATTTTTGATATCGCGCTTCAGATAACTGCTCTTCCGGGAGATAAATTGGGGTTCTCCTGAAGTTTATAGCGAGCATACAATAATTAATTTCTTTTATAAAGGAGTCGGTTTTTTTGTGTAATTCTTCAAGGTCCTCAAGAGCAGAGTAGTCCTTTCTGCTTGTGATTCTAAAGAAGTAAGTTGCCTTACCCTTACCTTCCTCGCCTGTTGCTTCCATAGCAACTGCATTTCCAGGTTCTCTTGGATTTGTATTATAAATGGGAATCAAAAACCAGATATACTCACCAGTTAAATCTCCTAAGAGTCCTCGTTTTAAACCTATACATAGTTTTTCTTGCTGCGACAAAGACTTTAGGGAATTGTATTCTTCTTTTATTCCTGCTAATTCTAAGTGCTTTTCCAACTCTCCCCACAGCTTTGGTGAAACTGATTCTATATCACTACGCTTTGCTGCTTTGCCCTCTTTCATAAATCTCGATAAACGCCTTATAATGGATGGATCTGCGTCTGGTATTAGTTCCTTCAGTGATGATTGGACCTTCAAGGACAATTCGTTCATTATCTTAGAAAGGTTGTCTTTTACAGGATCAAACTCTTTTCCCAATTTTGATAAAATGATTTTTTCTCCTGATTCTGTATTTAAAACGAGAGTGTAATCTTCTTCACTAACCCCTGAAAGGAGACTGTAAGGAATTCTTATAGGTTCAGCCCTGTACGGGAGTAAAACTATTGCTGTATCGTAGAGACGCAGTTCACCCTTTCCCTTTAGTAACACTATACCCACCTCGTCGAGATGTTCAAATGCCGTTTCCACACCCGATTTTCTTATAGATTCTTCCATGAGCATGTCTTTCATGATTAATTCGTTGTGCAGTTTTACAAGAACTCTTAGGAAATCGTCGTAGCGATAACCAAGATTAAAAAGAGTAAGTTTTTGTTTTGAATTGAGGCTTAGATGAATCCTGTATTCTCCTTCGGCAAACCGGAGAATGTCTCTGAGCGAAATAAACATTGAATCGCCGAAATCTGTAGCAAGGGAAAGTTTCTCTTTGCTAATTTGTGCTGTGGCTTTTCCACTTTCTATCTCCTCTCCGCTTTCGTCTTTCAGCGAGTAATTTAAGGAACATTCTATAATGGATGTTTTTTTATTATCTTCATCCATATCATTTCCTCCTCTTTTATTTATAATATTTTAATTACGTAGATAAAAAAGTCAACATGTCTTTTTATCTTGAATGAGTATGCAAAGTAAATAGTTGCTACCCTGAGAGTAATGGTCATTGCGAATTGTTCTTGCATTCTTTACTCTCGTGAAGCAATCTCTTCACTGAGCTCGGAGGCAAATTTACTTAAGTATTATAATGATATTAAAAGATCAGCAATAGATATTGCAGACAATGAATAGAATAGAGCCGAATTAATACCTTCTTTTCTACTATCACCCATGGGATATAAGAGTGAAAGGATGGCTGCAGCTCCGCCATATAATAGTCCCTTCTTTGCCTCCCCGAGATACAGATGACCTGCGCCCGGGAACATATAGGATAAAGGAAAAGCAAAGTATTTATTGTCTCCTTCTATTAAATCCATGGATAAACTTACCCGAGAATTTTCTGTGTAGAAATCATAGATGTCTGAATCGTCTGCGTAGTCAAGTTTCATATTTCCAAGTCTTAAACCAAATCCCTCTGTCTTACCTACCCTTCCACCTCTTTGATCAGAGAATTCTCCTTTCCTGAAATATATAGAATTAAAGAATGTATATTCCCAACCTTTAGAATGCCAGAAGTCGTGTTCTATTCCAATCCTATCTGTAAGAATGTCTTCGCTATACCTTACTTCAAGAAATTTCGTTAAATCATAGGGAAAATCAAAATTTTCCTTTAATAGGTAATCTATAAATGCATAAGGGGATAGAGAATATCCAAATCTTATAACCCTGGGTAGTGGGTCTTCAGCAAAGTGGTCCTCACCATAACTCATTGATCCAGAAATATTACTATATGATACACCAAAACTGGAAAAGCCTGTGGGATCCTTTAAAAGGATTCCCGCATCAAATGAAAAGGCATACCCACTTCCTTTTGCATTCGTTTCACCATATATTCTTCCAAGTTCCTCCATAACCTCTTCTGGAACCAGAAAGCTGTATACATATTTTAAGGTAATACCCATATTCAACATCTTATCAAAAAACGAGATTCCAATAGTAGTGCCTATTGCGTAATCATACGTATACCACTTATATAGATTACCATCAAGGGAAGCCTCTGTTTCTCCTGTTGTTATGAATGTATAGTTTATACCGAAACTGAGGTTTTTATATGAAGGGAATTTAATACCACCGTAGGTATATTTCATTCCAGGATAAAGACCTGGTAACCAGTCTGGCGAATAGGAAATTGGTTTTTTTGTGTAAAATGGTTCTGCAAACTTGGTAAATAGTTCATTCCATGGCGATAGCATCAGAGGGTTCTGAACATAAATACCAGAATTCGCAAGATTTATATTTGCGGGATTATAATACACCCCTGGAATATCATTTGGATATGCCACACCTCCCAAACCCATACCAACCTGTGCAGAACCAGGGGAAATTGCAAGAAAAACAGCCCCAAATTGAAAGGTATTATTAAGAAGAAAAATTAAAAGAATCATTTTTATACTCTATAGTCTATATTAATAATAAGATAATAATCCGGAAATATCAACCCCTGTATCCTCACAAACCTAAAAACCAACACACATAGTTTACACCTAAAAAACTCACCACAAAGGGCACAGTTTTTAATCGTAGATCAAGGCTGGAAAGCCTCTCCCACAAAAGGTTCAATAAATGAGACCCTACGGTTTGGGCTTGGTGAATAAAGTGGGTGGATGGGTTAGGATGTGGGTTCGTTGAGTTTATAGGGTGATATGTGGTATGTGATAAGTGGTAAGTGATAAGGGATACGAATGAAAGTCCAAGGTCCAATGTCCAATGTCGGTAGTCAGCTGAGGCTGCCACTCTTTTGCGAACTTTACGAGAAAACAAATGGACGGAATAACAGGACATTTTGCAATTTTCAATTTCAAGTTTCGCGCTCCGAGAAGCGCAGAGCAAGCTCTGCTACTCCGAAATCTGCAAATAGTTTTACGCTCGGGGGTAGACAGATATGACATGATGAATACAGGTTAAGGAAGGCGAAGATGTCATACTGTGCAACCACCGAGCTTGTTTACCCATGTTTGTCTGGGTTTAAATTAAGGGGGTGAGGTGGATAACACATATCACCTGTTTGTCTTCTCGCTTGACTTCTATCACATATCACCTTTATTGAAAATTAACCGTGAGTTTACCGTGGCATTCTTAGGTCTTAGGTTTTAGGGTTTAGGATTTAGTTTTCAATCAGTTCAAATCTGTGTAAATCTGTGTCTATTCTTTGGGAAGTGTGTGTTTTTCATCTGGGTTTATTGAGTTCATAGGGTTCCAGCTTAGGGAGTTGGTCGGTTAGTCGGTTGGACTGACGATCGAAAATAGTGTAACAAAACTTGTCTTATGGCAACACTCGGGACAGGATAAGCGCTTTTTCCCCTCAATTTATTATTTCTCACTTTAAAGAATGTTTCTATCTTATTACTGTAACCTTGTGCACCTTATCTTTCATATCAGGTACCCTGATAAAGTATATTCCAGAGGGCAGGTCTCTTATTGAATATCTCTGGATTCCGGTTGATAATTTAAGAACTTCCTTCCTGATTACTCTCCCTGTTACATCATAGAGGGTTATTCCTACATTCCTATCCCGAGCACTCTCAAACTCCATCACTATTTCCTTCCCCAATGAACGGATAAATCTTATATCATTCTTGTATGTTACAACTCCCTCTGGTGACTCTGCACCTTTACCATTTCCTGTATAATAACCAACAACCTCTATCACATAATCCCTTACCCAACCCGTGGGTATTTTTTGCTTTACTTTAAAGAAACTGAACTCATTTGTATCTCCAGGAGCTATCTTATAATAAACACCGTCCTTTTTCCTTAACTCCTGAGGCAGATTCTTTATAGTTGCCTTTCCCTTCCTGATAAATCTATCAGGCAGACTCCTAACAAGGGAAATATAATCAATACCCCCCACAGAGTCCAGAAGTGTGTAGCTTACCTTATTCTTTCCATATAACAATCACCTCCATTCAATGAATCAAATACAACCTCACATATACAATTTTCAGTTTCCCATGGAAATTCAGGGTATCCATCAAGATATACCTTTATTGAATAAGGTGCATTATCAGGTCCAGTGTAGGTAACCTCATCCTAGGCATGAAGAACGAAATGAACCTTTTTGTTACCTGAGATGATAATATGGGGATCATCCAGATCATTATAAGGTGTTTCTATTGGTAGAGTTAACTTCGCATAAGTAGTGTCATTGTATGTTGTCTCAGCATAATACTGCGTGAAATCGTGGCCAAGGAACTCATCCCAGCACCATACATCAGCATCCCCATAATTTTCAAAATCAACATAGAGGTAATTTAGTATAGGATATGAGTAATCAGAGGGACATAACTCAGAGATGAAGAAGGGATTGATGGGTCGTTCCATGGAACCTGGTTTCCTGTATTCAAGATGTAGATGGTCGCCATCCATACCCCACCCATTAGCTATGGGATCGACAAGCCTGGCATCCGGAGAATCAAGACCAATCACAGTATCCCATACTTCACATCCAATAACAGGGGTGGCATGTATATACCTTGAGCCTTCATTCTTTGAATCATCTAAAACAATATACGGATATCCCTGTGAGTCATATTCTATGTGGTAATTATAATGGATAACTTCAACTGTATAATCTAGTACTCGCCAGATTACCCCACAGTCAATTGGCCATACAAATATCTCCAGAGTTTGAGCATTATCCGGTTCCGGAATGTCAATACCTTCATGTAGGTGTGAGACGTGAATGCCATACGCGGGACGAAAGTCTCCAAAGTTGGAAGTAATCTTCTTGTCACCCTGATTACCATAGCCATCATCCAAAGGCCAAGCATAGCCCATAATTAGTAACAATATCAGCATATTACTCCTCCCCCAATTTCCACACTTTACTGTAAAAATCTAAGGATGTGTCAGGTCTATTAAAGACCTTTATTACAATATTACCTGATGAAATATCTATCTTATAAATCATAGGTTCATATAATTTCCTTTTTATAGGAACACCCTTTACATATTTCTGTATTTCCTTGCTCCCTAAATCAGTATACTTTACGACCTCTCCAGTGTTATTCAGTAAGTACACCCATGCAGGCCATTTAGTTCCAACAACTACTCCTTTACTTTCAGGTAAAACCTTTACATATTTTGCTCTACCTGCCTCCTCTAACCTCTTCTTCCACATTAAACTGTCTCCCTTAAGGTCAAAAAAGCATACAGTTTTAGCACCAAATGTTGCCATGTATTCTCCATCAGGAGAAAGACCAACAGAAGGGTGTGCTCTTGAAGGAACCTCCCATTCATGAAGGAAATTCCAGTTCCTGTCATAAACATAGACTACTCCGTTAAAGCCAACTGCTATCTTTTCTATATCTTCATCTGCTGACCATCTTAAGCCCATAACTTCAATCCTATTAGGATTGTTAAGATTAGCTACGAAGTCCTTAAAAGAGATTTCATTTCCTCCATCATCCATCAATATTATACAATCAGGATTACCACCTAATCCTCTTGTTCCTCCGAAAAATAATAATTTATTATCTCTGGAAACTAATATCTCACCTTCCCTGGAATAAAAGCCAAGGATATCCTTTAATTCTCCTATCGTCTTCCCATTCTCATCAAAAACGGAGATTACAGGTTCAGGGGGAACTGCCTCATGATATGATAGTTCTGAAAGATAAATTCCTTCAAGTGGTGTAGGTGTTATCATATTCATCCCTGTTCTCTTCTCAAATAACACATTCCCATATTTGTCCTTCACTGTGCAAAAATATGAACCATAAGGCTCTACATCCCTCCATTCCCTTATTATAACCCTATCATGGTCAGGAGAAAAAGTCACTTTCATCTCATGTCCACTCAAATCCTCGGTATTTACTAAATTCCCATTATCGTCATAATAATATAATCTATATTCATATATCCGTGTTTTACCTGTAGGTGTCTTTATACCTTCTTTTACTCCTGTTCTCTCCCCAAGAATATAAACAGGCTTCAATTCTGGATACTCACCCTTATGTTCACTTACCCATTGGTTGTATTCACCTACATCACTGGTCTCAAAAACACTCTCTAGCTTAACTGCGGATGAGAGTTTGAGGAAAAATAACAAAAAAGATAAGATAATTAACTTACGCATAAATACCTCCTTTTAAAAAAACAATTTGTAGAAAATTGGGGTCATATCTTAATTTTTGAATTATTTCGATATCAGAATAGGTTTGGACATTCCTTCCTTTTGTTGTTATACAAGAAGTATTTTGTATATAAAAATTTGATAAAATCTCTGACTCTAAAGGTCCTTTTAATTTGAAAAACTTTTTTAGATTAACTTTTCCTTTTTCCACATTTTCCTCACGGGCCCCCCATTGAATATAATTATAAGAAAAAATTTTTATATGTCAAGGTCTAATTTTAGATTTTGTGGAAAAATCCAGGCACTTGGTGGTACAGTCAGGAGGGTTTTTAATCAGTTAATATCTGTGAAAATCTGTGCCCAATTCAGGGGTTAGGATATAGGATATAGGATTTAGGATTTGGAGGTGGGTGTCTTTTATTAGTATCTATCCGCGTTCATCTGCGTGTATCTGCGGTTTCATTTTCTTGGTGGTGTGTGTTTTTATCAAAAATCAACCGTGAGTTTGCCGTGGCATAACCCTTGATGGTGTGTGGTGTTCATCCGCGGTTTCATCTTATGTGTACTATGTTCGGAACTAAGTGGTTGGTGAATTAGTTGCTAAAAATTCTTTTTAACTGTGTAAGTGTAACCATTTTCTATCTTTTCTTTTGCGATTAAATGGGTTTGAATATATTGTCCACAGTTGCTACCTATACAGTTTTCTTCAACTTCTCCAATGCTTTTTATAACTTCAAATCCCGCTGAACGAAGCTTATTAACAGCCTCATAGGCTTTCTCTTTTTTATAGGGGTCAATATATGAGGAGAGTCGATTTCTCACAGCATTATAAGTAGGATTTATGGGGGTTATTTTAATCAGAAATTTATCGGGGCTAAAGTGTTTTAAGAGAACTAAAGGATCGATTGGCGTTTTAGCTGCCAGGGCAAAGTTCAGGGTTATTTTTCTCATACCTTCTTCGTAGAACTGTTCC
>DAOVFB010000058.1 GCA_030668705.1 Candidatus Stahliibacteriota bacterium
TCCTCGTTATACCGAGAAGAAGCGCCCATACTCCAAAACTTAAAATTGCAGGGATTGGCATAAGAGCAAGAACACTTCCAAAACCAGTGGCTATACCTTTCCCACCCTTAAAATGGAGAAACGGTGTTGTAATATGACCCAGAACCGCACCCAGAGCTCCAATAATACCCACAACAGGAGAAATCTGGGCAAAATAAAATACAGGAAGGAATCCCTTCAAGAGATCAAGAATAAAAACCATAATACCCTCTTTCTTTCCCACCACTCTAAAAACATTTGTTGCACCAATGTTACCACTACCTGTTTCTCTTAGATTATATCCTTTAATCCGAGCCACGACATAACCGAATGGTATACTACCGGAAATATAGGAACAAATAAACGCAACTGGATACCACATTCGCATACCTCCTCATATTGCCACAAAGTTCACCCCGATATGGTCGGTTCCTCACTACTGGGGTACCTTTGTGGCTATATTCATCTAAACTTTTTCTTCACTCTTATAGAAAGTGGAATACCGATAAACCCAAGTTTCTCTCTGATCCAATTCTTAAGGTATCTTGTATATTCTCTATCAAAAGTTTTTGGCAGATTGGTTCGAATCTGGATTCTACCTACCTCCTGTTTTACAGAATATATTTTCACTTCTTTCATGGCAGCAGGTGGTGGCCAGTGTGAGCAGGCTTCCTCTATAACCTCTTTAAGTTCTGTATATTTTTTATCCAATCCATTTAGTATCTTAAGGGCATATGAGAGCGAATAATCCACCCCCTTCATTGTGAGAGAAGAGATAGGTATCATAGGAACCCAGTCCACAAATGATAACACTTTCCTATAGTAATTCATAATCGCGGTTTCTTTTTCACATGGTATAAGATCAAACTTTGAAAGGAGTATGAGCATTGGGGTTTCCCTCTCTATTGCCCAGTTGATTATTCTCTTGTCCTGTCTCGCAATTTCTTCAGTAGAATCTATTAGCAAGAGAACTATATCTGACTCTTCTATGGTTCTTATCCCCCGCAAGAAGGAATAGTATTCCAGGGAGTCTTTTAATCTTGACTTCCTCTTTAATCCCGCAGTATCCACAAGCACGATATTCTCTCCCTTAAATTCGAGATAGGAATTTATGCTATCTCTGGTGGTTCCCGGCTCTTCTCTTATAATTGAACGTTCATATCCCATTACTGCATTTACAAAGGTTGATTTACCGGTATTGGGTCTTCCTATAACCCCAATCATACTGCCTTTTACAACTTCCCCTTCTTCAAAATCGGAAAGCAACCAGTCAAGAAGGTCACCAACCCCATGCCCGTGCATGGAAGAAATCTGGAATGTTTTATCAAGCACTACTTTTGAGAATTCAGAGGCTATAGTCCAATCTACACCTCTGTCCATCTTGTTTACAACAAGAACCTTCTTGCCCTTTGACTTCCTTATATAGTTTGAAATCTCTTTATCCAGTGGGGTAAGTCCCGCCTTCCCATCCACCAGGAAAAGAATTATATCTGCTTCCAGAAGAGCAAAATCCACCTGCTGCTTTACCATTCCTCCGATGCCGCCGTTTTCGAATTGTAGTCCTCCCGTATCTATCAATATGACCGGTTTGCCGTCTCTTTCCATTACACCATATACCCTATCCCGGGTCACGCCTGGCTCCCTATCTACTATTGATTTCCTCTGTTTGAGCAGGCGGTTGAAAAGAGTGGATTTACCTACATTTGGCCTGCCTATAATCGCTACTGTATTCAAAATATCCTCCCAAGGTCTCTGATATCGTAGGGTGCTATATAAACATCCAATGGTATTGAACTCTGGAATGTTTCGAAGGAACAACCATCTATAAATAGACCATCGCTATTTACGACACCCGGAGGGAGAATAGCCACATCAAAATCTAATACGGAGATAACACCCATTAAATCCCATCCCCCCAAAAGCCCTGCAACCTCGACTAATCCGCCAAAGTATCTATTCCTGACCGGTAATACTTCTGCCTCTATACCAGATTCCCTGAAGTGTTTCGCTAACTCCCATATAACGCTGGAGGCAAGGGTTCCAGTAACAAGGAGAACCTTACCCTTAAGAGCTGGAATAGTAAGCTCCGCAAGGCCTGACAGAAATTGTCTTATCATGCCGATACCGTTCTCCAGTTGTGGAAATTCTCCATAATGTTCTTCAGGTGGAACTTTCTTTCCAGTCTTCAGGTAGAATTCATCGGACAGGTAAACCATTGCTTTACCAGCTTTCTTTAGCATTTCTTCTTGATAGGGCTCCACTATTTTAATTATCTCATCCATCCATTCAGGTTCAGTGTTTTTAATGGGCGGAAGGCCTCTACGAAAATCAGTAAGTCCTACAGGAACAATTCCAATTGATTCAATAGAGGGATAGAATGAGAGCAGATCCTCTATGGTTTCGTTGAGGTATTCCCCATCATTAAAATCCGGAAGAAGGACAATCTGCGTATGCAGTTTTATCCCGGCACTTGTAAGCCGCTTTATGTCCTCTAATATACGGCCAGCCAGTGGATTCTTCATCAATTCTACTCGTTTCTCTGGATTCGTGGCATGAACAGAGATATAGAGAGGACTTAACTTAAGTTCAATGATTCGCTTGAAATCTTTATCTGTAAGGTTTGTCAATGTTATATAACTACCGTAGAGAAAGGACAATCTATAATCATCATCTTTTATAAGCAGTGCCTCCCTCACATCAGGGGGATTCTGATTTACGAAACAGAAAGTACAATTATTCGTACAAATTTTTGTCTCGAATTCAGTTGGTTTTATCCCAAGGGGAATATCTGCATCCTTTTTAATATGATAGATTTTTTCTTCCCTTCCTATTGAGATTGAAAGCTCCAGGGAGTTACAGGATTCAAAGAAACGTAAATCCAGAGAATCGTTTATTTCCTTCCCGTCGATTGATATGAGATAGGAACCCTTTTTTATTCCCATCTTTTCCGCTATTGAACCTTTCCTTATTCCTTTTATCTTAACCATTTCACCTCAATATAGATTCTATAATAAAAAAGTCAATCATCCAGGTCGCTTCGCCCCAATGCAAAATGCAGATTGCAAAGTGCAAAATTATTCCCTCCTCCACACACCCATTTTAGACACAGATTAACACTGATAAATACGGATAGGGTTAAATAGTTGAGTAGTTAAATAGTTAAGTTGGTAAAAAATAAAACTAAGACCTAAAAATGCCACGGCAAACTCACGGTTAATTCTTGATAAAAACACACACCACCAAATCCTAAATCCTATATCCTAACCCCTGAATCAGACACAGATTTACACAGATACCAACTGATTAAAAACCCCTAATCACCACCGAAATGAAACCGCAGATACACACAGATGAACGCAGATAGATATGAATAAAAAACACACACACCACCAAACCCTATATCCTATATCCTAACCCCTGAATCAGACACAGATTTACACAGATATCAACTGATCAACCCCTAAATCCCAAACTTGAAACTTGTAACTTAAAACTATTGACTCTTTCTTATTTTGCTGATAGCCTGGAGTAGCAGAGCTTGCTCTGCGTTGCCATGGCGCGAAACTTGTAGAGGCAATTCATGAATTGCCCCTACTCCAATTTTTTTTGACATTGGACGTTGGACCTTGGACTGATGTTCGCATATCACATATCACGTATCCCTTATCACTTACCACTTATCACATACCACGATAGTCCTAACATACCAACCGACTAACCGAGCAACCACCGATCCTAAACCCTAAAACCTAAGACCCAACACCTAATAATGCCGCAGATGAACGCAGAGGTAGGGATATGTGGCGCTTGCGCCCCTACCAAATTCTTTTTCTCCCTTTCTTTCTCTGAAAACACAAATAATTTAAATTAAGGGTTCGGGGGAAAAACCATGTAGGAACCGTGGCTAACAAGGTAGGAGAATCGCAGAGCAAGCTCTGCTACTCCGAAATCCTTTTGTTATCGCGGCCTCCAAACCGCTCCCACGATGTAGGAGGGACATCCTTGTCCCGACAGGTGTTGGGGTTGGTGAAAGGAAATCATTGAATCAGTTTAATCAGTGGGAATCTGTGTCTAAAATTTAGTTCTGAGTTCAGTGTTCTTAGTTTATATTAATCAGTTGATATCTGTGTAAATCTGTGTCTATTCCTTGGGTGGTGTGTGTTTTTTACACAAAAAATAATTCTTCTCTGTGTCCTATGTGGTTAAAAAATGTGGGTAGTGTGAGACACTCATCTATCTTGACAAATCATTCGAAGAGATTAGTTTATTCGAAATGATGAGATGGATTACTATACTCCTTTTTATATTTGGTTGTACGAGGGAAGTTTATAAACCTCCGCCACCTGATTTCCCTGAAGAACTGATACAGAGACTTGAAAATGGGTTTGAATTTAAATGGAATGTTAAGCGGGAAAAAGGTGATATTCAAAGCACTTTCAAGGCCTCTGGAGTGTATAAAGGAAGTGGTGATTTCCAGATGAATGGAACGATAAATATCGGAAATATAGAAGAGCCGATTTCTGAGATCGACCCGTATGAAGAGATAAGAAATCTCTCCGGGAAAAGAGACTTCCTCCTTATATCCCGGAATGGGGACGAATATACCTATTCCTTTACTGCAAACCTTTCTCTCTTTTCGCCAGGGGGAAAAGAGGGGGTCGGAAGACTCATAATAAACCAGGAAGGAATAGAAAAAATCAGCGCTAAAACAGAAGGAATAGAATGGGAAATGAAGATAGAACCACGAAAAGGGGTTCATAGAAAGAGTCTTGAAATCGGCAAGAATATTGATACTCCTACATTAAAAAAGAGACTCGAATACTATGGGGAAAGAATGGTGGAAGTCAAGGATAATAGAATTTACTTCGAGGAGGTCATTCCCATAAAAAGAGACGGTTTACTATTTAAGCGGGGGGATTATTCTACATATAGAGTGGCTCCAGCACCTGAAGGTGAATTAATACTCTCTCCTGATTCGATAGAGTGCTATACAAAACAAGGATCAATAAGAACCCGTATAGAAGACACCTCCATTAGACTGGACGAACATGGGGAATCCTGGATAACAGTTGTCTTCGACGCACCTATAGAGGAAAGCCTGATTGGTGTCCAGATAGATGGAGAATTATTCGGGATTGGACATCCCAGTGGTGAGACTCTGCGGTTTACAGTAAAAAATGATAGATTGGCAAAAGAGATATATGCAGTATTAAAATCACATGCCGATTTAATAAATGAATGAATTGAAAATGGAAAATAGCCACAGAGACACAGAGAACACAGAGAAGAATTATCTTTATTGTAAGAAAGGGGATAGCCACAGAGACACAGAGAACACAGAGAAGAATTGTTTTTATTGTAGGAAAGAGAATAGCCCCAGAGACAGGAGAGAACACAGAGAAATAATGATTTGTTATAGGAAGATTAACCACGACAAAAGGTATAAAAATTAAAAATAAACTCTGTGTCTCTGTGGCTTAATTTAGGAGGTTTTAATGATAAAAAAGGAATTGCTTGACATACTTGTATGCCCCAATTGTAAGGGGGAACTTGAATATGATAAGAAAAATAGTAGACTGATATGTCATAAATGCAAACTTGCCTATCCTATCAAAGATGATATACCCGTAATGTTAGTAGATGAGGCAGAGGAATTATGACATTTCTTCTCCTCATTTCTTCTCTTAGTGTCCTTGCTGATACACCTGACTCTTTAGTCCTCCGCTATACTGCCGAATTCGAGCAATCCACATTAGAAAGTAGAGCATTCTATGAATTAAAAGGAGGGAGTTATCCGGATAAGGAGGGAATGCCTGCACTACCTTCCTTAAGAAAAAAGATATTGACCCCTGTTGGTGGAAGGGTGGAGTTGCGCTATCAGATTAAAGAAGAAGATAGGGTTGAAGTGATACCGGATGTAGTTCATTTTTACGGAAAAAAGGAAGAGAGCAAAAAACCAAATACCTACCAGCCTCCACCTGCTGAGTTAAAACAGCATCGCCCTTCTCCTTATGGTAATGCAACCCTCTTGATTCATCCCTTTACCTTTGATGGAAGGTACACTCATATCAGAAAAATAATTACAATCAAAATATACTTCCACGGGGGTAAGTGGATACGCCCTGGGGGATATCAGGAAAGAAATCCATTACTCTTTTTGAATCAAATCAGAGGAAAGAGAATAGCGAGAAAATTTATCCCCAAATATAAAGCTGGACTATGGATGAAGGTAAAGACAACAAAAGAAGGGCTACACAAGATCACACCCGAAGATATAAGTGAGGCTGGCTTTAGCCCTGCTTCGATCGACCCAAATAGAATCGAACTCCGCCATGGGTATAGAGGCGTCTTTAAATGGGATATGGATAGCCTTAACAACTTGGATTCACTTCCTCCTTTAATTCCCGCTATATATGAAATAAATGAAGATGGATCCTTTACCGATGGAGAAAGGATACTCTTCTTTGCCCATTCACTCTCCGGATGGAATAGAAACCGTTTTAAAAATAATAAATATTTCTACCATAATCCATATACCGACACCAATGTCTACTGGCTGTGCCTTGATGGTGAACCCCTGCTGATGGAGGAGGAAAATCTAACTGGTGGAGAAGACATATCCAATTTTATCGATACCATACACCTCGAGGAGGATAATTACAGCCCCTTAAAGAGTGGTCTTGTCTGGGGATGGAAAGAACTCAATACAACAGGGGGGCAAACCTCTGCTCTAAACATTCCCTTTACTATCCATTACCCGTATGATAATGAAGCGATTTTCCGAATCGCTTTCTACCCCAAGAACTCAGGTCAATATGCCTTTCGTATCTCCCTTAATGGGACTATGCGATATGATACAGTACCTTCAACAGGTAATGCCGCACAGGACAGGACAGTCTTCATAGATACCATACCAGCCCTTTTAGAGGGCTCAAACCAGTTAGAAATAACCCTTCAAACCCCTGATGAATCAATAATAATGGATTATGTAGAGGTAATTTACAGAAAGAGGACACTCATAACCAATGGAAAGTTAATTATAAATTCGGATACCTTTACAGTTAAGCACTACACTGTTAGTAATATTGGGCAAGACCCATATCTGCTTGACTTTAGTAATACTGAAATACCATCTCTTATCTCGCATAATTTCACGGGAGGGAGTATAGACTTCAGAGCAGATGCCTTAAAAATACTCCTTCAGGAATCACCCTATTCAATAGAGGAGATATCTATTACTGATCCCACTTCATTACAATCCGGGGGCGCTGACTGGATTGTTATTTCTCCGGATGAATTTGTATCCGCATCATATACACTAAAGGGATGGAGAAATAATCATCTAAGAGGCATTTCATCACCAGTTACACGCGTGATAACCTTAAAGGAAATATATGACAATTTCTCATTTGGAGTAAGTGATGCATCCGCAATCAAGAGATTTCTCTACCATACACAGAGTTCATGGAATCCACCCATAAGCTATGTCCTCCTCTTTGGAGATGGCAGTTATGATAATAAGAACTTAACAGGTATTGGAAAAACTTGCTTCATACCCATTCATACAGAGGGTATATATATCCATACCGGAAGTGGATACCTTGATAAGAATGCCTGCTGGGATAATTGGTTTGTTGATTTCAATGAGGATGGGAATAAAGAGCCCGATATACCAATCGGCAGGGTGACAGCTTCAAATCTCACCGGGGCAAGGGAGTGGACAGACAAGCTCACAGAATATGAATCCTCAGGGGGAAGTTGGAGGATGAATGCAATACTCCTCGCCGATGATGCTTTCGGAACATGGAAAGATGAAAAGGAACATACTGTGGGAGCAGAAAATATTTCTAATATTTTACCCGACTGGGTATATCAGAAAAAGGTTTACCTTATGGAGTATCCACGCGTTGGAGGTGAGAAACCAGAGGCAGAGGAAGCTCATCAGAAGGCTATGTCAGATGGTGCACTCGTGGCTGTCTTTCTTGGGCATGGGAACCTGCGCAGGCTTACCCATGAATCGGTTTTTCTCCTGCAGGATGTCACTAAATTTAAGAACTTTCGGAAAACCCCTATTTACTATTTTGGTTCTTGTGATGTGGGTTATTTCGAAAGAGCGGACGAAGACTGTATAGCCGATTATTCAAGCCTTTATTCTGATGGAGGAACTATAGTCTCTATTGCTGCTGGAAGAGCAACCGGTCCTACATCCAATAATGCACTGGGCCGAAGACTCATCCAACAGCTATTCAGCGATTCTGTAATGACAGCAGGAGATGCCTTCCTATTGGCAAAACAACAGGGAGGGCATTCCACTTATACCTTCTTTGGTGACCCGGCAACTGCAATACTCATTGATTCAACCGAATTAACAGCAGAACTACCGGATACAGCAATTGGAGGGGAAGGATTTATAATAGGAGGGGAAACATCCACGCAATCCAATAGAATTTTCTGCATTGTTACAGAGGCGGATTATGACACCATCTTAGATGCAAGAGAAGGAACCGATCCCATCCCCCTTAATGTATCAATAACAAAAATTGGCAGGACACTATTCAAAGGTAGTGCACCAATAGTAAATGATTCATTTAACATAAGGATTAACCTCCCCCTAGATATAGAAGGACAGGAAGGTAATGTCTATCTATATTCCAGAGGGGATAAGGAATCGCATCTTCATTCGTTTATTCAATTCACTCCTGGAACAGGAACCTCTGATACTATTCCACCTGATATAGGGTTCCAGATAAAAGGAAGGGAAATCAGTAAAGGGGACCTCATCCCCCCATCTGGAGAAATGACAATAATAATCAGGGATAGTAGCGGCATTGATATGAGGTCAAGAATCAACTTACAGGTAAAGATAAATAACTCAGATCCCATATATCTGATAGATAATTTCACCTATCATTCCGGCAATCCAACCAAAGGAGAAGCATCCTTTTCTTATGAGCGGCCGTTCTTCTCTGATACAATTCGATTTACTGTGTATGCAAAGGATAATGCCGGAAATATAGGGGTAACGAATGCAACATTCAGAATCGGTGAAGAGAAACTCCTCTGGGGAGTGGATAACTACCCCAATCCAATGAAAGATAAGACAACTATTATATATCACCTTTCAGAAGAAATGGATGTAGAGATAAAGATATATACAATTGCCGGTAGGTTGGTAAAAAATCTGAACCCTGGAATATCCAGATATGGCGTTAACTACGCAGATTGGGATGGAAGGGATGAAAGAGGCAGAGAGGTATCAAACGGTGTATACTACTATATGGTAAAACCCGGGGATGGAGACCCATATTACGGAAAGATAGCGGTAATAAGATGAGGATAGTAGGTGTTATTGGCGGTTCGAGCATTACCCGGGATATTTATAAAATAGCCTATGAAACTGGAAAATTGATAGGAGAGAGAGGATATGCACTCATAACCGGAGGGCTGGGCGGCGTGATGGAAGCTGCTTCTAAAGGAGCAAAAGAAGGGGGAGGAATAGTTATTGGCATTCTCCCGGGTAATTCACGAGAAACTGCCAATACCTGGGTTGATATCCCTATAGTTACAGGGATGAGTCACGCCAGGAATGTAATAATCACACAAACAGCCGATATCCTTATAGCAATAGATGGAAGGGTCGGGACCCAGAGTGAAATCGCGTTTGGGCATATATACAGGAAAAAGATAATCGGAATCCACTGCAATATTCCCCTGCCCTTTGAGAAAGTTTCGTCCCCGGATGAAGCAATTCAACTCGTTGATGAATATTTCGAAAGGGAATAGCCACAGAGATACAGAGATAGTCGCTTCGCTCCAATGCAAAATGCAGATTGCAAAGTGAAAAATGCAAAATTATTCCCTCCTCCACTCACCCATTTTAGACACAGATTTTCAACTGTTCCACTGATTAAAAACCCTCACCACAAAATTAAGACACAGATTTACACAGATTTGAACTGATTAATATAAACTAAGAACACCGAACTCAGAACTAAATTTTAGACACAGATGGACACAGATAATAACTGATTTTCATTCAAAATTCATAATTCAAAATTCAACATTCAAAATTACTAATCTTGATTCTTTCTTATTTTGTTGATGGTCGACAGTCTGTAGTGGCAGAGCTTGCTCTGTGTTGTTTTGGCGCGAAACTTGTAGAGGCAATTCATGAATTGCCCCTACTCCAGTTCTTTTTTTGACACTGGACACTCGACTCTGGACTAATCTTGTGGGAGAGGCTTTCCAGCCTCGATGATCACGGGCAGAAGCCCGTTCCCACATACCACATATCACGTATCCCTTATCACCTACCACGATAATCCTAATATTATCCTTTAATCCATATTCTGACTTAGGACTTTATATTATTTTGTATCTCGCGATAGCGAATTTCAGGATTCTCTCCACCAGTTCATCATATTCGATTCCCATTTCCTTTGCCTCTGCTGG
>DAOVFB010000134.1 GCA_030668705.1 Candidatus Stahliibacteriota bacterium
GAAAAGAATTTTTCGAGCAACTTAAAGAACTCACCCTTCTTTTCAACAGGTGGAACCATATCCATTTTATGCATTATAAAAGGTCGTGCGATAGAAACTCTATCTATTAAATCACCTTCACGATAGAGCCTGAATTCAAAGAAGTTTGTTAAGATAAGGTTAGGGAATGTATGTCTGTACCTTTTTAATTGTTCTGTATTTGCAATATGGTCTAAATTCTCTGTAGTTGGGGGTTTTGCTTCAATGTATCCAACGATGTGCTGTTTCCCATCCCATATTCTAAAATCAGGGTTACCCGCCTCAGTTTTCTTTGGTAAGGTAGTAATATGAATATCTCTATCTACAGAAGAATCTGCATATCCTTTGAATAACCAAGAAAGTGCATTGTAAAAACTCTCCTCCCTTGCATCCCCTCTACTTGAAACTTCAAGTAATCTCTTTAAATAAGTTTTTAGCAAAAAACCTCCAGTCCCCCCTGAAATTATCTATAATGCATTGCAATGTTTAACATTGCTATGCTAAAATATAAGAAAATGAAATTTTATGTCAAGTACTATAATTTAAAAATAGAACAGGTATTTTGCCTTTATTGCTCCGATCTGGTTTTCGAGTTGTAAGTTACCCTCATCCTCTTGCACGCGATAGCCATTTAAAGCAATATATAACCAACTCTTTGGTTTAAAGTTCCAGGAAAAAAGCAGGCCAAGCCTGTTTGTTAACAATTCAGTTTCAGATAAGCTTGTCCCGGGCATTGTCATAACAAACTCATTAAATATCTCAACTTTCATATCTGCATTAAACCTGAATTCGATCCTTGGAGTTACCCTCGGTGTAGTCGCAATAAGATTATGGAGAGTATCCCATTCAACCCACATATTTGAAGATAAGCCAAGTCTGAGTGGTGGTATTACTGAATAATTAAAACTAGCCCAGCTTGAACTATGGTAAGCCAGAAAACCACGCCAATAATTATAAGAATAACCATAATTACCACCAAAATTCAAATGATTGCCTGCAATATTACCCCAGACCGAAAGATGTACGTTACGGTAGAAGTAATTTGTATCTACCTCATAATATGGACCACCACTCAGTTCAAAACTAACCCCCCAGTTATTACGAAAATTTGAATTGATCATAAAATTACCGACTTTTGACCAGTTCTCATTACCAGGTTCTTTAACTGCTACAATTCCCGGAGCTATATAAAGATTTCTAAAAAAACCTTTAGGATAAGTCTTAAAGGGTCCGCTCATAACCATAAACTGTTTCCTCCCCACCCATGGAACAAATCCAATATCACTAACATCAAATGAATCCTGCACTATCTCAGCACTAGCCATTGTTAAAAAACCTTTAACCATTCCAAGATACCCTGAAGAAACTGCCCATCCCTTCTTTTTCGACTTATCGCTCACTGCACCCTGTAGTATGAATTGGTTAAATCCCTTACGATACACACCCTCAAGACCAACTGCATAATTATAATCATCCTTTTCAGCCATAGTACCACTGATGAGCATACCAATATCTGAATTCTCCAATACCCTACGCTCTACTCGAAACACTCCAAAACCCCTGCGAGGTTCAATTACTGTATCACTTTTAGAATATTTATCTGTATAAGCACCCAGGGCACCTACACTCCACTTCTCTGATTTATTGGTTAATTTTAGTCCAGTGAGAATTGGGATTACTTCTCCATCGATCGATTTGCCAATTCTACGGGAATAGAAGATATCTAATGGTTCAAAGAACCCAAAATTTTCACCATAGTCGGACATTCGAAAGATCTCATTACCTTCGAGAAAGAACGGTCTCCTTTCATCTAAGTAGGTAGGATAACGGGAGAGGTTTAGACTATAGGGGTCTGATTCAATCTGGGCAAAATCTGGATACGCGGTTGCATTAACTGTCATCTCTGGTGTTATATCCCACTTAAAATTCAAACTACCGCGAAGTTTATATACTCCTTCCTCTCCCTCATATTTGTCATATCGCAGAAAAGCTTCAGGATATAGTTCAAAATAGTAACCAGTAGCATAAGGGTCTACACCTCTTAATGTCCCGTATTTTGAAACCATATCACCTTCTAACTGGGTATATTCAGTCCAGTAATTGGTTTCCTTTAGCGCAGCAATATACCGACCAAAGTTTATACCCCACTCTGTAAAACCTTTTTTATAACGGATAGATTTGAACGGAATCTTTACCTCAACTTCAAAACGGTCATCATATAATTTTACTGCACGATACCAGACACCATCCCAGGAATTATCCCTTCTCTTACCATCATCAAGAAATAAGCCATCATCGATTATCCCACTCGCATATAACAGGAAGTAATAAGCAGTAGTCTTACTATTAAAAGGATCTATACTTATTCTAATATCGTCTTCATCGCTAGTAAAACACGCAATTGGCTTATGTTTCTTTGCATAACAACGGAATGCGAAATAGAGATTTTCTTTATCCTGCAAGATATAAACAGCGGTCCGCTCTGTGGGTTGTTCCTTTTCATATGGTGAAAATTGGACAAAATTACATGCTGAGTCTGCTATCTCCCAGACCTCTTCAATAACACCGTCAATCACCGGTGCTACTTCAGTAAAACGCACATCAACAACTTTATCGTTATTTACTGATATAAAAAATAAAAAGAATAAACTCATTTTACCCCCTTTTTCTCTGTATGATGTAAAAAAGAGGTAAAATGTTTCAGCGAAAAATAGTCTCTCATAAGATTGTAACGGTTATGTGTCATATCAAATGGGAGACTTTTTCTTTGCATACATTTATCCAACCTACTTATAACCAAGCGATCAAGCAGTCAAAAACTAAAAAGTTCAAGTGAAAGAAGGCGAATGTAGCGTTGGGGTTTACCCTCAACATTTATTTCACTTTGCGCGCAACAAGTTGCGCTACTCCGAATTCTTTGGAGTAGCAGAGCTTGCTCTGCGTTTTCGCTTTGCGCGCAACGAGCTCTGCTACTCCAGAAGTGGGCGAACGCTGTTCGCCTCTATAAATATTCCCCTCAGACCATTGGATCCTTCAATATCCTTCATTTCTCCTGACAATCAACCTCTAACTTTAAGGTTTTGGGGATACATCTGCATCTTTAAGAGCGCCCATGGCGCCATTTGTGAGAAAGTTTATATCCATCCCGAGAGCCACCATCTGCCATCCTTCTTCTAACCTCTCTTTAATTGTCATTCCGGCACCCTGCCAGATACCCGAGGCAACACCCAATTTCTTTCCAACCTCGAAAACTTTGTTTATAACATCCTGGACTTTAGTATGCGTAATCTGTCCCATAATGCCCATTGAAGCTGAAAGGTCAAAGGGTCCTATGAAAAAGGCATCTACGCCCTCAACAGATAGAATCTCATCGGCTCTACTGGCTGCTTCCTCTGTTTCTATCTGAACTACTATAAGAATCTCATCATTTGCAGTCTTTAGATAATCGGGATCAAGAAGGATTGTCCTCCTTGGGCCACAACCTCTTATACCTTCCGGGGGATACTTACAGGCTTTAACAGCTCTAAGTGCATCCTCTCTACTATTCACCCAGGGCACAATTATACCATGGGCTCCGGTATCCAGGGCTTTCTTTATAAGAACAGGGTCATTCCAGGCCACGCGAATGAGGGGTGTTACCTTATTTCCCCACATCGCCTGCATGAGTTGTTGGCTCAGTTGATCATTTAGAGTTGAATGTTCCTGGTCAAACACAAACCAATCAAAGGGAAGCGTTGAAAGTGCTTCTGAAATGTCTGTATGCGGGATTGTGAGCCATGCACCTACTGTTTTCTCACCATTTTGTAATTTTGCTTTCAAATCGTTTTTCATAATAACCTTCCTCCTGGTTTAAAAGGACTGATTTTAGCCACCAAATCCTAAATTGGACGCAGATGAACACAGATAAAAGACACACACCACCAAGGATTATGCCACGGCAAACTCACGGTTAATTCTTAATAAAAAACACACAACACCCAAAAAATAGACACAGATTTACACAGATATTAACTGATTAAAAACCCCTAATCACCACCGAAATGAAACCGTAGATACACACAGATGAACGCAGATAGATATGAATAAAAAACACACACACCACCCAAAGATTAGACACAGATTTACACAGATATTAACTGATTAAAAACCCCTAATCACCACCGAAATGAAACCGCAGATACACACAGATGAACGCAGATAGATATGAATAAAAAACACACAACACCCAAA
>DAOVFB010000114.1 GCA_030668705.1 Candidatus Stahliibacteriota bacterium
ATAAATTAACCGCAGATTCACGCAGATAAGGACACACACCACCAAGAATTATGCCACGGAAAACTCACGGTTAATTTTTAATAAAAACACACACCACCCAAGGAATAGACACAGATTTACACAGATTTGAACTGATTAATATAAACTAAGAACACTGAACTCAGAACTAAATTTTAGACACTGATTTTCACTGATATCAACTGAATAAAAACCCCCAACCTCCACCGAAATCTAACCGCAGATTGACACAGATGGACGCAAATATATATTATTAAAAAACACACACCATCCAAAGAATAGACACAGATTTACACAGATATCAACTGATTAATATAAACTAAGAACCCAGAACCCAGAACTAAATTTTAGACACAGATGGACGCAAATATATATTATTAAAAAACACACACCATCCAAAGAATAGACACAGATTTACACAGATATCAACTGAATAAAAACCCCTAACCTCCACCGAAATCTAACCGCAGATACACGCAGAGTAAAAAAGTTAATTAGTTGAGTTGTTGAGTAGTTGAGTCTGGATTACCAAGAGTAATAGGTTGAGTGGTTAAATCGTTGAGTAGTTGAGTTGGTAAAAACCCTAAATCCTAAATCCTAAAACCTAAATCCAAATACCTAAGACCTATAAGGATGGACATTGGACGTTGGACCTTGGACTTTCATTCATATCACATACCACATATCACCTACCACGATGATGTTCACTTATCACATACCACGATAATCCTAACATACCAACCGACCAACTTATATACTTATAGCTACTTTGCTGATAGCCTGGAGTAGCAGACTCACTCTGCGTTGTTTTGCACGAACCTTGTAGAGGCAATTCATGAATTGCCCCTACTCCAATTTTTTTTTGACACTGGACTCTGGACGCTTGACTAATCTTGTGGGAGAGGCTTCCCAGCCTCGATGATCACGGGCAGAAACCCGTTCCCACAAACCAACCGATTAACCAATTATCATTTAAAATTTAGCATTTTACGAATTCACCATAAGCAAACGCACAACGCAACAAACGCTACCAACGCAATAAACGCAACGAACCCCATGAACCTAATACCCAACACCCTTACTACGCTTTGGCAGTAGCTGTTTTTGGCCCTTGACTTATTTCCATAAGTCAGCAATACTATCGATATGAGAAAGAATAGAGGACTCTTTTTATTCGGAGTTTTGCTTCTTTTATTTTTTTACGTGCTTCTCGAATTTCGGCCTGGAATCTATTTTGGTTTGGAACATTATTTTTACGATATGAGAGATTGGATGAAAACAGAATTTGAGGCGGAGAGGAAAGAGATAGTGATAGTGGATATTGATGAAAAGACCTTAAAAGAATTGGGACGATTTCAGAGCTGGCCAAGGTACTATTTCGGAAAAGCTATTGATGAAGTTGCTAGTGGGAATTCTACTGTAATTGGAATTGACGTCATATTCTCCGAGCCCGATTCGATGAGTGGTTATTACCGTGATGTATTCAAGAATCGAATGAATGTTATTTTGTCTTCAGTCCTATCTGGGATAGATTCATCAAGGATGAAGATTATAGCGGATAGTACTCTTTCTGCATTCTCGTTTGATTCATATTTGAGTTCCTCAATACAAAAAGCCGGGAAGGTGGTTCTTGCCAGCTACCTTACTCCCGATTCTACTGATACTCCTGCTTCTGGTTTTGAGTCCTATTTACTTTCCTTTCCACCCCCAAAAAGAGCCCCAAAATTTGTAGGAATGGTTACTCCAATTCGGCAATTTATGGGGGGCAGTGCTGGGATTGGGATCATAAATTCAATGCAGGACGAGGATGGAGTTCAGCGAAAGTCTTCTGTTTTTTTTAACTACAGAGGTAGAACCGTCCCTTCCTTTGATTTCTCTGTAGCCAGAGAGGCGGCCGGTGCGTATTCCTTTCGTGGGAAAAGATTAATAATAGGAGGAAAACACATACACCTTGAAGATAGGAATTTCCTGTGGATAAACTATCAGGGGGATTTTAAGACCTTTGAATATGTATCCTTTGTTGACTTGATTAAAGGGCGTATTTCTAATGATATTTTTAAGAATAAGATTGTTTTATTCGGCTCCTCCGCTCCCGCACTTTCCGATGACTCTCAAACACCTTTCCACAGAAGATTACCTTCAATTGAGGTACACGCAAATATTATACACAATCTCCTCTATTCGGATTCTATAAGGAAGGCTTCAAAGCTTTATACAATAATCTTTGTTGCCATTGCAGTATTTTTGGTAATGTGGTTTTCGAGTAAATTGCCTCCTTATATTTCTCCAATACTTACAATCGTAGTACTGGGTGGTTATTTCCTTTTTGCTTTTCTTCAGTATCTCACATATCTGGTTGATTATGAAATGGCGAGGCCCATACTGGCTATTGCTTTTTCCTTTGGTATAGGTCTAACTTATCGAATGAGTCTACTTGAGAAGGAAAAAAGGCATATAAGGGAACTATTCTCAAGGTATGTTCCTGAGGAAGTTATAAAGGAAATAATTCTCTCACCCAATTTCAGTTTAGAAGGAGAGAAAAGACGGATAAGCGTGTTGATAAGTGATATAAGGGGATTCACAACCAGAGCTGAGCTTGAGAGTCCTGAAGAGGTCGTTAATGAGTTGAATGCCTATTTTGAAGAGATGGCAACAATTGTTTTCCAGTATGGGGGTATGATAGATAAGTATATGGGGGATGGAATTATGTGTCTTTTTGGCGCTCCCATTTTTCATCCAGCTCATGCGGATAGAGCGCTCTCTTCTGCCATAGCAATGCAGCAAAGGCTACGCCATATCAATATAGAAAAGAAAAAACAGGGAAAGGCTCCTATACATATAGGAATTGCTATTAATTCAGGAGATGCAATAATCGGTAACATCGGGTCCAGTCACCGTGCTGATTATACGGCGATAGGGGATGTAATCAATACTGCTTCAAGACTTGAACCCTTAAATAAGGAATACAAGACAGAGATACTTATTACGGAAGCCACAAGAAGGAAACTCAAGGGTAAATATAAGATACAATCTGTTGGGAAGGTTTTGCTCAAAGGAAAAAGTGAGTCCACTACTATCTATGCTGTAAATACTAATTGATTTTTTTGTAGTGGTGTTATGAAAATTCTACTCATAAATCCCCCAATTTACGACTTTGCCGCTTATGATTTCTGGATGAAACCGCTTGGACTCTTATATCTTTCCAGTATTCTTAAAGAGAAAGGGTATGAGGTTTCTTTAATTGATGCTACCTACCGGCAGGATTCGTTCTATACCTATGTTAAAAGTGATAGATTCGGGAGAGGGAAATTTAATGCAGAAGAGGTCAAAAAGCCTGGTGTATTGAAAGATATTCCCAGAAGATACCGAAGATATGGATTGCCACGGGATGTTATAAAGAAGAGATTGAAGGATTTTACCCCTGAGGTCGTAATGGTTACATGCGCAATGACGTACTGGTATCCTGGAGTTGTCGAAATAAAAGAAATCGTGGATTCCCTGGATATAGAGCCCCTCCTCCTTCTGGGAGGGATATATCCAACACTCCTTTCCGAACATGCAAAGTTATTGGGTTTTGACCGGGTCCATAAGATAAGTGATAACCGTATAAGCGAACTCGATGTAGAAATACCAGGAGATTTCAATCTCTATCCTCCTCCCGATTACTCACATTATGAAAAACTCGAATATGTGGTAATAGCGACCTCACTCGGCTGCCCGTTTAGTTGTCCGTATTGCGCCTCTCCGAATCTCTATGGAGGAAAGAAAGAGAAAGAGGTGGGGCAGGTAGTAGAGGAGATAGGATTTCTCTATAAAAAGGGAATCAGGAGATTTGCTTTGTATGATGATGCTCTACTCATACCAGAGGAAAGATTTCTTGCTCTTTGCTATGGAATAAGGAAAAGTGGGTTCTCTCCTGACTTTTTTACTCCGAATGGACTTCACTGCCGATTCCTAACGAAGAGCGTAACAAAGGCTATGCAGGAAGTTGGTTTTAGAGAACCGCGAATATCACTTGAGACAACGGATCCAAAGCTTCAAAAAAGACTCAATCTGAAAACCACATACGAAGAATTCGTCCAGGCAGTAGATAATTTAACGCGGGTCGGTTATAGAAAAAACCACATTTATGCTTACCTGCTTGCAGGACTTCCGCTTCAGAGTTATCGTTCTGTTATGAAATCTATACTTGATGTAGGAAAGGTTGGGGTAAAGGTATCACTCGGAGAATTCTCTCCCATTCCTGGAACCCCAATGGAGCAATCTCTTTCGGATCCTCTTCTTACAAACAATTCAGTATACTATCATTATGTTGGAGAAGCTAAAGAGATGGAATGCGCAAAGAAGCTTACTAAATGGGTAAATGATGGAGTGGATCTCGGGATTTAATTACCTCGTATCAGAGATTATCTATGATGTTCCACTTCGATATCCACTTTCCTCGCCGCTCCCCGGACGGATTAAGTTTTATATAATCTTTTGGGAGAAAATTATCTGGAATATCGAGAGAGAGGCCTGCAGTTTCGAGAAGGTATCCTAATCTTGCAATCAAACTCTTATCCCTGAATCTGCATGCGTAGTCTATCAATTTATCTACAGAAATGATTTCCATGGCTTTTTTCAGAATATCTCTGAATTTCCTCAGTTCCGGGCCATAGTTTAACTCTTCGAGGGAGTCAATTATTGCTTTCTCAGGTTCTGCTATGATAACTTTGTTGCCTTTTATAGTTGTATTACAATATCCAAAGAATTTGTAGGGCTTAAGTGTTATATATTTAAAGTTGTATTTTTTAAAATCCAGGGGTCTCTTTCTCTTAGGAGTTGCTATATATATTTCTTCCCCGATATCTTTTCTCATTTCATATACATAAAGAGCAGTATTAAATGAGATATAAGAGGGCTGGACTGTTTTATAGCCGATTAAAAGGGGATATTCACAACTACTGGCGATAATGTATTTACCCTTTTCAATCTCTTCTACTGCATCGTCAGATTTTAACTGGAATACTATCTGGGAGGCATAATTATTCGTTATGCCAAAAAGATAACATATGTCAGAGATAGTGAAGAAATTTAACCCCTTTTTCTTAAGTGTATAGAGTATTAATTTTCTCGTGACAGACATATATATATAATATCATATCACATATTTTAGTCAAGGGCTTTATATGTCGAGATTCGAGAAACATTATTTCGGATTAGTGTGATAAGGGATATATGATATGGGAACATCATCGTGATAAGTGATATGTGATAAGTGAACATCAGTCCAAGGTCCAATGTCCAAAAAAATTGGAGTAGGGGCAATTCATGAATTGCCTCTATGAGTTTCGCGAATTGTAGGCTTGCCCCGTGCAATGTTTACTATTTAATGGGGCACGAATTTATTCGTGCAAATGTAGGGGCTCCAGGCTATCCGCAAAATAAGAAAGAGTCGATAGTTCAAAGTTTCAAGTTACAAGTTTCAAGTTTCGGATTTGGGGTTAGGATTTAGGATTTAGTGGTGTGTTTTTTATTAATATATATCTGCGTCCATCTGCGTTCATCTGCGGTTAGATTTTGGTAGGGTTAGGGTTTTTAATCAGTTAATATC
>DAOVFB010000025.1 GCA_030668705.1 Candidatus Stahliibacteriota bacterium
ACTGGATGGGAGGGTTATATTCAAGGAAGATTCTCAAGAGTTGACAAAGGTAGGAGAAAAATTACTCCTGGAATCTTCTGATCTCGTCAGGAAGGATATTAAGAAACGTCTCAGAATAGTTGTTTATTCGCGAAAGGACGACCTCTCTTTGAAGAGAGCAAGGATTGTGGGAACATTTCTCCTTGATAGAGTAATAATGCCTGTTAGTATGGTGACCAGCATCGCGGGTTATAAGTCAGTAGGAGAAGATAAGACAGATCACATAGATATCATAATCCGTTGAAAAAATCCAGGCTCGGTGCTAATTTATTCTTGTCAAGGGGGTTTTTCTATTTTACCCCTTTTTCCTCCTTTTGCTTGAATTTAAACATACATTCCTCATTCTTGAATTACCAGTGGATAACCCCACCTTTTTGTGTCTAAACCCTACGCTAATTTACAAAGCCTCTGGTTTCCCAGACCTCTCGTAATGCTTAATCCGGATCTTAGACAGCGGGGGATCACTTTTCTTGACTACAAGGCCTCCTACTTTCGTAGAACCCTTTTGCACCGACTCGTAACTCCCCCACTGGCAATTTCTTTTCATCTTTACTTAGGCTACAGCTCTAACCTTTTTAGCTCTTTTATAATCCCACTCAAACTCTCTCTTGTCTCTCACAAGAGAATACATAATCTTTAGTATTTTTATCGCTACTGCGACCTGCGCCTTCGTTTTCTTTACTCCATTATCAGTTAATCTCTTGTAAAAAGAATAGAGGGGCATCCCTTCCCTTGCTTGCTGTAAGGCAGCAAAATATAACTTCTGTCTCATTAAACTTCGACCTCTCTTCGTTATGTGTTTCTCTCCTTTATGCTCTCCACTGCTCACTTCGTAAAGATTTAAACCCGCTACCTTTACAAGAGATTTTATTCCACTATATCTGCTTATCCCACCGCTTTCTGATATAACGGCTGCTGTTGTTATTACATTTATCCCTTTTATACCTAAGATGTATTTCGATTCCTCTATACTCTCCAATATTTTCTCTATCCTGAATTCCACTGCATCGATCTCCTTGTTTAATTTCTCTAATCTCGGTAAAAGAGAACTTAATTCATATAGAGAACCCTCTCTACCTTCTTTTACTCCTATCGTTTCTATCGCTAACTCATATAGCTTCTCAGCGTCACTATGTTTGTAGTGTCCACGGCTCTCCTTTCGCATCCATTCTTTTAGCCATTCTATTCCTTTCTCTATGATGTCCTCAGGAAATGGTGCTTCATTTAATAGGAATAACGAAGTCTTATTCCCAACCTTCTTTATTACTTCTCTCCTCTCCGGAAATGTTACATCCATTATTTTATGAACCCTGTTTAGTATAGATGTTCTCTCCTTTACCATGTTTTCTCTCGTATGTATAATCTCTCTTAAACATAATATCACACCCTCCGGAATAATAGGGGTAAGTATTTTACCCTGTTTTATAAGATCCCCTATAACTCTTGCATCTTTAGGATCACACTTCAATGGAGAATTATCCATCATTTCCTTTGCCTTCTTTGTATTGTTCGGACTCACTTCCACTAATTGTTGCCCCTTGTTTTTTAGATAATATCCAAGGGGTTTCCAGTAATGCCCGGTTGATTCAAAGCCAATAACTGTATCCTTGCAGTCGAATCTTTCTTTCCATTCCTCTATTACCCTCTCAAAAGCCTCATAACTGTCTCTGTTGTTCTTGATATAATAAGGTTTCGTAAAACCTGATTCCAATGAAGTGCCAACTGCTACATGGGTGTTCTTACCGATATCTATTCCTACTACCAGGATGTCCCTCTTGACATATCTTCCTCTTTTGATTAACTTTCCATTAGACATGTTTTCCTCCTTTTGTCTCAACTTTATGGCAAAAGGAGGTTTTTTTCAAGACCGGATTCATCATAACTGCAATATAGCATTCTTGACTTTTGACATTTTTATGACATTTTTATTTACGACCCAGTCATCCACGCAAATTTTGCACGCTTACACGCTCGGTGGTAGACAGATAAGACATGATGATAAAAGTTAAGAAGAGTGAAGATGTCATACTGTACAACCACCGACCTTTTTCGCGTTGATTGTGATTGTGTAAGGGCACGAGGCATCGTGCCCTTACAGTATTCGGGCGTGATAAATCACGCTCCTGCAAATTCAAAAGAGGACAAGGCATGCCTTGTCCCTACATTTTGAGCAACGGAGCGAGTCGCCCCTACAAAAGAGCGAGATATATCTAAATAATCTGTGTAATCAGTGGAAATCAGTGTCCAATTCAGGGGTTAGGATATAGGATTTAGGATTTGGTGGTGTGTGCCTTTTATTAGTATCTATCTGCGTTAATCTGCGTGTATCTGCGGCATTATTAGGTGTTTGGTCTTAGGTCTTAGTTTTATTTTTTTACCAACTTAACTATTCAACTACTTAACCATTTAACTATATCTCTCTGTGTCTTTATGGCTAATCTCTTTCTTAAACCGTGAGTTTACCGTGGCTAAAATGGGGTATTTGGGTGACGGAGCGAGTCCGGCCCCTACAGATAGGAAATAAGGAGTTCCTCTATCCTCCTTATAAGTGCCTCTCTTCCTTCGTGGGTTGATACATCAGCAAAAAAGCCGGGATCCACCACTCTTACGTCATCGAGTGCTTTCTGGAATTCCCCAAGACATACCCATGCATGTGCACGGCAGAGATAGATGTCCTCAATGGTTACGGTCGTGTCATGTGAAAAACAATAGTGGGGGTCAGTGTTAATTACCGTAGTCGCCCTACTCACCGCGTTTCCATAATTATTATCTACTATAGCAAGGCCTGCATAAGAATCCAGGAGACCCTCATCCCTATTAATAGCAGTTTTGAAATTTGAGATGGATTTTGTGATACTATCCAGGCAAGCATAACACCAGCCAAGACCGTTGTATGCATCGGCATATCCATCATCCGCATCAATTGCATCCAGAAAGAAAGACCTCGCAGAAACATAATCCCCACTCTCAAAGGCACTCCATCCATCCTCTGTTAAATCACCTGCCACGTGCGAAGAACAGCCTATTAAAACGGAAACAAAAAGTGCTATCCAGCATAACCTATTCATAATCACCTCTTTATAAGAATAACCTTAATAGATTTATTTACAATACCCTTTGAATGGACTATATATGCACCGCTCGATACCCTACTACCCCTACTATCCACACCATCCCAGAATAAATTATAGCTACCAGGATATACTACTTTATTTACCAATCTTTTCACTTCTCTTCCCATAAGGTCATAAACCGACACATCCAATCTACCGGGCTCCCGTATGGTATACATAAGTTCTGTCCTCTGCAGGAATGGATTTGGACCTACGAGATTGATATTATTTTTAATCGGTATAATGTCCGTCTCTTTATCATCAACAAACAACTGGAAGATTCCCAATCCATTAGCTCTTGCATATACAATATCCTTATCCATATCTATTACACTCTCCAGGCGTTCCCAGTTTCCCCCATTCCATCTGAATACCGCTATTTTTTCTTCGGGTATATTCTCACCTCGAAGATTATACTGAAGTGCAACTGTTATTTCTTCTTTAGTTTCCTCTAACCCTGGCGAAACTAAATAGGCATCCCCAATTGCCTGCTTACTACTTGTGATCCCAAGCCATTTTCTTCCATACTCATCCAATCTTCCACTCAAGATATAACAATCCTCCCATAATGAAGCAGGAGGAAAGTAACACCTAAAATATTTATCGGGAGAATAGACCTCTCCCCCGTTTGGTGTTATCTTAGAAAAAGAGTAAGTCCTATTATTTGTTCCACGATTCCTACCCACATCAACCCCACTCACTGTTATATTCATATCTCCTATCGTTGGAAGATGAAACTCACCGTGATATACCCTTTCTGTGTTAGGAATCTTCCTTAAGAAAACTTCTTCCTCCGTCCCAATAGAGACAACTACCGAATCAGGAGGCGAATCTCCATTGGCTAAATACTCCGATGAGAAAACCCAGATATCAACCCATTTCTCCAGATAGGCATTCTGGAGGACCAAAATACTAAATTCAGGTGGAATCGTATCATTGAATAAGAGAGCACTAAGGGGTTCTATCCTCCCCCACCCGAAGATGGTGTCGTATCCGGGAACTCCAAGATCCTTAGCATTAGAATATATAATATCCTCAATCTGATTTGCATCTTCAAATCCATGGGATTTTAGTAAACCAGCGAGGGCGCTTGCCATGGGAGCGGCCATTGATGTTCCATGATAGAAATATCCTAAGAACTCATCCACCCAGCAGGTGTCTCCATTTCTCCTGAAGGTCTCCTGTAGTATCCCATCACCATATCCATCTCCATTTCTATCATGAGTCAAATCACCTCCTGGTGCGGAGATATCAAGTCCAGGGCCATACTGGGAATAATATGTTAATGAATCACGCCACTCTGTTGCAGCAACTGAGATACATTCAGGATACGCTGCAGGATAGGATAGTTGATTCGTAGATTTATTGCCAGCTGCAGCAACAACAAGTACTCCTGACTGTCTTGCATTTTTTATTGCATCATGTACCATTCTCCAACCGGTCGAATCACCAGGCTCGCCACCAAGAGAAAGATTAACAATATCCGCTCCATTGGAAACAGCATAAGATATCCCATCTGCTATATCCGTTGTATAACCAACTCCAGTGTAATCAAGAACCTTTACCGGCATTATCGAAATATCAGGAGCCATACCTGCCATTCCTGCATTATTATTAGTAGCTTCGGCAATAATAGCTGCTACATGCGTCCCATGCCCATTGTTATCATTCGGATGAGCATCATCATTAACAAAGTCATATCCTGGAATAAAACGCACTCCCCCAAGATCGGTTGCCTGATGATACCATCCATCAAATGATTGAACCTCTGGATGTTCTTCATTTATGGGTATAGGATAATCCTCGTAGGCTACCCCACAATCTACGACTGCAATAGCAACTGAACTATCGCCCCTCTCTATATCCCAGGCATCCTCCATATTGAGATGGTCCGAGTCCAGATGCCATTGATAGGGGAAATAAGGGTCATTTGGATGCCAGAATATTCTTCCAATTGCTATACGGTCTGCATAGAGAACAGAGGGTGCCTTTTGATACTCGCTCAATATCTTATCAATATCCTCACCATCGGGTATCCCTACTGTATAAAAGTCGAGATAGGGACTCTTGCAGGCAACCCTACCTTTCAATTGAGCTGTGAGCCCTTTAATTTCATCATCCGAAACTCCATCCCTTAATCTAACCACAATACGATCCGGAGCCAAATCTGGTAATGCATCCTTACCTCCGAAATCTACTGGACCATTGACAAGGGATAATATGAGAGTAAAAAGGAAACTAACAAGCACATCCTACTCCTTTAAGAGGGGAACAATCAACTCCTTCCCTTTTGCATTTCAATATCCTCTTATTTCCTGTAATCTTTTCTTCAATATTTTCTCTGGCAGCGGTTGATACTTTTCGAATTGCATATGATGAACACCTCTGCCACTCGTGAGGGAGCGGAGGGTTGTGGCGTAACCAAATAAGTTCGAGAGCGGCACGAGGGTATCTACCAATTCGACATCTTCCCTGTGTTCAACACTTTTTATCTCTCCCCTCTTAGAATTAAGGTCATCTAAAACAGCGCCAAAATATCCTTTCGGTATTGTAATTTCAAGGCGCATAATGGGCTCCAGAATGGTCGGATCTGCCTTTTTATATGCTTCCTTAAATGCTTTAGAGGCTGCAATCTTATAGGCGATCTCAGAGGAATCTACCTCATGATAGGACCCTCCCTTTAAAATAACACGTCCTCCAGAAACCTCATATCCTGCAAGACTCCCTGAATACCGTGCCTCTGCCACGCCTTCTTTTATAGCTTTAATATATTCATGTGGAATTTCATTCGCAGAAGCTTCATTTATAAACTCGTATTTTTCTGAGGGTTCCAGTGTCAGTATGGCATGGCCATACTGACCTTTCCCGCCAGTCTGTTTAATAAATCTACCTTCTGCTGTCGCTTTCTGCCTTATTGTTTCTCTATAGGAGACCTCGGGTGTGCTTACTCTTGCATCCACGTAAAACTCCCTCCTGATACGTTCTACAATTACTTCAAGATGAAGTTCACCCATGCCATAGATTAATGTCTCACCTGTATATGGGTCTTTTTTCACTTCAAAAGTAGGGTCCTCTTCATTCATCCTATGTAGAGCCACAGCTAACTTCTCCTGGTCTGCAAGGGTTCGGGGAGTAATAGAGGTAAAAATAACAGGTTTCGGAACTTGCGGAGGCTCCAGAAGGATTGGATGTTTTTCTTCTGTGATTGTATGACCTGTCATAACCTCTTCCAATCCCCGAAGAGCAACGATTTCGCCTGCCTCCACCCTTTCTATCTCTTCCATTTTATTGGCATGCATAAGTATGATCTTAGAAATCCTATCTTTCTTGCCGGTATTAACATTCAGAACTTTCTCTCCCCTTTTAAACTTCCCGGAATAAACCCTGACAAAAGCTAATTTCCCGTGTGGATCAGTCAGGATTTTGAAGACAAGAGCACTAAAAGGTTCATCTTCTCTATTTCCCCTTATTTCTTCCTTACCGGTCTTCGGATTTTTGCCGAATGCAGGCGGAACATCCAGAGGGGAAGGCAGGTAATCCACCACGGCATCCATCACCTTCTGGACCCCTATATTCTTCAGCGCCGCACCCCCCATTACAGGAAAAACGTTGGATCTAATAGTTATCTTACGAATTACTTTTTTTAGTATTTCCGGAGCGATCTCCTCCCCATCAAGATACCATTCCATCACCTCATCGTCATAGAGACTGACTCTGTCTATCAATTCGTCCCTTAATTCATTTGCCTTTTCCATAAACAAAGAAGGAATGGAGATACTCTCATATTCCAAACCACTTTCATCCTTCCAAATCCAACCCTTCATCTCAACTACATCAATCATTCCCTTCAATTCTTCATCTAAAAAGAGCGGGAAATTAATCACCAGAGGAACAACCTTAAGTTTGCTTTTCATCATTTCAACTGTTCTAAAGAAATCTGACCCCTTCCTGTCCAATTTATTGATAAAAGTTATTCGGGGTAACCCATACCTATTAGCCTGTCTCCAGACCGTCTCCGATTGAGCTTCTACCCCTTCCACACCACTAAATATCACTACCCCACCATCCAGGACCCTGAGTGTCCGCTCAACCTCCATTGTAAAATCTACATGTCCGGGGGTATCAATAACATTGATTCTCTTATCCTTCCAATAAATAGTTGTGGCTGCTGAAGTGATGGTGATTCCTCTCTCCTTTTCCTGGTCCATATAATCCATAGCTGCCGAACCCTCATCGACCTCACCCATCCGATGAACCCTCCCACTATAATATAGCACACGTTCAGTAAGAGTGGTCTTCCCTGCATCAATATGAGCCATTATGCCTATATTTCGAACTGCAGAAATATCGACTTTCTTCCCTAGATAATGTCTCTGATACATCGGAATACTTTAAAAAGAGAGTGTAATTAGCTTAACACAAGAATAAATAAGAACATCAATGGGTCACTGGAACTGCGAAAATTACCATCCAAAATGCGCAAAGGCCTTATTGGCTTCTGCCATCCTATGTGTATCCTCTTTCTTCTTATAGGCAACCCCTTCTTTCCTGGATGCGGATATTAACTCATTACAGAGACGTTCCTCTGTTGTATATTCACCTCTATTCCTGACAGCTTTTATTACCCATTTAATTGCAAGGGAAATTCTTCTGTCCGCCCGAACTTCCACCGGCACCTGATACGTTGCTCCTCCAACTCTTCTCGGCCGTACTTCAACCATAGGCTTCACGTTATTTATTGCTTTATTAAAGACTTCAATACCATCTGTGCCTGTTCTCTCAGTTATCAAGTCGATAGCTTTATACAAGATTCCCTCGGCTATAGTCTTTTTTCCATCGTTCATCAAGTCATTTATAAATTTGGAGGCAAGAACAGAATGATATTTATAATCCGGAGCAATTGTTCTCTTAGGGGCTCTCCTTCTCCTTGCCATCTACTCCTCCTTTGGTTTCTTCGTTCCATAACGGGAACGACTCTTCTTACGATTCTCTACGCCCACTGAGTCGTAAACACCCCTTACTATATGGTACCTAACCCCTGGCAGATCCTTAACCCTTCCCCCTCTCACGAGAACGATTGAGTGCTCCTGAAGCGCATGCCCTTCTCCAGGGATGTATGCTGTAACGACTGCGCCATTGGACAATCTCACTCTTGTCACTTTCCGCAAAGCCGAATTTGGTTTCTTAGGTGTTGTTGTATAAACCCTGACACAAACTCCCCGTTTCTGCGGACAACCTTCCAGAGCAGGTGATTTCGTCTTCTTATGAACTTTTTTCCTTCCCTTGCGCACCAGTTGATTAATTGTTGGCATGAAATACCTCCTACGCTCCTTTTACTTCTTCTTTTTCCTCTTCCTCGTATTTCAATTGAATTACATTATAGTCTCTAAAGCCTGTTCCTGCTGGGATTTTACCTCCGATTATCACATTCTCTTTGAGTCCTCTCAAGTAATCTACTTTACCTTCCAGCGCAGCGTTCAGCAGTACACTGGTTGTTTGCTGAAAAGACGCCGCCGCTATAACGGAATCTGTTGAAAGGGATGATCGGGTAACACCCAGGAGCAAAGGCTCATATGTAGCAGGCTTCCCACCTTCTGTTACCACTTTTTTATTCTCATCCTTAACTTTTTTCGCATCTACTACCTGTCCCTCCAGGTATGAAGTATCTCCGCCATTTGCTATCTTTACCTTTTTAAACATCTGGCGAACAATGATACCTATATGTTTATCAGCAATCGGAACACCTTGCATCCTATAAACCTCTTGAATCTCATTTAAGAGATATTGCTGTGCTGCTATAACTCCTTTTATGCGTAGAATATCCTGAGGATCAACAAATCCTTCACACAGTTTGAGGCCTGCTGTTACCTTCTGTCCCTCGTGGACTGTAAAGTATTTACCATAGGGAATCTTATATTCTCTCTTATCCTTACCTGACTCAACAAAAATTTTACGCTTACCGCGGGACACCTCGCCAAAACTAACAATCCCGTCTATTTCTGAAATTACCGCTTTAGCTTTTGGAGTTCTTGCTTCTACAAGAGCCTCGACTCTGGGAAGACCTCCAGTGATATCTTGAGTCCTAGCAATATCCCGGGGCTTCTTAGCTAGAAGATCTCCGACTTCAACCTTATCACCGTTTCCGATAAAGAGATATGCTCCCCTCGGGATAGAATAACTTCCTGTTTTCTTACTGGATTTCTTACCGCCTGGTATGATTTCTATCGTGGGGATGTATTTCCGAGTTTTCTCATATACTACCATCCGTTGTCTCTTACCTGATTCATCCACCATCTCTTTTAGCGTAACACCCTCTTTAATATCGACGAATCGCACTTTGCCCGATTGTTCTGCTATTATTAAATTCGAATACGGTTCATATTCAAAAAGGATATTACCCTTGTTTACCTCCACCCCATTCTCTACCTTGAGTATAGCTCCATAAGGAACCTGATACTTCAATCTTCCGCTACTATGTATCAAGTAAATAGCACCCTTCCTCGAAAGCACTACAGGGGGGTTACTTTTACGTTTCTCGAACAAGAGATCCGAGGAGAATTCTATTTTTCCTTCTTTTGGAGCCTTTTGAGAGGATTCCTCAGCCACACCAGAAGCAATTCCTCCAACGTGGAAAGTTCGTAGCGTCAACTGCGTACCAGGTTCACCAATGGATTGAGCAGCTATTATGCCTACCGCTGTACCTATTTCTACTAACCTACCAGTAGATAAATCCCTTCCGTAACATTTTTGACATAGACCTCTCTTAGATTCACAGGTAAGAACCGAACGCATCTTAACTGACTCAACCCCTGACTCTTCTACTTCTCTTGCAATCTCTTCAGTAATCCACTCCTCTGCTGGAACAATAATTTCTCCTGTAAGAGGATGCACTACATCATCCGCAGTAAATGAACCTACAATCCTATCCCTTAAGGGTTCAACAATCTTGCCTCCCTCTACCAGGGAACTAACATCAATACCCATCACGGTTCCACAATCCTCCTCTATGATTACTACCTCCTGAGCAACATCCACCAGTCTCCTGGTAAGATACCCTGCCTCAGCTGTCTTTAACGCTGTGTCTGTTAGCCCTTTTCTTGCACCATGGGAGGAGATGAAATATTCCATTTCATTTAAGCCCTCTTTAAAAGAATGCAGGATCGGAGTTTCAATAATTGCTTGAGTTGACAATTTTTTCTGGGGTTTGGACATAAGACCCCGAAGGCCACAAAGTTGTCTGACCTGATCCATATTTCCTCTTGCACCAGATGTAGCCATCATATGGATTGGATTGAATCCCTCCCTATCCTTATATAAAGCTTCAGCCAGTAATTTCTCTGTCTGGTCTGTTGCGCGCGTCCATGCATCAATCACCTTATTATATCTTTCACCCTCAGTGATGACTCCTTTCACACTATACTGTTCCTCTGCTTCTCTAACTTTCTTATGTGCATTCTCAATAATTTTCTCTCTCTCTTCAGGAATTATCATATCATCTACACCAAAGGTTAGACCCGAACGAGTAGCATATTTAAAACCCAGAGTCTTAATATCATCAAGGAAAGGAGCAGTTTCGTCCATACCTAATTTCTTATAACACTTAAGAATAAAAGCGTGTAAACCCTTGTTATTAAGTGCCTCATTTACCCACCTGAGTGGCTCAGGGACGATTTCATTAAATATCACCCTTCCTATAGTCGTCTCAATCCATTCCCCTTTATAATTAAATTTAACCCAATCATGAAGACCCACTATGCCTTCTTCATATGCACTAATAGCTTCATCCATATCATCGTAGAATCTTTCTATCTTCTTTTCTACCAGTCTTTCTTTCGTAAGATAATAAATCCCGATTACTATATCCTGAGTTGGTGATATTATAGGATCTCCATTAGCAGGGGAAAGAATGTTTCTGGAAGACAGCAGAAGGAAATAGGCCTCCAATTGAGCGTGTGGCGAAAGAGGGATATGAACAGCCATCTGGTCGCCATCAAAGTCAGCATTGAATGGAGGGCAAACCATTGGATGAATCCTAATAGCATTTCCTTCTACTAACTTGGGCAGGAAAGCCTGTATTGATATCCTGTGTAATGTAGGCGCCCGGTTAAGAAGAATTGGATAACCATCTACTATTTCCTCCAGCATATCCCATACCATTGGATCATCTGTCTCCAGCTTCTTCCTCGCTTTCCTTATTGAATCCACCACGCCCTGTTCTTCAAGCTTTCTTATTATGAATGGCTTGAATAATTCTCTCGCCATCGTTTTAGGAAGCCCGCATTCGTGTAACTTCAGAGTAGGATCTACAGTGATAACGGATCTTCCGGAATAATCGACTCTCTTCCCCAGGAGATTCCTTCTAAATCTTCCTTTCTTTCCTTTAAGAGAATCGGTAATAGACTTAAGAGGCCTGTTACCCCTTCCCTTAATGGGACGATTTATCCTTGAATTATCCAGGAGAGCATCTACAGCTTCCTGAAGCATCCTTTTTTCGTTCCGTAAGATTATCTCGGGAGCATCTATCTCAATAAGATTCTTCAATCTATTGTTTCTTGTGATAGCTCTTCTATAAAGGTCATTTACATCAGATGTGGCAAACACTCCTCCTTCAAGTGGAACAAGAGGCCTTATATCAGGAGGAATTACCGGAAGTACGCGCAGAACCATCCACTCCGACTTATTCCCGGACTTTCTGAACGGTTCAACTATTGATAGTTTCTTTAATAACTTCTTTTTCGTATGCTTCGATTTTTCACTCTTTATCTGGGCTCTGAGTCTTTTGGAAGTAGTATCCATGTCAATACCCTTTAAGAGGTCATAAATTGCCTCCGCACCCATCTTAGCAGTAAAGGATCCGTGGAATTCCTTCTGAAGTTCATGATAATCATCATTGGTAAGTACTTGTCCTTTTTTAAGTGGAGCATCACCTGGCTCCGTCACAATATAAGATTCATAATAAAGAATTCTCTGCAACTCCGGCTGACTTAAATCAAGTAAATTGCCTATTATTGAGGGAGTGGACTTATAAAACCATATATGGGCCACTGGTATTGCCAGTTCGACATGTCCCATCCTTTCCCTTCTGACGCTGGATTTTGTCACTTCGACCTTACATCGCTCACATATATGTCCTTTATACTTTGGACCTTTGTATTTTCCACAGTTACATTCGTAGTCCTTTACCGGGCCAAATATCCTTTCGCAGAATAATCCTCCCATCTCTGGTTTCTGAGTTCTGTAGTTTATGGTTTCTGCCTTTTTAACCTCTCCATATGACCAGGAGAGTATCTTTTCTGGATACGCCAGGGAGAACTTTATCATATCGAAATTCCTGGGCAGACCTTCCCTGTGTTTTCCAACATTAAATCTCATATTTTTCCTCCTCACCTTTTTTAAGGAGTTCGACATTCAAACACAATCCCCTTAACTCCTTCACAAGAACATCGAATGAGGTAGGTAACCCCGGTTCTGGTGGTGCTTTACCCTTAACTATAGCCTCGTATGTCTTATTCCTCCCCTCAACATCATCTGATTTAACAGTAAGCATCTCCTGTAAGGTATGAGAAGCTCCATACCCTTCAAGTGCCCAAACCTCCATCTCTCCAAATCGCTGTCCACCATACTGTGCTTTCCCGCCCAGGGGTTGCTGGGTAATTAGAGAATAAGGGCCGGTTGCCCTCGCATGATGTTTATCTTCAACCATATGGTAAAGCTTCATTATATACAAATAACCAACTGTTATCCTCTCATCAAAAGGTTCCCCTGTTCTTCCATCATAAAGGTTAACCTTCCCATCCTCCGGGAGATTGGCTTCTTTGAGTAGAGATTTAATTCTATCAACAGAAACACCTTCAAAGACCGGACTACCTACCTTCATATTTAACTTATGAGCAGCCCAGCCAAGATGAGTCTCGAGTATCTGACCTACATTCATTCTTGATGGAACGCCTAAAGGATTAAGTGCTATATCAACAGGGGTCCCATCCTCCAGATAGGGCATATTTTCTTCGGGAACTATCCTTGCAACTACTCCCTTATTCCCATGTCGCCCGGCAAGTTTATCTCCTATAGAGAGTTTCCTGCGTTTTCCTACATATACCTTTACTAATTTATTTACACCAGCTAGTAACTCATCCCCCCTCTCAGCAATCATTATATTATCATCCCTTTCTTTTTCCAGATTCTTTATTGTTACCCCAGCCTCTCTTATAAACTTTTGTATCTCAGGAAAACCCTTAAGTTCTTTCCATTGATCTATTCTGGATATATGTTCATGTTTAAATTTACAATTATGTCTCACCAGAACACACTGTCTTTCTTCTCCACTCTTTTCATCCTTTTCTAAGATGTAAAGAGTTTTCTTAGCTTTCTTATCCACCAGTTTATCCGCAACAATAGATGCCCGTCTCTTTTTCAATTCCTGAATGCGTCTATTATATTCCTCCCAGATTTTGTCTATTTTTTCCTTCCGCACATTTCTTTCAAGAATATTGGTACCAATCACTACACCATGAACACCTGAAGGAACTTTAAGAGATGTGTCCTTCACATCCTCAGCCTTTTTCCCGAATATAGCGCGAAGTAACTTTTCTTCAGGGGTCAGTTCCGTCTCACCTTTAGGTGAAACCTTACCGACAAGTATGTCACCCTCATTCACTTCAGCCCCTATCATTACGATTCCCTCATCGTCTAAAAAAGCAACTGCTTCGTCAGAAACATTAGGAATCTCATTAGTAGTCTCTTCAGAACCAAGCTTTGTATCCCGAACTTCACATGTATATTCTTCAACGTGAAAAGAACTGAATACATCTTTTTTAAGCAATTCCTCAGAGACAACAATAGCATCCTCGTAATTCCATCCAAAGTATGGAACGAATGCAACAAGAATATTCTGACCTAATGCCAGTTCTCCCCCTTGCATAGATACGCCATCAGCGATTATATCCCCTTTCTTTACCTTCTGTCCTTTTTTAACAATAGGACGCTGATTCACGCAGGTATTCTGGTTAGATCTCTCGAACTTTTTGAGTTGATATATGTCATAGGGTTCTACACTTAGGCTCTCATCCGCTTTAATCCAGATTTCATCAGCCGTAACCTTATGAACCACACCTTTCCTTCTGGCTATTACACCGGACCCGGAATCTCGAGCTACCTTTTCTTCAATACCGGTACCTACAATGGGTGATTCTGGCTCTATCAGGGGGACCGCCTGCCGTTGCATATTTGCTCCCATCAAAGCCCTATTAGCATCATCATGCTCCAGAAACGGAATAAGGGAAGAGGAAACAGAAACCAGTTGCTGGGGAACGAGGTCCACATAATCAACCTCTTCTCTCTTTACCAGCGGATAAGAATCTTTTCTCCTTGCTATTACATACTCTTTCGCAATTCTGTTTTTCTTATCCACTTCCAGATTTGCTGGAGCAATAGTATATTTATCCTCCGTCGTAACATCAAGATAGTCAACCCTATCTGTAATTACACAATTTTTAACCCTTCTATAAGGAGTTTCTATAAAGCCATCTTCGTTAACGCGGCTCATAGAGGCAAGACTCGTGATCAAGCCTATGTTGGGTCCCTCTGGAGTTTCAATGGGACAGATGCGGCCATAATGGGAGTAATGGACATCCCGAACTGCAAAACCAGCTGTATCACGTGTCAATCCTCCTGGGCCCAGAGCAGACAACCGCCTTTTATTTGTAAGCTCAGCCAGAGGGTTAGTCTGATCGAGAAACTGGGAAAGTTGACTTGTGGCAAAGAATGAATTTATAAGACCTTTAATCTGCCTTGTATTTATCAACTCCTTAGGAGCTATCTCCTCTTCTTCTCTAATAATCATTCTTTCCGTAATCGTTTTAGCCATTCTCCTCAGTGCTATCCTAAATTGATTTTCCAATTGTTCACCAACAGTCCTTATCCTTCTATTCCCAAGATGGTCAATATCATCTTCATCCCTTTTCCCATCAGCAAGTTCCATTAAACCTTTAATTGTATTTATAAAATCCAGGGGAACGAGGGCTAAGGCATTCTCGTCGACTTCCTGGTTTAGTTTCCTGTTTATTGCATGCCTGCCCACTCTGGAGAGGTTGAATTCCGCCGGGCTAAAGAAAGAAGAGCGAAAATATCCTCGGGCAATTTTCAAATTAGGAGCATCTGTTCCCCTAAGATATCGATATATCTGTTGTATTGCCTCCTTCCCATCATTTGTCTTATCCTTTTTTAGAGCGTTCAATAAATAAGAAGGGGTTCTATCATCAGGTATCGATAGGATAGAAACCTCCTTAATGCCCTTGTCTTTCCATTCTTGCAGTTTTTCATCATCTATCTCATCACCTGCCTCTGCGAACACCTCTCCAGTCTTTTCTCCGGTAACATCCCTTGCAAGGTATTTATCAATGAGACCTTCTCCAACCTTAGCTTTCTTGGAGTCAAAGAAAAGGGAAAGGATTTCTTCTTTCGAATTCCATCTCCCCGTTGCATTATTCATCTTCTCATCTATTTCATGAATTCTAGAAACCAATTCTTCCTTATACCCTTTCTCCTTTAATATGGAAAGTTTCGACTCTCTTTTCTCTTCTAAATTCTTTATATCCTCAAGATACCCCAGAGTTTTTACGAGGATTGTAATAGGGAAACTCCGCCTTCCATTCAGATTGACCTTCATCACTTCGTTCAGTTTTATTTCAAAACGAAGCCATGAACCACGATCAGGAATTATCTGCGACTCGAATTTACTCCTTGCCTCATCTACCTTTTCTTCCTCGAAATAGACCCCAGGCGCACGATGGAGCTGACCTACTATAACCCTTTCCACACCATTAATGATAAAGCCTCCCCTATCAGTCATTATTGGAAAATCTGAAAGAAAAACGTCTTGTTCTATTGACTGTCGAACTTCTTTCTCTGGCTTAAAATCTTCTATTCCTTCCATAACAAGTGTTTCCTCGGGTTCCTCATACTCTATAAGCCTGAAACGTCCATAAAGTGGTGCAGAATAAGAAACCTCTTTTACCTTAGCCTGATTGGGGGAATACTTTGGAGATTCAAGCCAATAGTAAAGATATTCTAATTTATATCTGCCATGAATATCCTTTATTGGAAATACCTCACGAAACACAGACTCCAATCCCCTATCTGCTCGCTTCTCTGGATTATCATTATATTTCCACTGTATGAATCTTTCAAAGGAGTCGCGCTGAATAGATAAAAAGTTTGGCGGCTGGAAATCAATACCAGTTAAACCTAGAGATTTCCTGCCCTCAATTAAAAACTTCCTTTTAGAAGCCAATAGGAACCCTCCTTGTACGATATCTTAGAATTTTAACAGCAAAAAATTCATCACTATAAGATTCAGGTGTTAAAAACACTCTTCCTTTTATTATATAGTATACATCTTATGGTGACTACTTTAATTCTATTTCACCACCTGCTTCTTCAACAGTCTTCTTGATTTCCAGAGCTTCTGCTTTAGATACTCCTTCCTTGATTGATTGAGGTGCAGATTCTACAAGCTCCTTAGCTTCTTTTAAACCGAGTGAGAGAAAAGATCTTACCTCTTTAATTACCGAAAGCTTACTATCACCAAAAGACTTAAGTATTACATTAAATTCAGTCTTCTCCTCCGGGGCTTCACCACCTCCTGCTGCAACTGGAGCAGCCTGAACCATTGGAGCAGCTGCTGTTACTCCAAACTTTTCTTCCATGGCATCTACCAATGCCTTTAATTCTAATACCTTCATCTTCTCAACTAAATCAATAACCTTTTCTGCGTTTTTTGATAATTTTACTTCCTCAGCCATTATTCCTCCTTTTGTTTCGCCAAGAGAGATAGAACGCTTATTAACTTTCTTGGTATCCCAGAAAGCACATAAACCATTCCATTTAGAGGTGAAGAGAGTGAACCGATCATTTTCTCATACATTTTTTCCCTTGATGGGATAGAAGCCAATTCCATGAAACTTTTGGCATCATAAATCTCCCCATCGAGATATCCACCATTAATCGTCGGTTTATCTTCATCTCCCTTAAAATCATAAATAACCTTGATCGGCTGCATAGGGTCATCATACCCAAATATAAGTGCCATAGGACCTTCAACAAAACGAGAAAGATCCTCAAGAGAATTCTCCTTTAAAGCTCTAAGAATAAAGCGATTCTTAAAAACTTTCATCTCGGCACTCGTACCCTTAAGAGTTCTACGCAATTCGCTCATCCTTGAAGCAGTAAGGTACTTGTAGTTCGTAAAACATACACAACTGGCCCTATCGAATTTCTCTTTTACCTCTTTAACTATTTCTTTCTTTTCTTCTACACCCATAACTATCCTCGCTAAATGATTTCATTTCTTACTTGATTAACATCAACCTTCACACCAGGACTCATTGTTGGAGAAAGTGTAATCCCACGAATATATGCACCTGAAGCAGACGGTGGTCTCTGGCTCCAAATCGCCCTTATCACCTCCAGGAAATTCTCGTAAAGCTTGTCTCCCTCGAATGAAGCTTTTCCTATAGGGAGATGAAGATTCCCACCGCGATCTACCTTAAAGTTTATCTTTCCCTTCTTTACCTCCCGTACGGCTCCCCCTATATCTCTTGTCACCGTTCCATTCTTAGGGGTCGGCATCAATCCTCTGGGGCCCAATATCCTTCCTAATTTCCCTATCTTAGGCATCATCTCCGGTAGGGCAATAATTGCATCACACTCCAGCCATCCCCCTTCTATCTTTTCAATAAACTCATCACCCCCGACCCAATCAGCTCCCGCAGATTCTGCTTCTACCTGTAATTCTCCTTCTGCAAAGACAAGCACTTTCTTTTCCTTACCACTCCCTTCCGGGAGTACGACAGAACCTCTCACCATCTGGTCGGATTTCCTTGGATCTACACCAAGTTCTACAGCCAGTTCGATAGTTTCATCAAATTTGGCAGACGCTAAAGCGAGAACCTGATGGATTGCTTCTCTTACTGGATACTTTATGCTCTTATCATAACCGTTCTGCAATTCCTTATATCTCTTACTCCGTTTCATTACTCACTTCCCTCAACTGATATACCCATTGACCTGGCTGTTCCTTCAACTACTTTCATGGCCTGCTCTATGTCTTCGGGTCTTAAGTTATCGAACTTCATCTTGGCAATCTCTCTTATCTGCTGCTTTGTCACTGTGGCAACCTTCTCTCTATTGGGTTCACCTGACCCTTTTAGAATACCCACAGCTTTCTTGAGAAGGAATGAAGTAGGGGGTTTCTTCATAATAAAATCGAAGGAATTGTCATGATATACCGTAAGAATCACAGGAATGAGGTCATCCCCCCTATCTTTGCTCTTATCATTAAATCGATTGCAGAAGTCCATTATATTAACACCATATTGCCCCAGAGCCGGACCAATAGGTGGTGCAGGAGATGCCTGCCTCGCAGGTATCATTAGTTTGATTTCTGCCTTCTTTCTTTTCGCCATCTTCCGTGCCCTCCTAAATCAACTCTACTTGATTATAACCGAGCTCAACCGGTGTAGATCGTCCGAATACTGTTACCATTACCGTTAACCTTTCTTTTTCTTTGTTTAATTCCTTTATTGTACCATTAAAATCGGTAAACGGACCATCAATTATACGTATAGTTTGCCCTACCATAAATCTTGTCTCGCTAATTTCTTCTACAGTTCCCATAAGTTCCAGTATCTTTTCCGATTCTTCATCCGATATACTCATGGGTGCTTTCTTCCCAAGAAATCCCATTATTCTAGGGGAATCTGAGATGAGCTGTATCACTGAATCATGTGGAACTGCATGCATAAGGATATAACCAGGGTACAACCTTTTCTCCTTATTATGTATGTTCCCTTCCTCACCCCGTACCTTAATTATTCTCCCCGGTACAATAATCTTTTCTATCATATCTTCCATATGCCTTCGTGCCATTTCTTCTGTTAAGTACGCAGCTACTCTCTTTTCATAACCTGTGAATACGTGAATAATATACCATTTATATTGTTGCTTACCCATAATTTACCTAAACAAAGAAAGAAGGAGATGATGAAATATTAAATCCATTACCCATATCACTCCGGCTAAAAGAACTGATACTAAAATCACTATACCTGTTGACGTCCATAACTCAGTTCGCTTGGGCCACGAAACCTTCGACAATTCCTGTTTTGCTTCTTTAAGAAAAGTTCCCACTTTTCCAAACATTAATCCCCCTAAAACAGGCCTGGGAGGACTCGAACCCCCAACCGCCGGATTTGGAGTCCGGTGCTCTAACCACTTGAGCCACAGGCCTATACTTCCTTGTGGAGTGTGTGTGTTTTACACCGATGACAATATTTCTTCAACTTCAATTTCCCTCTTGCGTCCTTATTCTTCGTTGTCGTATAATTACGTTCCTTACATTCACTACATTCTAACCTTACTATAACTCTCAAAATTAATCACTCCTCTATTTTTGTAACCACACCTGCCCCAACAGTTCTACCACCTTCTCTTATGGCAAAACGTAACTCCTTCTCCATTGCTATCGGATGAATTAACTCTATATTCATCTCAACATGATCCCCGGGTAATACCATCTCCCTGTCCTTGAAACCCTTTACCATCCCCGTTATATCTGTCGTCCTGAAGTAAAACTGGGGTCGGTACCCAGGCGTAAATGCAGTGTGCCGCCCTCCTTCCTTCTCCTCTAATACATATACCTCCGCACTGAACTTCCTGTGAGGCGTGATTGATCCAGGAGCCGCTAATACCATTCCCCTCTTGACCTCGTCTTTCTTCATACCCCGAAGTAGTACTCCTACATTGTCTCCAGCTATTGACTCATCTAATATCTTTCTGAACATCTCTAAACTCGTGGCTACCGTCTTCTTTGTCTCATCTATCCCCACTATCTCCACTTCCTCTCCAGGATGAATCGTACCCCTCTCTACTCTGCCGGTCGCTACTGTTCCCCTGCCCTTTATCGAAAAGATATCCTCTACCGCTAATAAAAATGGCTTGTCTACCTCCCTCTTCGGCTCAGGCATATAGTTGTCCATTGCATCTAATAACTCCTCTATTGGCTTCCATGCCTCACAATCTTCATTGTACTTCAATGCCTCTAATGCACTCCCCTTTATTACCGGTACCTCGTCCCCTGGAAATTCATACTGGTTTAATAAATCCCTTACCTCCATCTCCACTAACTCTATTAATTCCGGATCATCCATCATGTCTACCTTGTTGACGAATACTATTACCGATGGAACATTTACTTGCCTTGCAAGTAATACATGCTCCCTCGTCTGTGGCATTACTGAATCAGGCGCACTTACTACTAATATCGTTCCGTCCATTTGTGCTGCACCCGTTATCATATTCTTTATATAATCCGCATGCCCCGGACAGTCTATATGTGCATAATGCCGCTTCAATGTCTCATACTCTATATGCGCTAACTGTATCGTTATCCCCCTCGCCTTCTCCTCAGGGGCCTTGTCTATTGAATCAAATGGCACAAATGTCGCTAATCCCTTTGTCTCTAATACCTTCGTCATAGCCGAGGTTAACGTGGATTTTCCATGGTCTACATGTCCAATCGTCCCTACATTTAAATGCGTCTTTGTCCTCTTGAATTTCTCCTTAGCCATTTATACCTCCTAACTTTTTCTTAAATATTTTCACTTTCTCTAAAAAGCCCACGACCGGGCTTGAACCGGTGACCTCATCCTTACCAAGGATGTGCTCTACCACTGAGCTACATGGGCAACCTTAAAGCGGGAGACGGGATTCGAACCCGCGACCCACGGCTTGGAAGGCCGTAACTCTTCCAACTGAGCTACTCCCGCATATGGGGAGGGTCGGATTCGAACCAACGAAGGCTTTGCCAACGGATTTACAGTCCGTCCCCTTTGGCCACTCGGGAACCTCCCCAAAAAACCCTTTCATCCTTAGCTGGTGGAGGGATTTGAACCCCCGACAGACTGATTACAAATCAGTTACTCTACCCCTGAGTTACACCAGCGCAAACAAAAAATAGCATTAACCTCTGTCAATCCTGACAAAGGACCTATTCTAAAAAAATCTCTGTATTTCTCTGGAGCAGAGCGGACTTGAACCGCCGACCTCCTCCGTGCGAGGGAGGTGCTCTCCCAATTGAGCTACTGCCCTAACTTATTATACAGATTACACTACATTTGTCAACCCCTTTCTTACTGTGAAATATAAGCAAAAAAGGATACAGAAAATGGATAAATGAGCATATGAGTTGGACGGTTGGTCGGTTAGTATGTTAG
>DAOVFB010000043.1 GCA_030668705.1 Candidatus Stahliibacteriota bacterium
GGCCCGCAACGATAACATGATAGCAGCCAATCCTTGAAAGGGAATCTGCAATATATACACCTACACGGTCATCGGATTTTAACTCTGAACCTATACCCATAATAACAGTATTTTTATTAATGAATTCTTTTAATTTATCCTTCCAGTTCACAATGAACCTTGCAATGAGATTGCTTCGCTTTTGTTAAGCAAGTAGCCAAACTCGAAGGTGACATTACTCTCAGGTGAAATTCATAACACTTATTTTTATATCTTTTATTATTCTTTGCGTCTTTACGAGAGAATAAGTAATTTACAGGAAGTTCTCTTTCATATATACTGCCCTTCTACAGTCAGGGCAGAGAATCTTATATGTGTCCTCACGCAGGATTTCTTCGGGTTCTTCTAAGTCAGCGTACTCACTCACCAGACCCATTTCCTTCTGTCTGGCAAGTATAAGGGTAGGGTTACCGTAAGCTTTTTCCCCAATCTTGTCAGCAATCCACCAGAGATGCTTTTTTGTAGTTATAGGTTTCCCACACTTCTCGCATAGAACGAGTTCATCCTCAGCCTCGTTTATAACCTCGGCTTTATCGAATGTGTTTCTCGAATACTCATTGGTGTACTCAATACCTTTGCCCGTTGTGCATAGAGCACCACATTGCCCGCAGAGTATACATATGTCATATCGAAAACGCACCCGCCTGAACAACTTCCCATCTTTTTCTATCTCTTCTACCTCGATTGCATTAGCAGGGCATACCTCGGCACAGGCTCCGCATCTTACGCACTCTTCGTCTATAAACTTCGGGAAACCACGAAACTCTGGTATTATCTCCGGTTCTTCAAAGGGGAATTTAGTAGTAAATGGTCCTTGAACTATTGCCCTTACGGCCTCGCCCAGTTCCCTGATTTTCGGTTTCCTGATTGCCATCTATTCTCCTTTATCCTCTTCTAACTTATCCATTACACTTCCTTCCCAGAGTTTAAAGCCACTAATATGTGAGCCCCTTGCCAGTGCGTGGGCTGAAGTGGGAGAAGTAAGAAGGATAAAGAGAATACAGAGTAAGGCCTTGGCACCACCAGCGGTAAATCCAAACTCAAGAAAAACTCCAAAGAGAACCATGCAGGTTCCAAGGGTAACCGATTTCGTTGCGGCCTGTAATCTATTATACACATCTGGCAATCTAATCAAACCAAGGCACCCAAGAAGGTCAAATATTACACCAACTGCTATAAAACCGATAGCCACATGATTACTCATCGAAGCTCCTCCCTTCAAGGAATTTGGCAAGGGCAAGTGTTCCCACAAAGGAGAGTATTGCCCAGGTTATTGCTATATACAGGTAGAACTCCCTCCCTGTCCGAACCGAGTAGAGTGCACAGAATCCTACTACCAATATACCCATAATATCTATAGCTACCATCCTATCAGGAGGTGTCGGACCCACCATTATCCTGTACTGACACATAAAAGCACCTATAAGAAGGAGAACGAAGAATACTGTCATCATTCGAATACCCTCCGGAGCATCCATTCAAACCTACTTATTATTATCCGTCTTTGTTCTTCGGGGTCATCAGTCATTATATTTATCCAGTGAATATAATAGTCCTCTCCATTCACATCTACAGAGAGGGTTCCCGGAGTAAGCGTGATGGAGTTTGCCAGCATTGTCCTTGCCATTTCACTCTTTAATCCCGTCTTTACTTTAACTATACCAGGACGTATTGGAAGAGCAGGGTGAATGACTCTATATGCCACATCAAAATTAGCAAGGATTATATAGTATATGAGATAAATTAAATAAAGAACAGCCCAGAGAAAACGAACAGGGCTAAGGAATTTGGCCATTTCTTCAGGAAATAGGTCTCTGGTAAGAGCTATTGCAATAAGAGATACTACAACCCCAGCTGAAACATCCTGTATGTTGATAGACCAGGTAAGAAGCATCCAGAAAATGAAATATGTAATGAACTGGGTTAACCTATTCTTCATTTGTCCTCCTAAACACCACCAAGAACTGACATAATATATCCTGCGCGATCAAGAAGAATCTGCCCTGCAGGTATTATTATCCCACTAATAATCGTATGGTTAAATACACCAATGAGGAGACAGAATATCGCAAATATGACAAGCGGCATAACCATAGGTATCGGAGCCTCGTGAGCTCCCTTTACCTTTTCCGACACACTGCCAAAGATAGCATTTTTCTGGAACCGTAGATAATAGGTCAATGTAAGGAAAGCTGTAAATACAACGATCCCGGCAACTAAAAAGTTCCTCGATTGAAATGCCGCAAGGAGTATAATCAGTTTACTCCAGAATCCATTGAACGGGGGAACTCCAGAGATAGACAAAGAGCCCACCACAGAGGCTGCAGAGGTCACAGGCATCTTCTCACGTAATCCTCCAAGTTCTGAAAGTTTCCTCGTCCTGGTTTCACGTTCAATTGCTCCTGATGAAAGGAAGAGGAGCGATTTATATCCGGCGTGATTCAAGAGATGGAATAGAGCTCCAAAAATACCCAGAGGCGTGCCCAGACCTATCCCTATCATCACATATCCCATCTGGCTTATCGATGAGAAGGCAAAGAGTCTCTTCATATCATCCTGTCCAAACCCCATAAGTGCACCCACAACCATCGATAACCCCCCCATACCGATGAATATCTGGGAAACCATTGGAGTTATACCAATAACATGATAGAACACCCTTATCATTGCATATATTCCAAGCACCTTAATTAGAACACCTGAAAGCATGGCAGAGATAGGCGCCGGTGCTGCGGGATGAGCATCTGGTAACCATGCATGGAAAGGCACAAGACCAGCCTTTAAACTAAATCCCATAAGAAAGAATCCGCTGGCCAGCAGGACCGCTCTGTTCCCGGGATTATTAATAAGGAATCTTGCAACATCAGCCATGCTTACAGAGCCGGTTGCTGCGTAGATGATTGCTATTCCGAATAATATGAGCGTGGACGCTAGAACCCCAAGGATAAGATATTTAAAAGAAGCCTCAAGTTCCTCCGGCCCTACCCCATATCCAACAAGTGCATACGATGCAATAGAAGCAATCTCTAAAAAGACATATAGATTAAAGAGGTCACCTGCGATAGCTACACCGTTCATACCGGCTATCATAAGCAGGAACATAGAGAAGAATCTAAGATAGTCTTCATAGCGAAGGATATACGAATAGGAGAAAACGATAGAGAGAAACCCAACAACATTGATTATAAGAAGTATAAGGAGAGAAAGGGAATCCTCTACGAGCACTATACCATAGGGAGGCTCCCATCCCCCCATAAAATGAAGGAGTGTTCCTTTATTCCATGTAAGGAATATCAATAGAAGGAGAAACGCCATAGTGATGATTGACCATACTCTCGGGAAAATCTTCTTATCCCATTTACCGACAAGGAGAATAATAATGGCACCAAATATAGGAGTTACAACGAACAAGGGAAGTCTAACATCCATCTCTAACCCCTGAGCCTGTTTATCTCGTGCATATCAAAAGTTCCATACCTCTCATAGAGACGAATCGCTATAGATACCATAAGGGCAAGTGTTCCAAGGCCTATCACGATGGATGTAAGAACCAGTGCCTGAGGAAGTGGGTCAACAGCTGTCTTGATAAAGGTAACAAGGTCCATATCCTTTGTAAGAATTGGTGCTACGCCTGCCTTCTTGAAACCTATGAGGATAAGGAAGAGATTCACAGAATATTCCATAATGGCCACACCTAATATCTTTTTCACGATATGCCTCTTGGCTACCAGCGCATAGATTCCTATCGCAAATAAAACAAAGTCAAGAAAGTATAGGGTCATTCTTCCTCCTCCTTTGGTTCATCTATCACAACTCTCTGAAGTATGGCAAGAGCTAAGAAGATAGCGTAGAGACACATACCGACCTTCAGTGTTATAGCTATATTATTAATTATTATTGTACCGGCGGATAATATATGGAAGGGACTTCCTTTCCCCAAAAAATTAAACAGATAGCTTCCCCCAACAAATAGACCAATCATACCTACACTCCAGAATATAAGTGCTCCTATATCATCCACAACAGAAGCGATAATCCCGCTCACCTTTCTTTCAACAATAACTCTTCCGTAGGCAAGGGTGATGAGGATATATACCAGGGCAATCATAACACCACCTGGGAATCCCCCACCTGGTGTTATATGTCCGTATAAGACGATGAAGGCACCAAATACAAGCATAAGACCACATAATACCTCGGTTATCATTTTTACAATTGGGGTCATACCTGTATGTTTATCCATATTAATGCTCCCTGTCTATGCGAAGGAAATCTTTGTCCTGTTCTTTCTTCCAACGACGTAGAATAACAAAAGCACCACTTATCGAGGTAAACAGAACCATCGCTTCTCCAAGCGTATCGTAAGCTCTGTAATCCAATATCACCGAGGTAACAAAATTGGTTGCGCCTACTTCTCTTAGACCATTCATAAGATAATACTGTGAAACCCTCATACTGGGTTCACCAAAGGTAGGGAGTGATTGGAATGCAAACCAGGCGAACACCAATATCATTCCAACGAATATGAGAGCAGTTCTATCGGAGAGAATATGCTCTCTCTTCTCTATAGCAACATTATCCACCTTGATGGTTGCCCGTATCAGAATAACAAGGGATAAGATCTCAACGATTACCTGAGTTATCGCAATATCAGGGGCATCAAGGAACAGGAATGCCAGGGAGAGGGCAAAACCCACAGCACCAACAGAGATAACAGCAGAAAGCATATTCCTTATCTCCACGGTAATCAGGGACCCTATTATCATAAAAACAAGGATTATGTGCAGTATAATTATAGTTTCCATCGTTGTCTCCTATTGACTCATAAGTAAAAAGATTATTATCAAAAATCCAATTACACACCAGGATAGATAGGTAGATAGGATTCCATTGTGTAAATCTTTTAATTTCTTAATAATTGTTTCCCATCCTATAAATCTCACCAGGTTATATCCATCATAGGCGCCACTGTCCCTATCTCTTAGATATTGTCCAATAAACGGTAGTTCCATTATCGTCAAATAGAGACCTGTCCCAGGGAACCTTCTTTCCTCAAGTTCAAATCTCTCTCCACAGGTGTATATTGGCTGCTCACGATATTTGAAAACTCTACCAACAAGGTAGATAATAATACCTATTATGAGTCCTATAATGATTGCGGTGGTTGCAAGTGATGGATTCCAGAATGCATTGGCAAAGCTTAAATTGTCGAGAAGTGCTATAGACTTAACATTCTGGAATAGGGCAAAATTAATCGGTATAAAGAATTTGCCGACGGGCAGGGTTGCAAATATACCAAATATAAGGCAGAGAATAGCAAGGATACTAATTGGTATACTCATCAGATAGGAAGGTCTCCTGGTGCTCGAAACAGCAGGTGACTCACCTCCAAAATATACAGAATATATCACCTTCAGGAAGGAAGCGAGTGTTAAGGCACTGCCAAAAATTGCAAGAGCTAAAAATACCGGCTGGCCCACTTGAAGAACTCCCTGATAAACCATCCACTTTGAGGTAAAACCATTAAGTGGTGGAACACCTGATATAGCTAAGGCAAGGATAACATTAGCTACCAGCACCAGGGGCATCTTTTTATAGAGTCCACCAAGTTTCTCCAAATCTGTAGTTCCTGTCTCCTTTTCAATTGCTCCAGCACATAGGAAAAGACCGCTCTTGTATATAGAATTATTTAACATATGGAATAAACCGCCGATTACCCCTACAACTGTTCCCGTTGCGATACCGAGAATCATATACCCAACCTGACTTATTGCGTGATAGGCAAGCAACTTCTTTAGGTCATGCTGTATAAGAGCCATAAATACTGCTATTATAATAGTGGCAGCGCCTATCAACATAATAATGAAACTGAATAGAGGTTGAACCGTGAATAACTTGAGCATCGCTAAGGACAGAAGATAGATACCCAGGAGTTTATCAAGGGCTGCAGGGATAAAAGCCATCACTGATATCGGGGCATTCTCTGAAATAGTAGGAATCCATGTATGGAGCGGTAGCGCTCCGGCCTTTGCAATCGATGCAGCAATAAATGCAAAGAATGCAATCTTCTGAACAATACCTGCAGTGGTATCAATATTAATTAAATCGATATTAAGCGTTCCGGTGGAAGCCCAGATAAAACCAACACCAAAGAGGAATGCAGCATCGGCAAGCCCAAGAATTACATAGGTCTTCCTTGCTGATTCCGCTGTCAGTTTCCCCCTCCCGAGATTTACGAATAGGAAAAAGATAGCGGTTATCATCTCCCAGAAAACGAGTACGAAAAAGAGATTGGCAGAGAGGAAGACTCCGGACACCCCGGCAAGTGTCCAGAGAAAATAGGTTAGATATTGATTATCCCCACTACGAACCCAATCACGGGAACGAACAATATAAATAGAAATAAGGAATCCGAATAAATATGTAAAGAGAATCATAAGGCTACTTAAGTGGTCTGCCTTAAGGATGAAATCCGCTCTGAATACATAAAGGTTAACGGTGAAGAACGAACCAACAATGTCAGGGAGTAGAAACAAACGGATCCCATAATAAAGCAGGTAGCCACAAACCGCTATCGTTATAAGTTGCTTAAACCTTTTAGCCCGAGGAACGATCAGAGTGAAAAGGCCAGCAAGAAAAGGTATAACTATTGGGTATAGTAGTAAATTCCTCATTAGATTTCCTTGCTGTATAGGGTTGGGATCTTACCCAAATCTTTTATAATCTGTTCTGTCTTCTCTATACTCAACCTTATAAGGTCATCCTCTCGGAGAATCTTTTCATTTCCGCATTCATCCACAACACCCACTCTTTCTGTGCAACAGTAGCATGGGTCTATGGAAGCTGTTATGAGTGCAACGTCAGCTATTGTTTCACCCACGCAGGATACCCTAAAGGTAGGAAGGTTGTTAAATGTTGGTGCACGAATCTTGTGCCTATATGGCATATTTGAGCCGTCACTTCGGACATAATGGATTACCTCTCCCCTTGGTGCTTCGTAACGTCCACACCCTTCACCAGGGGGAACTTCCTTTATCCTTGCATCAATGGGGCCATCGGTCATCTTTTCTAACCCCTGTTTTATAAGGGATATGGACTCAAAACATTCGAGAAGCCGAACTACCGCCTTTGCGAATACATCACCATCCTCCTGGGTAATAATCTTCCAGTTAAGATCCTTAAACCCCGCAAGGGGTTCATCCCACCTTGCGTCCCATGGAACTCCAGAAGCCCTGGATGTAGGCCCCAATGCAGAATAGAGGACTGCATCTTCATAAGAAAGAACGCCAACGCCCTTCAACCTTTTATGAATCACAGGGTCATCTAAAATTGCATTTGTTAACATAGTCAGGGGTTTTACTAATTCTTCAATCCTATTTAATCCATACTCAATCTGTTCATCATTAAAGTCCCTCCGAACACCACCGGGCTTAAACATTGCGTAGTGATTTCTATTCCCTGTAAGTTTCTCACAAATCTCTAATATCGTTTCCCTGTACTTCCATGCCCACATCCACACGGTGTTGTATCCTATGAAGTGCCCTGCAAGCCCCAGCCAGAGCAGGTGAGAATGTATCCTTTCCAATTCTGCAATTACTACTCTGATAAGCTCTGCCCTTTCTGGAATCTTACACCCAAGTAAATCCTCAACTGCAAGACAATAAGCAAAGGGATGAGAAGTAGAGCATATACCACATATACGTTCAACCAGATATGGGACCTGATCCCAGGTTTTACTCTCTGATAGCTTCTCAATACCCCTGTGGTTATATCCTATCTCAACATCCAGCTCCATGACCTTTTCTCCTTCCACATATAGTTTGAAGTGCTCGGGTTCTTCAAGGAGTGGGTGATATGGACCAAGTGGAACTATCGTTCTCTTCATAACCCAGACCTCTCATAGTCATAATCTTCATCATTTACATCAGAATTCTGAAAATCTTTGCGGAGGGGATATTTGCCAGGAGGGAAAGAATCAGCAAGAAGTAGTCTTCTCATATCTGGATGTCCCCTAAATTCTACACCAAGCATCTCATTTAATTCCCTTTCTATCCAGTTGAAAGCCGGTATATCTTTACCTATCGATTCTATAGAAGGATTGGGATACGGTAGGAGGGTTTTCACATTTATCAACATCTTTTTATCCTCTCTCGCAAGATGATAAATGATTTCTATCCCCTCTCTCATATCCATACCGGTAGCAGTTGAAAACTTACATTTATAATCGAAGAAAAGATATTTCATTACGGACGGTATGTCCTCTGGTTTAACCCTTAAATATATTCGATTATCCCTTGGCTTGGTAATATCCAGTATCTTTTTACCAAGAGCGTTTTTTAAATCATTCATTACATTACCCATCAGAGCGCCCCCAATCCCATTACAATGCCTTCTATCATAGCTTCAGGCTTTGGAGGGCAACCTGGTATGTAGACGATCTTGACATCTGGGTCCTCTTCCTTGAGTATCTTATCTACTGGCCCAACAATGGAATAACTGTCCCGGAATATACCTGATGAACAACCACAGGAACCAAAAAGAACAACCAGACAGGGTTTTGGTGTCTGCCGATAGACCTCAAGTAACCTTGGCTTTGCATGAGCACTGATTGCGCCACATACAAGTAGTGCATCAGCGTGGCGCGGACTTCCAACCAATTTCATTCCGAATCGCTCTATATCATAACGGGGAGTAAGTAACTCCAGAACCTCAATATCACAGTTATTACAGGCAGCAGCTGATAAATGAAATACCCATATAGATTTCTTAAAAGATTTTTTCAATATATCCATTTACACCCCCAGATATGCAAGTATCCCAGCTAATATTGCGCCACCTGTCATCCAACCCCAGAAGAATTTCATTGCCTGGTCGATTCTAAGCCTCGGATTCGTATTCTTTAAAAGTATTAAAAACACCATTATCAATAAATATTTTAATATTGCCCAGAGGATTCCAATCCCACCGGAAACACCACCCCAGAATAAGATTATAAGAAAGTAAGAAAGACCAAAGAGAGCTATAGCCTGGCTCAATACATAGGCAGCCAGAACAGCTCCGGACATCTCCATAAGTATCCCCGAGCCCAATTCGGTTTCAGCCTCAGCAAGGTCAAAAGGAACCCTTCCGAGCTTTGCCTGAATGCAGAAAATAGCAATTATAAATCCAATAACCCCATACCAGTGCCCAATTAATGACCCATTAATTCGTTGCCACTCTGTAATAGACCCTATTGTAAAACCACCTACTTTAGATGCAACCATTACTATAAGAATTACCATAGGTAAATCATAGGAGAGGAGAAGTTTTATTTCGCGTGACACACCAACCGAACTTAATGGATTACCCGATGTTGAACCTATATAGATTAATGATATCGCTGGTATAGCAAATAAATACCATACAACAATAATATCTCCAATAAAACCAGCAGTTGGATTTATCATACCCACACCAAGTATAGTAACTGCAAGTGTTACTGCTGCAAGTCCAAATAAAGGAGCAACAATGAACCCTGAACGGTTAGCCTCCTTAGGGATTATCACCTCTTTGTAAAGAAGTTTCCCTATATCTGCAAAACTCTGATACCAGGGAGGACCCTGCCTCCACTGAATTCTTGCCGAGAGTTTCCTGTCAAACCAGGTACTCAAAAGCCCTATAATTGAAGCAAATACAAAACCAGGATAAATGAGATAATATATCACTAATTTCATCTATCTTCTCCAGGGTTTTGCTTTAATCCGCCCATCCACTCTATCCCTTTCTCTCTCATCTTCATCGGTAATTGGAATATAGCTTAATGCCCCCGATGTACAGGTCTCTACACACCTTGGCTCTCTTCCTTCATCCAACCTATCAAAACATAGATCGCATTTGGAAACAATGTGCCTTACCCTCACGGCTTTCAAGACGCCAAAAGGACAAGCATATGTACAGGAAAGACATCCAATACATCGGAAGCTGTTATGATAGACCAGACCGTCTTCTCGCCTCAGGAGTGCCTCCGCAGGACAGGCTTCTACGCAGGACGGCTCAGTGCAGTGTTTGCAATGCAACGGCAAATCAGCAATAATGTCGAATTTCGCCCGGGTAAGATTACACTTATTAGAGTGGCTTTCGTAACAGGCCACATCGCAAGCATGACAGCTAATACACCTATCAATATCCAGAACGATTCTTGTTTCTCTCGCATCTATCATTGTTCTAACCTCGCTTTCACAGCTCCCGGAGAAAGCATACCATCATTATCAACTCCTATAGGGAATAATTCTCTGGTTTCAGGGTAGTGGGTAGGTAATGCAAGGACACCTTCAGGAATATTATATGGTGATTCGCTCGGGCTCCCTATCTCAAACTCACAGGATGAATAGGGAGTTACTACGGTCACGGTTCTACCTAAACCCAACTTTTTCTTTTGTGACGGGTTTAAGAAAAGATATGGCCCACCTTTTTCTATATTCCAGGCCATTCTCCTACTAATTTCACCATTGCTATGATGATAGGGTAGACCAATACCCACAAGAGTAAACGGAAATTCTTCATCTTCAAAAGCCTGTGGTGCATAATGTAGTCCTCTCGATTTCCCATCCACTGGCATGAGTCCTCCCACAGGGGCCTTTATCTCTTTTCCCGAAATTTCCATCATGAGATTACTGATCAATACACCATCGCTCACTGCTCCAGGAACAGGAGGAACTGCATCCCCCAGAGATACAACCTCTTCCTCTAAAGATACAATAGACCCTTCTTTTTCAATAGAAAGGGTAGTTGGAAAGAGATATCCTGGAAAATCTTCATATTTAAGTATTGTGGTGGATAGTACAAAACTAAGATTATCCACATAATTATTAAACCCTGTAAGAAGCTCTGGAAGCAGTCCACCAAAGGACATCATCCCCTTTAGTTTTTTATTCATAAGCCTATTCATAATATCTTCATTACCGAATTTTCCTATAACCCTTCCAACTCCAAGGGAGTTCTGCGCAACAGGAACAACCGCAAAGTGATTATCGGTCCTACGCGCAATTTCTCCTAGTAAACCTACGATAGTAAGAGAATTCGCAAAGTGTCCATAGATGTTGGAGAAAATAATCCAGCCATTATTGCTTTCCTTAAGGGCTGTTTCAATCTCTTTTATAGAAGGGGAAGAAAGCCCAATTCCTGTCTTCTCTAATACTATATTCTTTTTCTTTCCCTTAATAAAATCAAGAAGGATTGAAAGGAAATAAGCTGTATATCCCGGTCTTACTATGTAGTTAGAAGCAAATGGGCTTACCCTTCCACCTACAATATCGAGATAAAGGAGGCGATTACCTCTCTTCTTATTTCGGGCATTAATTATTGGTTTCGCCATAGTTGGCGAGTGTGAGAAAATGTCCCCAATCGTAAATACAAGATCCGATGATGAAATCTCATCAAAGGAAAAATCGTTCTTTACACTTAGAAGGGCCTCGTCTTCGAATGGGAAAATCCCTATGAGCTCTGTATTTAATTGATTGCAAAATTCCCTGGCAAGATAAGCCTCCTCAAGTGAATGATTCCCCCCCATCAGTATGGCAACCTCATTCTTTCCCTTTGATATCTCTTTTAATATAGAAGAGCACTCTTTTATTGCATCATCCATACCATAGGGCTTACCATTCACCATAACATTTCTAAGGCGGTAGGGTGAAGTGAGGAGCTCGGTTGTAAAATTACCTCTGGGACAAAGCCCCCTATCATTCCTTTCATCAACATATAGGCCAAAGAGATTATCCTTCCCAAATAGTGCACTATTGGGATTGCCTCTCCTTAAAATAAGGTCATCCTGCATTGAACAGAATGGGCATTTGGTTCTATACTCTTCAGCCAAAGACATTGGGATAATCCTTTATATCAGCGTAACACATATCCGGTCCATCTTTACACAGGTAGTATGGACCAATATTACATCGTCCACACTTTCCAAGACCACAGCTCATTCTTCTGTTCATAGAAAGATATATCTGCTCTGGCTTAAACCCTACTTCAAGTAACTTGAATGTCACGAATTTTAGCATTATCTCAGGACCACAAGATACCGCATAAGATTTTTTGATATCCACGTCAAGCTTCTCTTCCTCGAGAAGACAGGGTATGAGACCAACCGTCCCCTTCCAATCCGGATGGGGTTTATCAATAGTCAGATTGAGGGTTGTTTTTGGCATACCTTTCCACTTGTTATATTCATCTGTAAAACATTGATCCTCTGGCGTCTTTGCTCCATAACAGATTGAAACCTTACTAAAATCTTCAATGTGGTCAAATAATGCATAAATTAGAGAACGAAGGGGGGCAAGACCTACACCACCACCAACAATGAGTACTTCCCTATCTTTAAATTTATCCAGGGGATAACCCTTTCCAAAAGGCCCACGTAGTCCAAGTTTATCCCCTACTTTGACTTCGTTATGCAGGACATCAGTAACCCTTCCTGCACGGAGAATCGTTATCTCCATCTCTCCTACCTTACCCGGATGAGAGGATGGAGTGAAAGGTGCCTCTCCAATACCTGGAACAGTGAGTTGCATAAACTGACCAGCCTTAAAGGCCAATGGTTCATTTAATTCAAAGCGGAATGTCTTAATAGTTGGTGTCTCTTCTTTTATATCTGTTATGACTGCTTCTCTTGGATAGTATATATTATCCATTAGTTCGCATCCTTTCCTATCTTTATACCGGAGAGCACTTCCCTCATATCTATATTACCGAGACAATTGTCTATGCATCGCCCACAGCCAGTGCATTTATAGAGTCCATAACGCTCTCTGAATCGGAAAAATTTATGGTAATATCTATTTTTAAAGCGCTCCATTAATGAGAATCGCGGATTCATACCTCCTGCCATCTGAGAAAATCCCTTGTACTGACAGGAATCCCAGACCATAAATCGGTTCGATTTATCACCCCTCTTAAAAGACCTGTCAAAGAGAGTAAAGCAATAACAAACAGGACAGACATTGGTACACGCTCCACAGGAGACGCACGTACTCCCCAGGGCCCAACCCGGAATAGAATTATATCCTTCACTCACTCTCTTCGAAAGTTCGGAAAACGCCTTCTCAAACCTGGCATTTTGTTTCTTCAATTCATTTAATACTTTCTTCCGCCTATCATCCCTTTCCTTAACTGCTTTCCTGGTAGCTTCCCGGGTTTGGAGTTCACTCAATATTTTCTCCCCTGCTTCGGTTCCAGCTTCCAGAAGATAGCCATCAGAAACCTCGGCTATATTGATATCAAAGCCAGAAGTAGCATATGGAGTATTTTCAAGTAAATTACAAAAACAACTCTCACCTGCACTTATGCAATCAGATGATACAATTACAAGGGATTTCCTTTTCCTCTTGTAAAAGGGATCTATAAATTCAGTATCCTCAAGAAATATCTTATCAAGTATTCCAATTGCATTCAAGTCACAACTCTTAAGACCAAAGAGAACTGTTCTTTCCGTGGCATCCTTAATATCCGCCCACTCATTATCAGGATATTCACAAACCTTAGAGCGAAGAGGTAACAGGAAGGGTTTAAAAATATCATGGGCTCTAAGCCCCGGGATCTGGTAATCCTGTATGTAATCCTCATTCAATTCCTCAATACTTATTGTCCTGACTACTCCCCTGTTTGATGATAACTCTTTTTCCCTAGCCCAGAATACTTTTCCTGTCTTCTCTAAAATCTCTAAAAGATTTATTAGTTTATCCTTTTGTAAAAAATAAATTTCCATATATCTATACTATTATTTTTATCCTTTCTTTATCATTTGGGTTATAATTATTCTGTATATATGGGAAAAAAATATCTTGTCAAGGTCTTCTTAAATTTTTTCCCTGAAAACCGTAACATAGTTTAGAGTAAAGCGTCGAATAATATAGTTAAATGGTTAAATGGTTGAGTAGTTAAGTAGGTCGGAGTAAAATACTGACTATAGACTAAAAGACTGGAGCGAAGCGACATATCTGTGTTCATCTGCGGTTTCATCTCGGTGGGGTGTTCTGGGTTTATTGAGTTCATAGGGTTCGTTGGGTTCGTAGGGTGATATGGGATATGTGATATGTGGGAATTAGTCGAGTGTCAAGAGTCCAGTGTCAAAAAAAGAATTGGAGTAGGGGCAATTCATGAATTGCCTCTACAAGTTGCGCGCCATGGTAACGCAGAGTGAGTCTGCTACTCCGAAATCTGCAAATAGTTTTACGCTCGGTGGTAGACAGATATGACATGATGAATACAGGTTAAGGAGGGCGAAGATGTCATACTGTGCAACCACCGAGCTTGTTTACCCATGTTTGTC
>DAOVFB010000117.1 GCA_030668705.1 Candidatus Stahliibacteriota bacterium
CTCTTATTGTTTTAACAACACGCAGGGTATCATCCTCTCTGAGGTGTGGATGCATTGGTAGTGAAAGGACTTCTTTTGCTATTTTCTCTGTTTGGGGAAGATCTCCCTCCTTATACCCATATTTCTTCATCGCTTCCTGCAGATGACAGGGAATGGGATAGTGTATACCACACCCAATGCCCTTCTCCTTTAGATATTTAAAGAGTTCATCTCTTCTGGTAGAGCGTACCACATATAGATGATAAACATGATGTGCCCATTCGGCTTCAGTTGGAGTCTTTAGGGGTAAACCATTTAGCGCATCATTATAGAAAGACGCAATTTCCCTTCTTCTGTCATTCCACTTATTTAGCAGTTTTAATTTGCATCTTAGTACTGCAGCCTGAAGTTCGTCCAGTCTTGAATTATAACCAATAGATTCATGATGATATTTATCTTTCTGTCCGTGTTCCCTTAATCTCCTCAACCTGTTTGCATATTCTTCGTTACTTGTCGTTACTGCTCCACCTTCACCAAAGGCTCCAAGATTCTTTGAAAAATAGAAGCTGAAAGCTGCAACATCTCCGAGTGCTCCTGCCTTTTTGCCTTTGTATTCTGCACCATGGGCCTGGGCAGAGTCCTCTATTAACATGAGATTATATTCATCTGCTATTTCTCTTAAGGCATCCATATCAGCTGGATGTCCGTAGAGATGGACAGGTAATATAGCTCTTACGATCTTACCTGTTTTTTTATCCTTCAATCCATTCTTTTCTTTTATACAATAACTTTCTATATAATTTGAAACTGCTTCTGGTGATAATGTATACCACTGGGGGTCAATATCAATGAGCACTGGATATGCCCCTGCGTGGATGATAGCTTCGATGGTGGCAAAGAATGTATGTGAGGAGGTGATGATCTCGTCTCCTTCTCCAATTCCCAAAGAACGGATTGCCAGATGGACAGCTTCCGTACCGGTTCCAACCCCCACACAATATTTAACCTTATTGAAAAGAGCGAATTCCTTCTCAAATTTTTGGACATTTGGCCCAAGATAAAGATACATAGATTCGAGTATCTCTTCCCAGAGTTTATGCGTCTCTTCTTTGATTTCTTCATATTGAGCGTGTAAGTCAACGAGTTGAATCTGATTCATTAAATTTCCTCCTTACCCTTGCTTTCTCTCCATAGACAACAGTCCCTGCAGGGATGTCTTTCATAACAGTTGAGCCCAACCCAACGAGAGCATCTTCTCCAATTGTGATCCCACACATTATAACTGATTGAGCACCAATAGAGGCGCCATCTTGAATGGTTGTAGGAGTTATTTCATATTCCTCTATTAACTCTCCTTGCTTTGTACATGAGCGAGGATACATGTCATTGGTAAATACAACATTGGGTCCAAGGAATACACAGTTCCCGATCCTTACACCTTCAGGGATAAATACCAGGGGTTCTATCTTGACGTTTTCTCCTATCTCTACCCCCTTCCGGATTTCTACAAATGCTCCTATCTTTGTATTTCTGCCAATCTTAGCTCCATAGATGTTTACATTACTCCATATAGTAACCCCATCTCCAAGGATTGTATCATTTATAACGATGTTATACTCAGGGATGAGCAAATCCTGCGGAATCTCGGTGTCAATTTCTTTCTTTTCTCCCCTTAGGTTTATATATCCCAATACTACCTCCTAATATGCTCCTTTTCCAAATACTATCGTGGGAAGCGTTAATATCAATAGATGCAGATCCATCCACAGACCTTTATTTTCAGCGTAATATATATCGAGAAAGCAGGATTTGTCAAAGGGTAATTGTGATCTTCCGAAGATTTGCCACACACCTGTTAGTCCCTGAGTTACAGAGAGACGCTCTCTTTGCCACTCTGAGTACTCTTTAGTTTCGTATTCGATAGGGGGTCTTGGCCCTACAAGGGAAAGGTCCCCGGTGAGAACATTGAAGAATTGAGGGAATTCATCAATACTTGTTTTTCTTAAAATGTTACCAAAAGGTGTAATTCGTGGGTCATCTATTATTTTATATACCTTCTTGTCACAGTTATTCCCGTTTATAAAATTCTTTACAAATTCCTTGTGGGTATCGTGGTTATTTGTTGTAAACATTGATCTAAACTTTAACATCTTGAATTTCTTATTCTTTTTACCGAATCTTTCCTGTTTGAAAAATACGGGACCTTCTGAGGTAAGTTTTATAATTATTGCAGAAGTTAACATTAAAGGGGAAAATATAATAATTGCAACTAATGCTCCTATGATATCAATGACTCTTTTAACCCACCTATATGCTTTTCCTTTACCATTCCACCTAAAAGGAACAAGTGGAACCTCATTTACATATGGCCAGTAATCTACCTCATCAATCCCTGTTAGTAAGGGAGAGTACAATAACACCGGGATTTTATCCTTAAAAGAGAGAAGCAGTTTAAACAACCGCTCCCAGTTTCCCGTCACAGTAGAAAGAATGATAGGTGTTCCTTTTTCTCTATATTTTATCATCTCATCTTCGTCTGTTATAATATTATGTATATTTATATTGGATTCACGGTGATTTTTCATCCACTCTTCTATCTCCTTGTATTCACCTTCAGGAGCATATAGTATAATATCCCTTTTTGGAAAAATAATTGCAAGTAGAGGGAGTATGAGTATCCTGGAGAAGTACGTTAGACCTGCGAAGATAAAGAAAAGAACTAAAGGAAATAGAGTATGTTGATGGTGGCAGGATTTGAGCAACCAGGACAATATGAGATACGCGATAAATGTGTATACAATTCCCTTAGTCGTTCTATAAAGATATCTAAATCGGTTAAGGGAGACCGCATAATTGTATAGGTCAGTGTAAGCAAAGACTCCTATTACTATTATAGTAAATATTGTGATTTCGAGTATTTTACTATGGTCTGAGAATACACTTCTTTCTTGGAGAAGATAGTAAGTGATACTCATTGCCAGAAAAGCGAAAACTATATCAATCACCAATAGTGTAAATCCTTGCTTCCTCCAGATTATTATCCCCTCCTTTCTTTTATAAATTAGACGAGTTAATGTCCGTATAAGTTCCATAATTGTATATTTTCGGGCATAAAGGAAATTATTTTATGTGAGTTCTCGAACGTGTCAGCAAATAGATATATATTAGACGTTGGAATTGCGCTTAAAAAGGAAGATACTCGAAAGAGTCCTTATTTAGAGACTTTCATGCAATATCTTAACTATTCTTTCCGATGCTTTTCCATCCCAGAGGGGGAGTCCCTTTGATTTCTTCTCACATCCAGAGAGGATCTTTCCTGCCTCCCCAACTATCCTCTCCGTGTTTGTGCCAACCAGGGTGTTTGTGCCCTTAGTAATAGTAAATGGTCTTTCAGTATTTTCCCTTATGGTGAGGCAGGGAATGTTGAGATAGGATGTCTCCTGCTGGATACTGCCTGAATCCGTTAATACAAACCTTGAATTCTTATATAAACGCAAGAATTCTCTGTATGAAAGAGGATCGATTACGCGTATATTATCATTATCCGGATAGATACGGAATTCTTTCATCCTCTCTTGTGTCCTTGGGTGAGCGGGGAATATAATTTCAATTTCTTTTGCTATTGTGTTTAATGCATTCATAATTCCTTTAAATGTTTCCAGAACATCTACATTACTGGGACGATGCAGGGTCAGTGTAGCATATTCCTTGTCTTTTAAATCGTCGATTGGTGGTTTGTTAAGATTTTCGGTTCTTTCCATCTCCCAGATGAGGGTGTCGATCATGACATCACCAACTAAATAGATTTTTTCCTCTGGTATTCCTTCTTTTCCTAAATTCTCATTTGCCTCCTCTGCAGGGGTGAAGAGATAATCGGAGATCGCATCGGTAAGCAGGCGGTTTATTTCCTCTGGCATTCTCCTGTCGAAACTTCGAAGGCCTGCTTCCACGTGGGCAAGTGGGATATGTAGTTTTGAGGCAACAAGGCCACAAGCAATAGTTGAATTTACATCTCCTACTACGATAACAATATCCCCACCTTCTCTCATCAGGAATTCCTCGAAATCTCTCATTATTTCACCGGTTTGCTTCCCGTGGGGACCGGAGCCCACCCCGAGATTGACATCGGGTAGAGGGATCCCCAGTTCTCTAAAGAACCATTCCGACATATTTTCATCATAATGCTGCCCTGTATGGATGAGGACCTGTTCAATGGATTCGTATTTAGAGGCTTCTCTCATAATTGGAGCTATTTTCATAAAATTGGGGCGAGCACCAACTACATGAATAAGTTTCATCTACGTAATGATTTTCTTATCATCCTTTATATCAAAAAATGCATTTCTTGTGTCAATAATAAGAAGAGAGTGTTTATAAATTTTCTTATAATCTATATTAGAATGAGCAGTTGATATAATCACTGCATCCTGCTTTGAAAGGAATTTATCTGTTAAGTTTACTGATTCCATTGCTAAGTCAGTCTGCCTTAGCCCCTTTATCTCTGGAATATAGGGGTCATGGTAAGATATGTTTGCACCACGTTCCATGAGTAGTTCCAATATTCGAATGCCAGGAGACTCCCTGGCATCATCTATATCTTTTTTATAAGCAATCCCTATAACCAGAATATTTGAACCTCGAAGAGATTTCTTATGGTCATTTAATGCGGATATTGTTTTACTGATTACATACTCTGGCATTGAAGTGTTTATCTCTCCTGCAAGCTCAATAAATCTTGTATTTATCCCGAATTCCCTTGCTTTCCAGGAGAGATAAAAGGGGTCTATTGGGATACAGTGTCCGCCCAATCCCGAACCGGGATAAAAGGGAGTATAACCGAAAGGTTTTGTTTTTGCCGATTCTATCACTTCCCAGATATTGATTCCCATTCTGTCAAAGATAATCTTCAACTCGTTAACAAGGGCTATATTTACCGACCTGTAAGTATTTTCAAGTAACTTGCTTGCCTCTGCCACCTCTGAAGAGGAGACCTCCACAACTTTATCAAATATGGTCCGATATAGGAAAACCGCTCTCCTTGTTGATCCTACAGATACTCCGCCTACCACCTTGGGAATATTTCTGGTGTTATATTTTTTGTTTCCCGGATCTTCTCTTTCAGGAGAGAATACGAGATAGAAGTCCTTATCAAGGATTCTGCCGGTCTCCTGTAGGATGGGAAGAACAACCTCTCTGGTAGTCCCTGGATATGTTGTGGACTCAAGTATTACAAGCGTTCCCTTCTTTATATTCTCGCTAACCGCTTTAGCAGAATTTACAACAAAAGAGAGATCAGGAATTTTGTGTTCATCCAATGGGGTTGGGACACATATGGATATGGCATCTACTTCGCCTATCCGCAAGAAATCCGAGGTAGATTCAAATAGACCTGTTTCCATCATTCCTTTAATTCTCTCTTTGCCTATATGTTTTATGTAGGTTTTCCCGGAAGAGAGCATCTTAACCTTTTTCTCGTCTATATCAAAGCCAATGGTCTTGTATCCTGAGCGGACAAATTCTATCGCAAGTGGTAAACCTACATATCCTAAGCC
>DAOVFB010000137.1 GCA_030668705.1 Candidatus Stahliibacteriota bacterium
AGTTGAGTAGTTAAGTCTGGATTACCAAGAGTAATAGGTTGAGTGGTTAAATCGTTGAGTAGTTGAGTTGGTAAAAACCCTAAATCCTAAATCCTAAAACCTAAATCCAAACACCTAAGACCTAAAGGATGGACGCTCGACTCTAGACTAATCCCCACATATCACATACCACATATCCCATATCACCCTATGAACTCAACGAACCCACATCTCGACCCATCCCCCATTTTATTCACCAAACCCGAAATCGGAGTAGTGGCAATTCATGAATTGCCTCTACATGTCTCGCGTCTTTGAAAATCGCAGAGCAAGCTCTGCTACTCCAGTATCTGGAAATTGTGGGAGCGACATCCCTGTCGCGATTATCGCGGTTTGGAAACCGCTCCTACATTATTTGTAGGGGTTTCATTTGTGAAACCCGGAAAAAAAGGCGTTATAAATCACGCCCATAAGATTAAAAACTGTGCCCTCTATGGTGGGTTTTTTGCTATGTGTAAACCATGTGTCTTGATTTTTACATCCACATACAAAAAAGACTTGGCATATTAAATTTTTTTATTATACTATATTGACTGGTCGGTATAGTATAAAGAGAAAACCGAAGGGGAATATGACAAAAAGACGGTCCGGGAAAGAAAGGAAAGAAGAGATACTCCAAGCAGCATTGATTGGTAACCGGGGAATAGCTATGGAAAACGCTCTACAAAAAGTTGGTAGGGCACTCAGTTTCACATCGCTAATACTCGTTCTGGGGTTTTCTATCTTTCTGCTTTCTGAAACCAGAATTCTCATAGATTTTGGCATACTATCAGGCGCTGCTGTAGCTACAGCTCTTCTGGGAGACCTTTTCATCGGACCGGTCCTTCTCGTAAAGTTCAGGGTTTTTAAAAAGAAAGATTAGTAGTTTACCCTTACTAAAGATGAAGTAGTATATTGTGCCGTTCCCTTATTAGATATGCTCAGATATCATAAATTTGGCTATGCCAACATCTGGGCAACGGAATACGGAACCTCTGAAGACCCTGAACAATTTCAGTATCTCTATAAATATTCCCCGTACCATAATGTTGCTGATGGCACAGAATATCCTGCAATATTGATTACCGGCAGTGAAAATGACGCTCGGGTTCATCCTCTCCATACCCGTAAGATGGTAGCAAGATTGCAGGAGGCAGACCCAGATGGAGAGCCAATCCTCCTGTTGATAAGGAGGGACTCCGGTCATGGTGGAGGAACAACATTATCTACTCAAATCGAGCAACACGCGGATGTATGGGCTTTTCTGATGAATAAACTCACGATGAAAGTAGGGAAAAAGAAATAACCTTCTGTAGCCGGGCGTATGGTTTGTTATGTGTTTCCGAACTCTGAGTTATAATGTCCTGGTAGTAGATTACGGGCTTCTGTTTTCATAATTTTGCCATTGTTGTCGAATATCACCATAGCGTCGGGCGCATAGTCAAATATGAGCTGCCGACAGTTCCCACAGGGTGATAGTACAGGGTATCTGTCATCTTTCTTGCAGACAGCAACGATTGTGCGAATGTTCCAGTCCCCATTTGTGAATGCTGAACCAATAGCAATGGGTTCAGCACACGGTCCGTAGCCACAAGCTTCGATATTTATCCCGGTATATATCCGCCCTGAATCACATAAGACGGCAGCGGCGACCGTGTGTCTAACAGGACGATACCGTTTTTGCAGTACATCACGTGCTACTTCGATCAATTCTTTATCATTTGAGTTTATTTTCTTAAACATTATAAGTTATTTCCTGTGACTATCACCACATTCTAAGGATTAATCTTCAATACAATTATTAATCTCAACCAGCAAACTATCTGTCATCTTCTGAATTCTGTTCATATAGTTGTTCATATTATCGAGCGATTCTAAATACCATAAGTATTTTCTATTGAATTTCTTTGTTTTAATATTATAAAACTCTTCTATATTTTTATCTGCATTTGGAATGATATATTGCTGGACCAATCCGTCAAAAATTTTGCATTCCTCTGCAGCAAACCGAATGAATGAATAGTAATTTGAAAGCTGAAATACGAGTTTAACATCAATTAGTTCTAAGGCACCAGACTGAAGAACCGCTTCCCATATATCTGTTCGGATTCCAATAACGAAATGAAACCGTTTGGGTTTTGGCATCTTACCTTCTTCATATTCACTCTTAAACTCTGTGACAATACCATCTAATAAAGGAACTACTTGTTTCATTCCTTCCGAAGAAAATGTAAATTCCTCCTTTAGTGCTGTATAAATCTGTTGTTTTCTATATTCATTCTGTTTATTAGTTCTATAGTTATCGAATATGAAAGCACCATAGACTCCTATGAATACAACGAGCAACTCAGCAATAAGCCACAACAATTTACTGCGGGGATTATTTCTATTTTTTGATGATCCTACCATATAATTATTCCTCCATTTAATAACAAAGTATGATACAAAATTATAGATTGTCAAGAAATATTCTATCTTCTTTTTGACCCTTATTAAAGATGTGGGCCAGAATACTCAACTTCTATAAATCCCGGGAATAGGGAAACTGTGGCTTTGATGTCTTCACTATTAGGATTATGGGTTGATAAAAATTAGCAAATTACTATAATAACAGAATAAAATGGCTAAAAAAATATTTATCGCAGCTACTGGCCGAGACATAGGGAAAACATCTATTTCTCTTGGGCTCATTAAATTCCTTTTAAGCAAAGAACTTAGAGTTGGCTACATAAAACCCATTGCTCAACGATATGTGAAGGTTGAGAACAATAAAGTTGCCAAAGATGTTTTTCTTATGAAAAAAATCTTTAATCTCGAAAGCGATTTTGCTGATATGAGCCCATGTGTCGTTGAGAGAGGACTTACGAGTAAATATATTATGGGCAATCGAAAATCGCCAAAAAATAAGATATTAAGAGCACTTAAAAGAATCGAAAAAGAATGTGATATAGTAATCATTGAAGGAACCGGGCATGCGGGTGTAGGTTCTGTTTTAAACCTATCTAATGCGGCAGCCGCCAAATTATTAAATGCTCCAGTACTTATTATTAGTGAGGGAGGCATAGGGAGCACAATTGACCACATAACCCTCAATCACTCCCTTTTTGCATCCTATGATTGTTCTGTACTCGGAGTAATAATAAATAAGGTAAAAAAGGAAAAATACGAGGAGATAAGTAAATTACTCACAAAAGGCATCAAGCAACAGAACAACTTAGAGATTTTTGGTTTTATTCCCTACAGGTCAATTTTATCGGTTCCAACATTGTCCATGATAAAAGAAACACTCAACTTAAAGGTCCTAAATGAAGATAATATATCTGATTTGACGTCGATCTGGGATGAACAAGTCGATAATGTTCTTATTGCTACGATGGAACCCCATGTAGTTATGGAAACAGTATCTGCTTCACAGAGCAAGGTATTAATTACAACCTCCAGTGATAGAAGTGATATACTTCTTGCAGCGCTTGCTCTTTATTATAGCAAGGTTCCCAATCTTATTGGGGTGCTTCTTTCTGGAGACACCCCACCCAAAAGTATAATGGAGGTAATTCAAAAAATAGAACTTCCGATTATGCTGGCAGAACAAAATGTCTATTCTCTTGCTTCTATAATACATAATTTAAGGGTCAAGCTAACTCAAAAAGACGAAACAAAAATTAATATTCTCACAGATTTATTTTTGAATTATGTTGATTACGAGCATCTTTATGATGCTATACAAAATTCACCAGAAATAGAATTGACCTGGAAAGAAAAATTCAGGAACTGGCTGGCAGAGGTTGTTAGTTTATTTTCCTATATTATGAAAAGTTTTTTCCGTAAAACATAATCCTGATTTTGCCACAGAGACAGGAGAGAACACAGAGGAAGAAATTTTTGTTTTGTAGGAAGGAAAAGACACAGATTAACACAGATATTAACTGATTAAAAACTAGACCTAAGACCCAAGACCAAAGACCTAATAATGACACAGATTTACACTGATTAAGACTGATTTGTCTGACACGGAGACACAGAATGATATAGTTAAATAGTTGAGTAGTTGAATAGTTAAGTAGGTAAAAAAATAAAACTAAGACCCAAGACCAAAGACCTAATAATGACACAGATTTACACTGATTGAGACTGATTTTT
>DAOVFB010000026.1 GCA_030668705.1 Candidatus Stahliibacteriota bacterium
CCAAATCCTTCTCCCCAACCCTCACCTTCTAACTCTTCTTCGCCTTTGGTCTTGAGTTTAAATTCAACGGTGTTAAAATATACCTTGTCAGCTCTCTTTTCGATTAATAGGGTGTTGATATCATCGTAAAGACTTAGATCCGCTGGAGGGTGTGACACCGCCTCGATAAGGCCTGCAATATCCAGTGTTGAGGAATCTACGTCCATTGTTATACTCTCTACCCCAATACGCTTACATTTCTTAACAAGATTGGCTAAAATTGGTATTTCGGTTGTATCTATATTGAAACCTTCTATGAGTATATTTTTTCCGAAAAATACTAAAGATACTTCTGGTGCTTCTGAAGAAAGGAGGTTAAGTCGATTAACGACCTTTTTAATATTATCTTTTATCATAGGATGCTCCTTTGGATAGGAAATTGCTGCACTAATTCCTAAACTAAGGTCCTTTAATAATACTACCAGGTCTTGTTTTTCGATTTTTCTCTCCTTACTTTATATTATAATAATAAAACATTCCTATTTTTTCAAGAGTGTAAATAAAGATTATGGAAAGAAATTAATAAAGCTAAGATTGTTCACCTAAATTTTCTATTGCTCTTTTTGTATTCTTCAAAGCTTTTAGGGGCGTATCGCCCAATAATAAACGACCCAATAGGCAAGACGAGTAGAAACATCCTGATCCATGGAGTGAAAAATCAATTGGATTACCTTTAATGAGGGTTGATTCCTCACCGTCAAAGAAATAATCATCTTTTCCATCTATACCCGTTATAACGATATTCTTTGCACCAAGAGAATGTAATCTGCGGGCAATCTTTAGGGGCTCCCTTTCGGAAGTTAAAATTCTGCCCTCTTCCACATTTGGGGTCACAAAAGTTGATAGAGGTAATAATAAGTCGAGAAGCGCTTTTAATCCACCCTGAGAGATAAGCGCGTAACCTGACGAAGATTTTATGACAGGGTCCAGAACCACATAGATAGGTCTCCAGCCTTTTAAGAAGTCAGCAACTATTCTCACAACCTCCTTGTTATAAAGCATCCCGATTTTAACCCCGTCTATGCGTTTGTCGATTTTCTGGAGCGCTATTTTTATATATTCAATGGGGACGGGCATAGTATCGAATACTTTCAGAGTAGATTGAATTGTTAAAGCTGTAGGAACAGCGTGAAAAGTCAGCCCCATAGATGAAAATACGGATATATCCCTTAAGAGGCCTGCTTCACCGGTTGGATCAAACCCTGCTATAGATAGAGCGACCATTATTATCCTTTTTTGGAGGTCTCTTTACGAAAATGAAAACGATGCCCCCTATAGCACTTGCAATCACAGAAGTTGCAAAAAAGATTAGGGATAGGGAAAGAGCAACTTCCCGCGCAATCCCATAAGAGGAAAATAGAAAGATATAAGCGGATTCTCTCATTACCAGGCCGTTTATCGTAATCGGAATAAGACTGATTATTGTTATCAGGGGTATATAGGCTATTAGGGATATAAGAGATATATCCATGGAAAGCCCCTTTGCCAGGAAGAAATTAATGTAGATGATTGTCATCTGTACGAGAATAGAATACCCAGTCCCGATCAGCAACACTTTTCTTTTCTTACTGTAGATTTTAATAGCATTATAAAAGGTTTTTATAGATTTTCCCAAATTGAGGAATTTTATGGATAGGAGTTTATCCTTTAGCCATTTTGCCTTGAGTGAAACGAGGAGAAAATATACTACTCCAATCAGAACAATCAGAAAGAGATACAAGATGGCAAGATAAATGAATTCCATTCTCATTGAAAATATGGAGAAAACTCCAATACACATCATACCTGTCATTCCTAATATGCGTTCCATAATAGAGGCCCCAAAGGCTTTCTCGAACTTTTCTCTTCCTCCAGCGTATCCTGAACGGATGACGTCCATTCCTACGCCGCTCGGGAGAAAATTGTTAAAGAAGAAGGCTACGAGTATATATAGATAACTCATGCCTGCTTTAATCTCAATATCCTGAGATTGCAGTAGGAACCTCCACCTTAAGGAGAAGAATCCGTAATATATAAAGAAGAGCATAATAGCTATATAGAAGTATTTCATATCCATTTTTTTGATGCATGGGAGTACTTTCTCTATCGGGATTTTCTGAAAAAGAAGGTATAAGAGTGCTGCAGTTAAGAGTAGTCTTATTAATTCTTTCCCAATCTGTTTCATTAGGTTTTATTCATAACACTCAAGAAATTTCTTTGATTTTTGCCAACTCTTTTTCCGTATTTTGAATATACCAGTTGAACCGAAGCTCTTTAAAACCTCTCAAAGCCTTATTGAATTCTCTCTTTGCTTCCTTCAATTTTCTAAGATTTAAATAAAATTTACCGGCTATTCTATGGACTTCTGCTATTTCGTAAATATCTTCAGTTTTTTTGGCATATTCCAATGCTATTTCAATATAGCGAATTCCCCATCTTTCCCATCCTTTTGCAGAGTAAAATTGCGCCCATAATAAATAAATTGTATGTAATGAAGTTATGTCAGCTATTTCCTTAGTCACTGGGAGAAGTTGCTTTTTTATTGTATTTATGCCTTCTTCAATTTCTCCAACCGCAAGATTGTATCTTACTTTTGCAAGATAGAATCTGGATAGAGTGAATCCTTCATCTATCTTTGGCACCCATTTCTCTGCATTCTTTAGATACTGTTTCGCCTTCTCCGTGTTTTGGAAATATTCTAAATATACTGTTACCAGGCTTGAGTACATCCTGACAAGGGTTTCTGGTGATTCTGTCTTTTTTGCCTCTTCTTCTGCCAGTCTATATCTATCCAGAGCATTCTTCTGGGATCCTTTTATAAGCAATATATAACCAAGTTGTTTAAGGAGTAATACTTTGTTTTTTATTCCTCCTACCCACTCTTCCATCTCAAGGGCTTTCAGGAGATAATTCTCTGCCCGATTTAAGTCGTTCCTTCTCATCTCAAGGATGCCAAGATTGTATAGGGTGGTTATTTCTCCCTCTTTAAATCCCGTATTTCTGTAAAGTTCGAGGCCTTTCTTAAAGCATTCTTCTGCTTTATCCGGGTGGTGTGTATTAAGATAGACGCCAGCCATATTTACATAGATAGAGCCCACTCCCTCTTTATACCCAATCTCTTCCCTTATCCTTCTTGCTTCATCGTATAGTTTAATGGCTCTATTATTTTTGCCTCGGCGTAGGCTTATAGTAGCCAGTGTATTAAGTGCTACTGAATACTCTTTAGGAAAACGCCCTTTATCGATTTTTTCTTTTGCCCGGAGAGCGCTCCTCACAGCAGATTTCTCTTTTCCCATTTCCATATATATCCATGCCATATCAGGATCACAACTATATTTTCCCTGTCTATTGACATAGGTCTTTCTTGCTTCCCTGAGGTTAGAAAGAGCCATCTTATAATTACCCATCTGTTCATAGGTTCTTCCCAACTCTTTATATATCGATGCTTTTTCCTTGCTGTCTTCAATAATGTTTAATGCTTCTTTAAAACTCTGGATAGAGCGTTCATATTCCCCTTTGATCGCAAATTCTGACCCAATTTTTCTCCATATTTTTCCGCGTTGATCGTTCTTCATTTCCCCTTCCAGTGCCCAGTTATAAAACCTTATTGCCTCTTTATGGGCATAAACAAATATGGCGTGGTCTCCTGCTTTTTCAGCAAATTCGACAACCTTTTTCTTATTTCCTGAATGATGATAGTGATAAGCGAGTTGTTCAAACTTTTCTACTGAGTCCCTGAGCATTCTTTCAATAGTACATGCGATCTTCTCATGTAGTCTCCTTCTTGTCCCGGTAAGGATTTTATCGACAATTACCTGCCGGAATACATCTTCTTTAAAGGAATAAATGTGTCCTTCTTTTTCAATCAGGAACTGAAGACCCTTCAACTGGTCCAGTAGATCATATAATTCGCCCTCATTTAATTCCGTTATTGAGTGAAGGAGCGAAAATTTAAAATCTTTCCCGATTAGTGCAGCGATATTTATAACCTCCCTGAGATTTTTGCCAATGAGGGTTAACTTATGGTTTATTGTATCTTCTATCGTCTTTGGGATAAGAAAATTTACCCCTTTATCAAGTTTATATCCTTTTTTATCTATGTATATTGCACCCGATTCCTTCATCTCCTTTAATATCTCTTCTATAAAAAACGGATTACCACCACTCTCTCTATAAATGAATTCTAAAAGAGAAGGAGAGACCCTGTAGTTCATTATCATAGCGATCATTTCTTCAGTAGTATTTCTGTCTAACGTCTCCAGTGGTATTTCCCTGTAGAGTTTTTCTCTTCCCATAAGTGCAACTTTTTCGCTGAAAGGCGTTTGTCTGATTTCTTCTGTGCGGTACGTTCCAAATATAGGATACCATGATTTCTTTGATTTCAGTAGAAAATGCAGGAGATCCATCGTTGATTCACTTGCCCAATGAAGATCATCAAAGAGCACTGCAAGAGGTATCCTCTCCGAAATCAAATCCATAAGTTTTGTTATAGTGTCAAAAAGCATTAACCTATCTCCAGTGGTTTCGGAAATTGTCTGTGTGAAGTTGGGAAGGAAACTTGAAATTATTCGTTTTTGAGGTAGTAGTAGGCGTTCTACAAAGATATCGCGAACTACTTCTTCTCGTTTGGATACTATCCCTCGCAGGAGAGCTCTGGCAGCAAAATATGGGGATTGAAGCATAGCGGGATAAGATGCCCCTGTGAATAAAATCCTATCAGGTATACCGGAAATTAATTCGTTTACTAATCTGGTCTTTCCCACTCCTGCTTCTCCACTTATGACAATCAAAATTTTCTCTTTCTTTTCTATGTGTTCTCTGCAGAGTCGCAGTTCCTTCCTTCTTCCTACCATCCGGGGAGTTGGTATCTTAAACTTTTCTTCCAGCACTTCTTCGGTGCCGATTCTTCCCTTATTTGTTCTCTTGATTTGATACATGCGCCGGTCCGCCGTCTGGAATAATGATTCCCACATAGCCCCATCGTCAGGATAGGAAGAGATGCCACAGGAGGCGGAAAGAGAATGGCTATTAAAGTTTTTTCTCTTTGCCTTATTTAATATTCTCTGCATAACTGCCTTGGACTGTTCTATTTTGGTGTTAGGGAATATTATAATAAACTCGTCCCCCCCGTATCTTACGACCATATCCGCAGCCCTTACCTTTTCCTTCAGGAACTGTGAAAATTGTATCAGAACATTATCGCCTGCAAGATGGCCTTTTATATCATTTATTTGTTTGAAGTTGTCAAGATCTAATAGTGCTAAGGATAAAGGTAGATTGTATCTCTTGCATCTTGCTAACTCTGTCTTTATCCAACGTCGGAGATACCTCCTATTATACAAACCCGTAAGGTCATCTACAAAACTTTTGTGTTCCATACAATTATAATAAGGAAAACCAATAAATTGTCAATGATTTTAGAAAATTTGCAGATAGGGATTCCCCCTTGACTTTTATGGGTAATTTTAATATTTTCTTTTTGTGAGATTAGGGATCATAGGTGGTGGTCCGGGTGGATATAGTGCAGCGCTCCGGGCCTCCGGGAAAGGATTAGATGTTACATTATTTGAGAAAGAAGAAATTGGTGGTGTTTGCCTTAATATGGGTTGTATCCCCACGAAAGCTCTCGTCGAAGGCGCTAACTTATACAATTCCTTTTTTAAAGCGAAACGTTATGGTTTTGATATCGAAATAAAAAAGCGAGACTGGAATAGAATCCAGCATTTTAAAGAGAATGCGGCAAAGCGTCTTGTGCTTGGAGTATCTAATCTTCTTCCCAATCGAGGTGTGGAGGTAGTAAGAGAGGAAGCTCTGTTAAAAAGCGAAGGTGTGATTGAAGCAGGTGGGAATAGATATGAGTTTGATAGAATTATCATAGCAACAGGTTCCAGCCCTACGCCCCCACCTTTTTCAGTACCTGGAGATATATGGAATAGCGATGATGCTCTCAATGCCCTACGAATTCCCTCCTCTCTACTTATTATAGGTGGTGGAGTGATAGGGTTAGAATTCGCTTATATATTTGTTTCTTTTGGGAGTAAGGTCCAGGTAGTGGAACTGGAAAGCGAAATTCTTCCTGGAGAAGACAGAGACTCAGCGTCAAATCTCCGGAGGAACCTTGAGAAGAAGGGTATCCGATTCTACCTTTCTTCCAGGGTTAAAGAGGTGAGAAAAGAGGACGGGTTCAAAATTATCTTCGACTTTGAAGGGGAGGAAGGGGAACTTGAATCAGAGAAGGTCTTGCTTTCTATAGGCAGGAGTCCCAATGTTCAAGGATTCCCTGATGGCATTGAGATTAAAAACAGAGCAATTAAGGTAGATAAATATCTTCATACAAGTATAAAAAGTATCTATGCAATAGGAGATTGTATAGGTGGGAATTTACTTGCTCATGCTGCCTATAAAGAAGCAGAGGTTGCGGTGAGTAATATCATTGGAGAAAATATGGAAATTGATGAGAGGGTTGTTCCCAGAGTTGTGTATACCAATCCAGAACTGGCCTCAGTTGGGTTTACGGAAGAAGAGCTTTTAGAAAAAGGTATGGACTATGAAAAAGCTCGATTCCCATTTTCTGCAAATGGTCGAGCAATAGCATCTGGTGAAACCTCCGGGGAGGTCAAAATACTGTATAATAAAAAAGGAGAGATATTAGGAGCCAATATCCTGAGTTGTGAGGCTTCAGAGTTGATTACCCAAATTTCTCTGGCAATGGAATATGGAATTGATGTTGGGAAAGTGTCCAGAGTAGTTTTCCCCCATCCTGCACGTTCAGAGGTCATTAAAGAAGCAGCATCGATTGCAGACGGGAATCCTGTTCATTGAGGAGGCAGAAGATGATTCCTATAAGCCGTACAATGGCGAAATTTGCAAGAAACCTTAAGTTTAGTGAAATACCAGAAGAAGCACTTAAAGAGGCTAAACGCTTTCTCCTTGATTCAATAGGGTGTGCCCTTGCTGCCTGTGGTAATAGAGATATGGAAGCAGCGCATAGGTATATAAGAGATCTTGGAGGGAAGGAACAGGCGACTATCATTGGATATGGTACTTCCACTAATGTAGCAAATGCTACATTTATGAATTCTCTATTGATAAGAGCGCTGGATTATAATGACATTTACTGGGAACAGGATCCATCTCACCCATCGGATATTATACCTGCAGCTCTTTCTCCTGGTGAATGGTTGAAACGGAGCGGTAAGGATGTACTCGTAGGTATTGTTATCGGTTATGAATTGGAGATGCGGCTCTGTAACGCAGCAGTACCCGGCATAAGAGAAATAGGATGGCATCATGCATCACTTACACAGTTGGTTTCACCTCTGGTTGCCGGGAGGATGTTAGATCTCACAGAAGATCAAATGGTGTCTGCAGTCGGGATTAGTGGCTCATCGCATTTTACCCTTGGTGGAGTTGTTGCGGGAGCACTCACCAATATGAAGAACACTGCAGATCCAATGGCGGTAGAAGCAGGGATTCGAGGAGCTTTACTTGCAAAGCAAGGTTATGGGGGTCCGGAAAAGTTATATGATGGGAAGGAAGGAATCTTTGAAGTGATAAATAGGGTCAAGTGGGATAAGGGAAAACTAATCGAAGGGTTAGGCCGTGAATTCCTCATAACCCAATGTGGATATAAGGCCTTTCCAACTGAGGCATTAACACACCAACCAATAACTGCGACGTGTGAGGTTATGGAAGAGAATAGCATAGATTATAAAGAGGTTAAAGAGGTTGTGGTTGAAACGACAACCAGGGGAAGAGATATACTCTCTGATCCTTCTAAGTATAAACCAGAGACAAAAGAGACAGCAGATCATTCCCTTCCATATTGCATAGCTTGCGCTATTGTTAAAGGTAATGTTTTACTCTCTGATTTTGAAGAGGGGGCACTTTCCGATAGGAGAGTAAGGAGTATTCTTCCACATATAAAAGTGCACGCAAACCCTCAGATTGATTCCCTATTTCCCAGGGTTAAAAGAGCAATCGTTACCATAAAAACCGATAGAGGAGAATTTACGAAGGTTGAAGATTATGCAAAGGGAAGGCCGCAGAGACCATTAAGTGATGAAGAATTGATAGATAAGTTCAAAGCCAATGCAGGGGGGAAACTTTCAAAAGAGGATATTTCTCAATTGGTAGATGAAACTATGGCTCTCGAATCCATAAGTGATATTCGAAGGTATATAAAGAGGAGGTTAACATGAAGGAAATTTGGGACAATCGTATGGCTTTTATTCTTGCATCGATTGGCAGCGCAATAGGTCTTGGGAACATATGGAGGTTTCCATATATTGCATACCGTTATGGGGGAGGAGCTTTCCTTATCCCCTATCTGATTGCTCTCTTCACAGCAGGAATACCACTTTTGATACTGGAGTTTACTCTTGGGCATAAGACAGAAAACGCAGCACCCTTAGCCTTTGCAAGTTACAGAAAGAGATGGAAATGGTTGGGGTGGTTCGCAGTAGCCGTAGCCTTTGGTATTGTTTGCTACTATACCGTTATTATGTCATGGTCTTTTATCTATTTTTTCCATTCGTTTTCTCTTTCATGGGGAAATATCCCTGAGTATTTCTTCAACAATATGGTGCTGGAACGCTCGGGTTCCCCATTGCAATTGGGTGGAATCAACATTCTTGTGCTTGTTTTTCTCGTAGTTACTTGGATGGCTATTTATTACTCTATATATAATGGAGTAAAAACTGTTGGGAAAGTAGTATATGTTACGGTGATACTACCATGGTTAATTCTATTAATCTTTATTATTAGAGGAATAACCCTACCGGGAGCTATGACGGGTTTGAGTTATTATCTTACCCCAAATTTCGCTGCCTTAAAGGATCCAGTAGTCTGGGTAAATGCTTATGCACAGATTTTCTTCACACTTTCAGTCGGTCTTGGCATAATGATTGCCTACTCCTCATATCTCCCCAGGAAAGCAGATTTAATTAATAATGCTTTTATAATCGGATTTGCTAATTGTTTTACCAGTTTCCTTGCTGGTATAGCTGTGTTTTCATCTCTTGGGTTTCTTGCTCATCAGACCGGGCAAGATGTTGCTAATGTTGTAGCATCAGGTCCGGGTCTTGCCTTTGTTGTTTATCCTACAATTATCAATATGCTTCCATTTGGGAATCGAGTGTTTGGCGCTCTCTTTTTTATGATGCTGCTTACTCTTGGTATTGATTCTGCATTCTCACTCGTTGAAGCAGCATCAAAAGCAACCATAGAACAGTGGAAGATTTCAAGGAGGACCTTGAATCTTTTTATTGCGGGTACTGGTATCCTCATAGGACTTATCTTCACCACCAGGGCAGGGATCTATTGGTTGGATATCATTGATCATTATCTTTGCTGTTATGGACTGGTAATAGTGGGTTTTCTTGAGGCTATCTTTGTCGGTTATTTTATAAATACAGAGAGTTTCAGAAGTTATATGAATGAGCAATCTGAAATTAAGGCCGGGAGATGGTGGATATTTTTCGTAAAAATTGTAGTGCCTGTTGTGTTATTGGGAACCCTGGGGTATGGTGCCTATCAGGAATTCCTAACTCCTTATGGAGGGTATCCTACTTCTGTACTCATTGTTGGATTCGGGTTCCTTTTAATTCTAACGTTAGTGGCAATTATGCTCTCTAAGAAAGAAAGGAGGTTGTAATGCCTGTTTCTGCATGGGTTGTGTTCTATGTTACGCTATTTATCTTCATAGGAGGATTCATATTTTGTTTTTCTAAAATGAAAAGCAAAAAAGATGAGTAGTTTTGAAAAAGAACTTTTATATAATGAAGTGGATTCTTGGATTTGAGTAATTTCTTAATCGTTAATGCATAGAGGAAATTTTTTGAGATAGACTTATCTATGAGTTTTTGATATTAATTGATTGTAATTCAGGGATTGCACTCTTAAATGTTTATAAATAATCACGAAAGTAGAGTTATTATGTGATTAATACAGGAGGCCTTTGGTTGTAGTGAAAAAGCAAATAATACTGAATATAAGAAGAGATGATGTAAGAGTAGCTGTCCGTGAGGATGGAGAGCTAACAGAATTTTATATCGAGAGAGGATCTGTGGTATCCTCTGTAGGCAATATCATCAAGGGGAGAATAGAATCTATAAGAGAAGAGTTGAAGGCTGCCTTTGTTGATATTGGTGAAAATGAGGCCGGGTTCCTACCCTTAAAGGATCTCTATGTTTCCATACCCGATAAGAAGAACATAGACATTGGAAGAGAGATAATAGTTCAGGTAAAGAAAGAAGCCTATGGAACTAAGGGAGCCAGATTGACCACCTTTATTGCTATTCCCGGAAGATACCTGGTCCTCTTACCACTCAGGAAGTTAGTTGGTATATCACGGAATATAAGAGATAAGAAGGACAGGAAAAAGATTCAGATTGTTGCGGAGAAGATAAGGCCAAAGAATATGGGTTTAATAATAAGAACCGTTGCTTCAGGAAAAACTCTTCGCGATCTAAAAGCAGAACTCTCGGGGTTACTCAAGGTATGGCAAGGGATCAAGTGGAAGTATAGAGTCGAATCAGCCCCGGTCCTGCTCTGGAAAGAGGAAGAGCTACCTATTAAAATTACAAGGGACCTCCTTGATGATTCTGTTGTTGAGTTAATTATCGATTCTAAAAAGGATTATAAAAAGATAATAGAATATCTATCCGTCAGGAAGTCTGTTCTTTTGGATAGGATAAAGTTATATGAAGAATCCATACCAATATTCACCCACTATGGAATAGAGCAAGAGATGCGTAAGATATTCAGAAGAAAGATATGGCTTAAGAGTGGGGGGTATATAGTCATTGATAAAACAGAAGCCCTTACCGTTTTTGACGTAAATACGGGTAAGTATAGAGGGAGCAAAAAGACTGAGGAGATGATATTTAAAACCAACAGTGAAGCTGCTTCCGAAATAGCAAGGCAACTAAGGCTCAGGGACATAGGAGGAATAATTGTTATTGATTTTATTGATATGAAAGATATGCGCAAAGAGAAGATTCTCATCACTAGATTCAGGGCATATTTAGCAAGCGATAAGGCCCGCTTTAAAATCACACCCAATCTTTCCCCTTACGGGCTATTAGAAATGACACGAGAGAGAGTAAGGAGGAGCATTTCTAAACGTTTTATAGAACCCTGTCCTTATTGTGAAGGTAAAGGTCATGTGCTCTCTCCACCATATTTGTTCTCTAAATTTACATCCTGGGTTGAGAAGAAAGAAGATTCGCTCAAAAATACTAAAGTGCGAATCCTTGCCAATCCCAGGGTTGCGAATTATTTCGAAACAGAAGGCAGGGATTCTCTCGAGCATTTTTGCCAGAGTAACAGAATGCATATAGAGGTTGTAGGTAAGGAAGATCAGCCAATAGAATCTGTAGAAATAATCACCTTAAAAAATGATGAGACTATAACAGAAGAGATATGAGAAGGTTTATTCCTCTACTTTTCCTGCTTTTTAATTGCGTTTATTACAACACTTTTTACAATGCAGAAAAATACTACTCTGAAGGCTTAAAACAGAAAAAAGAGGGAAAGAGTGGAAGCAGCTTTTTCCAAAAGAGTGTTGAGAAATGCAAGAAAGTCATAACGAGATATTCGGGCTCTGAGTGGATGGACGATGCTATCTTCCTCCTGGGTAAAAATTACTATTACTTAAATCAACTCACTCTGGCGAAAGTAAATTTTAAGAAAATTATCGAACATTATTATAGTTCTCCGTACAATTCTGAAAGTATGCTTTATCTCGGCAGGATTGCTATGGAAGAAGAGAGAATGACTGAATCGGTAATTTTCCTTGATAGAGCTGTTGACTCTGAGGATTTAAATATCAGAATGGAAGCGTTTAAAGCAAAACTGGAAATGCATCTCAGAATGGGTTCCCCTGAGAAAGCAATAGAAGCGGGTAAGGACTTTATGGCTAAATACGGAACTCACAAAGCCGAAGTATATTATATAATGGGTGACGCATATAGTAAGATAGGAGATTATTATGGAGCCCTCGAGATGTATAAAAAATCAATGAAGGAAGGGAAGGGGTTAGAAGTGGGAGGACTCAAATATAAGCTTACCAGTATTTATATAGAGTTAGACAGTTTAGAGCAGGCTCTATCTATCATTGGTGAATATAAAAAGAATGATTCCCTTACTGTTCTGAAGGGTAAACTCCTCCGTAGAGTTGGAAGGTACGAAGAAGCTGAGGAAGCTTTGAAGTTCGCAAAAAACTGGAGGAATAGATTGGGAGCTATTGCTAATTATGAGTTAGGGCTACTCAAAGAGTCACAGGGAGATTTAAAAGAGGCAGAGGAGTTATATTCTAAAGCTGCTAATCTTGGAGATTTTTATGAGATAACTGAGCTGGCCAGAGCAAAGAGTGATATTATAAAGATGATGACTGAACTTCACCCGGATTCGACTGCTACTGATTCAACAGGATGCAGGAAAGACCCAGCTTACCTATATTTTAGAATCGGTGAACTTTATTATCTGGAGATAGGTGATCCGGTAAAAGCCGTAGAGTCATATAAAGAAGTATTTAACTCTTACCCTGAGAGTCAATATGCACCCAAGGCTCTATACGTGCTTTTATTTATATACTCTAAGGAATTGAAGGATTCGTCAGGGGTTTCCGAATTTTTATCTACCCTTAAAGGTTATTATCCTGATACAGAGTTTTCCAGAAAAGCCATGGAGGAGTTTGGTGGTTACCTTCAGGATACTACCGGTAATTGAGAATAGAGTTCTCGGGCCTTATACACTACTGCGCATAAAAGATAGGAATATGCATAAGGAAGCTAAATGTGGGCAGTTTGTTATGGTCGGATTTCCATCCTCTCTTGATCCCTTTCTTCTTCGTCCCCTTTCTTTTCTTTCGATAGCCGAAGATTCCTTCTCCTTGCTCATTAAGAAAAAAGGCCGGGGAACCGAGAAGTTAAGCGAGTTAAGTGTTGGAGACGAGCTCAAAATATTAGGCCCTCTCGGGAGATATATTATACCCCCGAAGAGTGGAATTCTGATAGCTGGAGGGATAGGTATAGCCCCGCTCTATTATCAATCCCTGTGGATGAGTCATGGGATTCTTTTTTATGGTGCAAAGAGGAAAAGGGATATTTTGTTTTCAAAAGATTTTGAAAGCAGGGGATTCACGGTTAAGACGATAACGGAAGAGGAGAGGGGGACAGTTGCGGACCTGGTTAGAGAAAACCTGGAGATATTGGAAGGGCAACAGATATTTATATGCGGACCCGATGCTATGATAAAGGCTTTAAAAGATATAATAGGAGGTTATACTAAACAGGCATTTGTTTATATGGAGAGAAGAATGGGGTGTGGGCTTGGTGGTTGTAAGTCCTGTGCCGTCAAAACTGATTCTGGATACAAGTTAGTATGTCAGGACGGTCCCGTCTTTCCATTAAAGGAGGTCAGTTATGATTGACCTATCAGTAAACTTTGCCGGCTTAAAATTAAAGAATCCTGTAATTCTTGCCTCAGGGGTATGGGATTTACCATATACAAAAATTATAGATTTTAAAAAATTAGGTGGGGTTATTTATAAAGGTTTATCTCTAATGCCCAGAGAAGGCAATCCTCCACCGAGAATCACGGAAATTCCTTGTGGAGTTATTAATTCCATTGGGCTTGCTAATAAAGGTATAAAGGTCTTCAATAGAGAAGTGTTACCCGAGCTAAAAGAACTTGGTACAGAAGTATTTTTAAATATATTCGGAGAATCAATTGAGGAGTTTTCAAAGATTTCTTCATTAATAAGGGATGTTTCGGGTATAGAGGTAAATATCAGTTGTCCAAATGTGGAAAAAGGTGGGGTCTATTTTGGTAGAGATCCAGAAACTGCTTATCAGGTAACAAAGGCTGTTTGTGAGAATACAGATCTTCCCGTAATAGTTAAACTCACCCCGGCTGCTTCTGATATAGTCGTGGTAGCAGAGGCCTGCCAGGAAGCTGGCGCTTGTGCCATTACTGCAGTCAATACCTTTCCAGGTCTTGTAATTGATATAGATAGTGGTAAACCTTTATTTGAAAGAGTTGTTGGTGGAGTCTCTGGACCGGCGATAAAACCTCTGGCATTATATAAGGTTTATGAAGTCTCTAGCAATGTTGGGATTCCCGTTATTGGGTCTGGTGGTATCGGAAATTATGAAGATGTTCTGGAATATTTCTTCGCGGGGGCAACGGCTATTCAGCTGGGAAGCGTGATATTCACTAACCCACTTGCACCAATAGAAATTATTGATAATATTACTAAATATGCCAAGGAAAAGGGATACAGCAATCTGAAAGAGATAAGGAGATGTGTCGATGGATAAGGATGCAAAAGATTATCTAATAGTTGCTTTAGATGTGCCAACACTAAAAGAAGCAGAGGATATTGTAGATGAACTGGGTGACCTGGTAGGATGCTATAAGGTTGGCCTTAAACTGTTTCTGAGATTTGGTCCAAACGCGATTGAAATCTTAAAGAATAAAGGGAAAAAAGTATTCCTGGATCTCAAATTACATGATATACCAAGTACTGTGGCAGGAGCGGTTGATGCTGCGGTTGATATGAACCTAGATATGCTGACCGTGCATGCTCTTGGAGGATTTGAAATGATGGAAACTGCCCAGAAGATTATCTGGGAGAAAAAAGCAGGCAAGCCTCTCATCCTTGGGGTGACAATCCTTACAAGTCTTGACGAAGCGTTCTTACAGGACTTCCTGGGAATTGATAAACCGATGGAAAAACAGATACTGGATCTTGCCATCCTTGCCAAGAGTGCGGGTCTCAGAGGAGTTGTCGCTTCACCTAAAGAGGTTTCTCATATCAAGGAACAATGTGGAAAGGATTTTATTGTTGTAACCCCAGGCATAAGACCCAAAGGAGCGAAAAAGGATGATCAGAAAAGGGTTCTGACCCCCGATATGGCTATCATAAGAGGAGCAGACTTCATCGTTGTAGGAAGGACAATTATCAATGCTCCGGATAGAGGTAAGGCAACGCTATCGATAATAGAGGATATTGGAGATGGATTACATAAAGTTACTTGAAGATGCTGGTGCACTCCTTCGGGGACATTTCCTCTTAACCTCCGGGCTTCATTCCGGAAGATATATAGAGAAGTTCAGAATACTGGAGAATCCGAGACTTCTGGAGAAATTTATCCAAAGAATGTTAGAACTTTCAGTAGATGTCGATTGGGTGGTGGGGCCAACCTTAGGAGGTGCAATCATTGCTTTTGAACTGGCAAGGATTATGGGAGTGAAGAGCGCCTATTCCGAAAGAGACGGTGAGGGAAGGATTCTTCGGAGGGGATTTGACATAAAAGAAGAGGATGCTATTCTAATAGTTGATGATATACTCACCACGGCTGGTTCGATAAAAGATACCATAAAGTCAATAGAACATGGGAAGATTTTAGGAGCGGTAGTTATGATTGACAGGAGCACCGGATACATCGATATGGATATTCCTATCCATTCAGTCCTTAGATATCCCATTGAAAATTATAGAGTAGAGGATTGTCCTCTATGCAAACAGGGACTATCCTTAACAAAGAGGGGAGGTAGCAATGGACAGAGAATCTGAAAACGAACTCGATATACGTGATTATTTTAGGATCATAAGGAGGAGGCTCTGGATAATTTTAGGAATAATTGGATTTTCTATTATACTGACTTGTCTATATTTGATTTATTCACCACCCCTATATAGTTCGGCTTCAACGATTTTGATTAAAAAAGTTGAAACGCTCTTTGGTGGAGGCTATTTTCCATCACCTACTGAAGAGGAACTCACAAATCATATCTATCTGCTTAAGAGTGATCCAGTCCTCAGAAAAACTGCGATGAGTTTCAGTAAAGAGGAATTAAAAGAGATGGATTTTGATAATGTTCGTCAGGCGTTCAGGCGAATCAAAAATGATATTGAGAATGGACGAATCGAAATCGGGACAGAGGGCGAGTCTCGTATTGTAAATATTAAGGTTACCGAGGCCAATCCTTATAGAAGTGTATTTATTGCGAATCGGCTGGCTCTAACCTACAGAGAATTTGATATTGAGATGAAGAGAGAAGATGCCCATTCTACTTGTTCCTTCATTGATAATCAGATTAAACTCGTTAAAGAGGACTTGGAGGAAGCCGAGAGAAGATTAAAGAACTTTAAGGAAAAGCATGGTGTCGTTGGTATATCTGCTGAAGCTGATGAGTTTATTAAGCAGATGGCAGAGATAGAAATGGAGTACAGGAAAGCAAAAGTAGAGGCTGAGGTTCTGGACAAGAAACTATCCTCAGTGGAATCCAGACTGAATGAGAGAGAAAAGGTGTTAGTTGCGGAGGCTTCGGAAACTTCTTATGAACTTCTTGTTGACCTTAAAAAGCAGTTGACCAAACTGGAAAACCAGAGGGCTGATTTACTTATAAAAGGTTACTTGCTAACTGACCAAAAGATACAAAAGGTAGAGCAGTCCGTTCAATCAACAAAAGAAAAGATGGACGAGGTTATTACAAATTTACTCCAGAAGAGAGGTATACTGGATCCCCTTCAGGAGATTAAAGATTTATTACAAAAATCACTTTATCTCACTGTGGAACAGACTGTCGCAAAGACAAGGGAAGAAGCATTTAGTGATGCCTTATCCTATTACAGGAAGAAATTAAAGGAAATACCCGAGAGGGATTTGATGTTAGCCAGGCTTGAAAGGGATAAGAGGACCAACGAAAATATATATATTATGCTCCTTGAGAAAAGGGAGCAGTTACAGATAACAGAGGTAAGTGAAAGAGGCGATATCTTTATACTTGATTTAGCAACTATGCCAGATAATCCCAATATATTATCCAAGGTTAAGAAGGGGGTATTGTTCATTGTCCTTGGCTTATTCATTGGAATTGGTGTTGGTTTTCTCGTTGATTATATTGATTCTGCTGTTCGTGATGAGGGAGACGTAACAAGGATTACAGGTTTACCTGTTCTTGCTTCTATTCCTCTTATAGATAGCAAGGAGAAAGAGGTGTTTATCCTTACCGATAAAAATTTTACTGGTTCTACAGCTGAAGCATTTAGAAGACTCAGGACAAACATAAAGCTCTCAAGGGCCAATGGGCTCCCATCATCCCTTTTAATAACAGGGCCCAATCAGAATTGTGGCAAATCAATGATTGCGATAAATCTTGCGCTTTCATTTGCGTCTGCTGGAGAAAAAGTACTGTTGATAGATACTGATCTAAGAAAACCTTCTATAGAATCTTATCTTGGAATATCGAATAGGAGTGGGCTGACGGATCTACTGGTGGATAGTGAAAGGAAAGTTGAAATATTTAAATTCAATGGAGTAGATATGATAGCTGCGGGCTCTCTTCCCCCAAATCCCTCCGAATTGCTGGATTCTGAAAGAATGAGAGAGCTGCTTAAGAAATGGGGAGGAGAATATGACCTGTTAATTTTGGATTCACCTCCGCTCTTATCGGTAAGTGATAGTAGTATACTGGCCAATGAGGTAGAAGAGACAATCATTGTTGTATCCTATGGCGAAACAACCAGGGGTATGATCTCTCACTCTTTTGAACTTCTTACGAGATTATCAATCAAGACTCTCGGATTTGTTATTAACAAGGTACATCCCAGGAGGGAATACGGCTATTACAGTTATTATTATAAAGAATATAAAACCTAGCCTCTCCCGATGCCGTAATATGTGAATCCCAATTTTCTTAATCTTTCAATATTATAGATATTTCTGCCATCAAAGATAACCTTATTCTTCAATAGCCTGCTTATCTTTTCGAAATCAGGTTTTCTGAATTCGTTCCATTCTGTAAGCAGAGTAAGGGCATCTGCATTTTCCAAGCACTCATAAGAGGTTCTTCCGTATTCAATTTTGTTCCCAAATATCTTTCTTGCGTTATCCATTGCTTCCGGGTCGTAGACTCTAACTTTTACTCCTTCTTTAAGGAGGCAATTGATTGTAACGATGGAAGGAGCTTCCCTCATATCATCGGTTCTGGGCTTAAAAGCCAGCCCCCATATTGCGATTTTTTTATTTTTAAGTGAGCCGAAGTGGGTTTTCATCTTCTCATAGATGATTCTTTTCTGGGTTTCATTCACAAGTTCTACCGCTTCAGAGATGAGCATCTTGACATTGTGTTCCCTGCCCATATTGGCAATTGCCTTTACGTCCTTCGGAAAACAGGATCCTCCATAACCCACACCGGGAAAGATGAAGCTGGCCCCTATCCTTGGGTCGTATCCCATTCCTCTCCTTACCTCTTCGATATCCGCCCCAACCTTTTCAGAGAGATTGGAAATCTCATTCATAAAGGATATCTTTGCTGCTAATATTGCATTAGAGGCATATTTGGTCATCTCTGCGCTTTCTATACTCATAACAATAATGGGATTCCCGGTTCGGACAAAAGGCGCATATAGGTCCTTCATTATTTTCCCAACTTCTGGATTATCTGTGCCAATGATTATCCTGTCGGGCTTCATGAAATCCTCTACTGCGTTTCCTTCCTTCAGGAATTCAGGGTTGGAGATTACATCGAATGGAGCGTTGGTTCTTTTCCTAATTATTTCTCCTACCCTTCTTGCTGTTCCCACGGGGACTGTGCTTTTATTTATGATTATCTTGTAGTCGTCGCGGATTGCGTCCCCTATGTCTTCTGCAACATGATATACGTCGGATAAATCAAGAGAACCATCTTTTTTTGGAGGTGTCCCAACAGCTAAATAGATTAATTTTGATTTTACTACTGCTTCCTTCAGGTTAGTCGTGAATGAGAGTCTACCCTCTTTCCGGTTCCTTATAATCAGTTCATCCAGTTCTGGTTCGTATATGGGAATTTTATTCTTTTTCAATGCCTTTATCTTTTCCTCTGCTTTATCCACGCATATGACCTGATTCCCAATGTCAGCAAGACATGCCCCTACTACCAATCCAACATAACCAGTCCCGATCCCTGCTATATGCATATATATTCCCCCTTAATTTTTCTCATAAACTTCTTGCACTTTCATCTTTTTTTCTGCTTAGCAAATATAAGGAATAAATCACCTCTGTCAATCCTGTCCTTGACATCTTTACCATAAACTGATATGATTATCTTTGTAATGAATCTCACAAGCTTCAATAATTGGACTATAAAGAGGGGAATAGGATTTGCTGAGGTGTTTCTTAGCTTTCTGTTGCTTACGATATTCATTCCCAGGACAGGTATAGTGTTCTCATATTTATTGATTGTCCTTTTCCTCGCTGTTCTCCTGTTCCGTTTCAGATCCGTACCACTACGAAAGTATACATATCTATCTCTAACATATACAATCTCCATGCTTATGTATTTCCTTTATGGCCCGCAGAGTGCAGCTTTCTGGATATTGGTTTATGTTATTATTTCTGATTCATTATTCAAAAAGGGGTTATTCCAGGCAATTATCAACGGTTCTGCCTATTCTCTTTCTATTTTCATTGTGGGTAGCATTTTTGGGGCTGATATAACGGATTATTGGATAAAGGTGTTATATTTTTTCCTGACTCATTTTATCCTGGTAGTTGGAGTTTTTTACTCTTCCGAGTTTGTATCAAGAAGGGTAAAATTGAGAGAGATCTTTTATATAATTTCCTGGGAGGCTTTTTACTATATTCTTGCTGCTCTAACTGCATTGATTGCTTTCAGGGTAATAAGAAACCCCGCTATTTTTAATGTTTCAGCCTTTGGAGTTGGGTTTTTGGTCCTACGCTGGTACATCCGAAGAATCTCTTTCGATGCAATAGAAGGTAACATATACAGAGACCTCATCAAACTCCAGTCCAAGGTCACGAAAAGATCCCTTGAAGAGACCATCAAAGTAGTTGTATCATATTCAAATCAATATGTAGACTGGACAGCACTTAATTTGTTCAAGGCTGATCACGAAAAGGAGGAACTCCATCTAATCTATACTACCAATGAGGAAAATGAAGTAGTCGATACCATCCCACTTTCTGAAGGTATAACAGGAAGATGCGCACGGGAGGGCACACCAATAATAATTCGGGACACAAGTGCCG
>DAOVFB010000120.1 GCA_030668705.1 Candidatus Stahliibacteriota bacterium
GTTTGTCCAATGTCCAATGTTCAAAGTAAAACGAAACCGCAGATGAACGCAGATAAACGCGGATATATACTAATAAAAACACACACCACCCAAAAAATAGACATAGACACAGATTTACACAGATTTGAACTGATTAATATAAACTAAGAACACTGAACTCAGAACTAAATTTTAGACACTGATTTTCACTGATATTAACTGATTAACCCCTAAACCCTAACCCCTAAAACCTAAGACCTAAAAATGCCACGGTAAACTCACGGTCAATTCTTTATTAAAAAACACACACCAAACAAAAATTAAGGTTTGGGCGACTCACCGAGTCGCCCCTACAATTGCACGAATAAATTCGTGCCTACAATCTTCTTTACAAGGCATTATTTCTTTGCGAGCTTTGCTCCCTTTGCGGGCTCTGCGAGAAATCCTTCGGGTTCGATAAATCAAACCCTTTGCGGGCTTTGCGAGAAACTTAAAAATAGACACTGATTTTCAACTGTTACACTGTTCAATCCTTTAACATAGAACTCAGAACTCATATAAAAGAGCTTTAAGCCCTCAGCATCTAATAAGGGGTTGAAAGGTTGAGTGTTTATTAGGGTTATTGATTTAATATATTGAGTCTTTAAGAGAATTGTAATATTTTAGGAGTATTGAATTTAGAGGTACCCGAGGTTCTTCAACCGCTCTTTAATCAGTCTAACTTCATCAGCTGACAACTCTTTGTCATCTCCTTTTTGTAAGGCTGCAAGGTCACGCAGGATATATACAACAAATTCATTAACGCTACTAAAACCGGTCTCCTCAATTATCTGTTTTAATTTATTATAGAGTGGTCTTGGTATTTTAAGAGTAACTTTATCCTTACCCATCAAATATACTTTAATGTAATTTCTCGCTTAGTCAACAGGTAAAAAGGAAAGATGAGTTAAAGTTCTCCAGTCAAGCTAAACCCAATTTGAGAGGTAGTCTAATTATAAAGGTTGTCCCCCTACCAGGAACACTCTTTACATCAATCTTACCATTATGTAAGAGTACAATATGTTTAACAATAGAAAGACCAAGCCCGGTGCCTCCGAGTTTCCGTGAACGGGATTTATCTACGACATAGAATCTTTCGAAAATTCGAGGGAGGTACTTGGGGGGTATCCCTATTCCCGTATCAGCAACCTCTATTATAATTTCTTTATCTCCCCTTCTTAGGGAAATTTTTATCTCGCCCTCTTCTGTATACCTGATAGCATTCTCAATCAGGTTGATGAACATCTGCTCTAATTTATACGGGTCTGCTTCCACCATTCCCAAATTATCCTCACTTTCAAACACCACATTTAAATCTTTTTCTCTGATATTCTTTTCATATATGTTAAGGATGTCTGCTACTAATTTCCCTAAATCCACCTCTTCAAGTTCTAATTTCAAGCTACTTCCTTCAAGTTCTGATAGTGTGAGTAAGTCCCCTACGATATTTATTAGTCTCTCTGTATGCTTAAGCACAATCTCTACATATCGTCTTTCTTTATCATCCACTAAATCCTCTATAGTCTCCATAAATCCCTTGATAGCAGTAAGAGGCGTTCTTAATTCATGCGAGACGTTAACGACAAAATCCTTTTTTATCCTTTCCAACCCTTTAATCTTAGTAATGTCATGCATGGTTACGACGGTCTCATCGTATCCTCTGAGAAAGGTTGCACTACATATAAAGGTTCTATCACCTATTCCCAATTCCTCGATAAGACTGCTTTTCTCTCTGCCCGTCTTTTTTATCAGTTCACCCAAATCTGGCTCTCTTATTACCTCCCAGTAATATTTCCCCAATATGTTTTGATTGTTGGTAATCTTTTTAAAACTATCGTTCCCAAGTAATATCTCCCCCTTTTTATCAAGGACCATGAGTCCCTCGGTAATCGATCTGATTATCACATTGAGTGACTCTTTTTGCTGGGACAATTCCGTAACGAGTTCTTTGATACGCATGACCATTTCATTAAAACTTTCTGCGAGTTTCTGCAGTTCCCCTTTACTCTTAAGATATACCTTCACATCAAAATCCCCTGCGGCTACCCTGCTGGATGCATGGACTAATTCCTTGATTGGACTTGATAAACTCCTTGCGAAAAACAGGGCTGCTGCGAGGGACAGGAGTATTAGAACAATAACAACCTTTAAAAAATTCATTTTTACGCCATTCAACAAACTATTTATCTGCTTTAAAAAAAGACTCACCCGAAGAACTCCCAATGATTTTCCTTGCCCTTTAACAGGAATAGCGACATACAGCATTTCCTCTTTAACTGTGGTACTATAGCGTAAGGCCGTGCCTGTTTCTCCATATAGAGCCTTCAATATCTCAGGTCTTGTGCTGTGATTTTCCATAAACTCCGGATTTTGCTCTGAGTCTGCTAAAACTAAGCCTTCTGGGTCCATTATAGTAATTCTGGTGTCTATGCGTTTTCCGAGGTCCTTTATGAGTGAATCTAACTGTTTATTGTTCCCTTCCTTTAAAAGAGGTACTATTTTTAACTGGAGAGTCACTGCAATATCTTCCAGATCCGTGGTTAATGTTTGTATATAATGTTGTCGTATCATTTTAAAGGAGAAGCTAAGAAACAAGGAGGAAATCGCAAAGATTATCAATAAATAGCCGCTGAATATCCTAAAAAATACCGATCTTTTCATTCTTCCAGTTTATACCCCACTCCTCTTACATTCTTAATAAGCTCACCCTCTTTACCCAATTTCTCTCTTAAATGATTTATGTGAACATCCACCGTTCTATCAAGAACTGCTTTTTCCTCCCCCCATAGATAATCCAGCATCTGTTCTCGTGAGAATACCCATCCCCTCCTTTCAGACAGCATCCGGAGGATTTTAAACTCAGTGGTAGTAAGGTCGACATTCCTACCGTTAACAGTGACCTTGTATTTCTGTGGATATATTAGGAGATTATTCCCGATTTTAATCGTTTTGCTTTCCTCTCTTCCTTTCGTTCTCCTCAAAACAGCCTTTACCCTTGAGACAAGCTCCCTTGGGGAAAATGGCTTTGCAACATAATCATCCGCTCCCAGTTCCAATCCAAGCACTTTATCCATCTCTTCTACCTTTGCAGTGAGCATAACTATGGGTATAGAAGCAAATTTCTCCTGTTTTTTTAATGACTTGCATATCTCGAGGCCGTCCATATCAGGCAACATCAAATCAAGAATAATGAGGTCTGGGATGTATTTATCAAGAAATGTAAGAAGACTTCCTCCATCCTGAAATTCCTTTACGGTAAATCCTGCTTTCTCAAGATGTATGGAAACAAGTTCCAAGATGTCAACTTCATCATCCACAACGGCAATTGTTCCTTTCACATTTAATTCTCCTTCTATTTATTATAAAATTATATTCGAATCTTATAGTGAAAACTGAAAAAGTAAAGTGCTTCATAACAAAAGAAGGGGCGACCAATGGTCGCCCCTTCTGGTAAATCGTAAAATTAAGATATTTACTTTACTAAAACGAACTTGCCCTTCGAAACATTACTCCCTGCCTTTAGAATATAGAAATAGATACCACTGGAAAGACTCCTGCTACAATTCCAGTCCACAATATATGAACCAGGAGATTTTAGACCTTTGACAGGAACTGCTACATTCCTTCCCAAGCGGTCAAATATTAAGAGTTCAACCTTACTCCTCTCTGGTATTGTATATTGAAGCTTGAACCTTCTCGTGGTAAGCGAATTCACGAGAGAAACGCTGAAAGTGAGTTTCTCTTCTATATAGGAGTAAGGAAAGGTTACAGAGAGTGTATCATTGGTATTATTAACATCTTTTATCCAGGCAGTGTAGTAAGTCCATGTAGGGGCGTTACTTCCATAATCACCCACTATCCAGGAGGAGAAGTTTACAATTGCTGTATCATTGACAAAATTAGCACCATAAACCATAACACTATCATTATGAACAATTACACCAGTTGTATCCACTACCAGATAAGTGTAGAAGGAATCCACTGGCATTGTCCCTAAATCGAGTATCCTGCAGCAAGGAGTAACATTATCCCCTGCAGAAATGGTATCTGAGGGTGAGAGTATAGAATCCATTGCAACATCCGCAATAAGGGCTGCTGTAATTACATAATTAGGACCAAACTCGGAGGTATTACCCAATGTATCGATGACTATACCCGATATTGTATCACTGGCTAAAAGACCGAATAAAACTACTGTTGCTATTGTATCGCTTAATGAAACCCTTTTATAGACACTGTCTCCCTCACCATATCCCGATGGGTCAGTAAGCACCTTATATATTTCAAGGTCGCCTCTCATAAAAGGAAGACTGCTAACCCAGGCAATAACACTATCATTCCCAGCAGTACCATAATAGTAGGCGCTGTCTATAATAGGAAAGTTCAATAGGGTATTTGCACCAACATCAAGGTCCCCGGGATCATTTAAAGTGACACCATCATCCTCAAGATCAATGGCGAGACCACCATTATAACCAAATCGGTTTGAGGATATGGGGTTATTGAAAGAGGTACTATCAATAACACAGACACCATCCATACCATTATATACTATAGTATTATATACATTACCGCCTACCAGGGTGTTGATAGTAGCAGTATCAAGCATAATACCGTGAATCAGGTTCCCTCGTGAAGTTCCCGTAGGAGTTCTACCTATGACATTCCCTGACATTGGGTTACTGCCGCTCCTAACAGAATATATACCATTACCATAATTACCAACTATATAGTTACCTTCCTGCCAGTCAGTTACTCCATCTGAGTTAGAACCTATAAAATTGCCATTACTTGAATAAAGATGTACACCATCACCTATATTTGGTATTGTATCATTCCCCTGTAAATTCAATCCTATCCAGTTACCAGAAACCCTGTTATCATAAGCCATTTCAAGCATAACACCGTAACCAGGTCCTCCCATTAAATTACCATTACCAGAGATAAGGTTCCATTTTCCTGAAACCGGAATAGCCATAGGACCTATAAAGAAATAACTAGAACGTCCAATCAGATTTACCATCGCACTAGCATCAAGTTTTACACCAGCAGTTACATTGGGAATAGCGAATGTCCCGGTTGTATCGGTTCCTATGAAATTACTATCAACAACATTTTCAAAGGTCTCGCTCATATATACACCATAACCAGGTCCCAGATCCATACCATTTCCGGATATCAGGTTCCACTCTCCTATATCCTGACCATCACAATTAGAACCGACAAAATTATCCCTTGGGGGGAAAGGTTCCATCCAACGCTCTATACATACACCTGCAAAGAAGTTAGGTACTGCATACTGCCCAAATTTATCCGTTCCAATAAAGTTCTGTGCAACCATATTCCACATAGAACCATCATATATACCAACACCACTATTCTTTGGCATATCTCCATTTCCAGATATAATATTCCTATCAAGCCTCCAGGGAGCCAC
>DAOVFB010000139.1 GCA_030668705.1 Candidatus Stahliibacteriota bacterium
AGCATTCTCATCAAAAAAGATATCCTTTCCTTCTATACCTCTGTTCATGACATGATGGTAAGCTCCATTGAATGTGATCCTTGCCCTTCTCATATTATCAATATATAATGAAAAATGTCAAAATGTCAAGCACCGACCCTAAAAGGACTAGTCACTTTGGTCTTAAAGAGGCCACCTTTTGTAAATGAATTTCATAGCCTTTCTTGACTTTTTCTGCTTGTTCTAAAACCCAATTCTCAAATCCTATTTCTTTAAATCTTTTATACCTATCCATTGTGTCAGGGTCACCATAATCCTTAAATTTAGCGCAGGGAAATTCTTCACACTCAAAACAAATACGTAATCCCTTCTCAACACAGCATTTCCTTACCTCACACCAGGACATACCTCCACCCTGTTGACACCCCGGACATTTTGCGCTCTTGATGAACCATTCTAATCCCTCCATAAATTGCTTAAAATCAAAGGCTCCTTCCGAACGAAATTCGAATCCATAGAGTCCTGCAAATTCCTTCATTTGCCTGGCCGTTTCGACGATCAGTCCATTATATTGTCCACAGCCAGCACAATAATCACTACATGGTGCTACCAAGCCATTTTTTTTCATCTTTTATCCTCCATTTGTAAATTTTTTCTCCATAAGGAAACTCTTGATTTTAAATCCAGCATCCTTACTAATTTTGAGCATTCGCTCATTTTTTGCATCAATTTCAGTAATAACTCGTTTTATCCCCTGTGATTTTAACCATGCTTCACCTTCCACCTTCAATTTATGAGCAACACCCTTACCCCAATACTCTGGTATAATATACAGGATACAAATCTTGCCACATTTCTCCCCACTATTTCCCTCTGTTATCCAGAGTGAATTAAAGCCTATAATTTTCCCATTTGAAGTTAGTGCAACAGTAATATGTGTATTAGTTTGTTTTATCCATTCCTTTACTGACTTTTTCTTATTATCAATGGATTTTTCAGTAACCTCATAATTTTCCCACAATGCGATTGTCTCTTCAAAGTGTTTTGCGATAAAATCTATATCGGCTTCTGATTTTGCTTCTTGTATTATTATATCCATTTTTTATAATCAATGCCAGTTAACTCGTTTATATCCGAAGTTCGTGTATGCGTATCTATGGGTGAAAGAGCCCCTTTACTGTTTTTTATTCTTTCATTCTTTTATTTTCCTTACTTAATTTATATAGAAATGAAAAACAAAAGTCAAGTTATCCTGTGGGCGAAGCAAATTTCAAGACCTAGACTCTAAATATGTGTTATTGAAAAACTTAAATGTTCTCGTTACTGCTTAATCTGAATCCAATTGTTACAATCTCCTTTGGGAGTGTCTCAAATTGCACTGAATTGTTTTTCTCTATGTCGAGTTCTTTCTGAATTTCTTCGTTAAGATTCAGCTTGTAAGCCTTTTCAATGTTGTTATAAAAAACGATTCTCACCTTACTCTTCTTCTTTGTTATATTAAAGAGTCTCAATATTAAAATATCCTCATTTTCTGATTTCTTTAAGGCAGTTATTTTTAAATAATCAGGACTTACTTTTACAAGGCTCATTGTTAAAGGCAGCGAGCCATTATTGGATGGATAAATCTCACAACATTTTGGTGGCACCTTATATTTATACCCCTCACTCCATATCTGATTTTCATCTGAGTCATGGACTATTGGAATTATAGAGTAATGATATACATACCTATCCAGACATTGGGCTTCTGGCGTTGGAATAAAAGGACCTGCTGGGTATTTTCTTGTGTGCAAGTCATCTCTTGAAAGCCAACCTACTGCACGTAGCAATGTCATAGCTATAGTCTTCTCCCCATCGTTTTTAACTGCATACTCAGTCAGTCCTCTGGTAGCAATTGCCAATCCTCTTGTTTTTCCCTTCACGATTATAATCCCCTGAGTAGGATGCGTTAGGGGCGGAACTTCCATTATACAATTTCCTGGGGTTGGCTTAACAGATTTTATTTGTCTTCTTATTATATCGAATTGCCCCTCAGCAAGCGAGTATATGCAATCCCGCGCACCTGATGGAAAAAGAACTCTGAGACGATGGTCCATACACCGATTTTCTATCACAGTGGTAATATCTATCCTTTTAGAGGTAGAATGGAGTGTTATGTACGATGTTATTGGACAATCGGCAAGCGCATTCATCCGCTCTTTCCGATTACTCTTTATCTTTCTTGGAAGGTTCAGGTTCAGTTTGACCTTGAACCGACCCCACTCTGTTGTTTTCTCCACTACAGAAACATCTGCTCTTTCACCATGTGAAGTAACAATCCTATCTATAGATGGAGGAGAGTAATTGTATTCGTCCCCTACATCTGCCCCATCTTCGAATACATTCAGCCTATTCCAAATCTCTCCTGTGCTCTTTTCTGATATTTTTAGACTTCCATCAGGATTAATTTCAACTTTCAACCTCTTATTTTCCATGCTCATTCTATTCATCCGGAAAGAATCCTCATCATTGCTGTGCCTTCGTCCATGCATTATTCGTAGAGTTTTATATCCCAGGGCAGGTATATCTTTCACAAAAGCCCTTATTTTAATCTCTTTAATCCTGCTAAACCGTCTAATATTCCTCGAGTCAACTATGGCACTGTCTTTCTCATCTCTATCCAGAACTATATGCGGTACCACCTTGCCATTATAGTCAACTATGAAAAACCCATCATCCTTGGTTGTGTCCAAATTTACCTCTATCAGTTCATCCCTGTCATAACTCAACGGGTTAAAGACGATAATGTAGTGTTGTCCCTCATCACCTTCAGCCTTCACTTGTCTGCCAATACACTCTACTGCTGATGATATAATATTCCTACCAATATACCTGACTTGAGAAAATCTATATAGCATATCCCTATGTACCTCGTCAGTAGAGCATCCACAGATAGAATCATGTGCATGATTTCTCATTAAATATCTCCATGCCCTCCATAATTTATCTCGTGGATATTCCATTTTATAGATCCATGCAATTGCAGATAGAGGCTCAGCGTATCTCTCAAGTAGATTTTGACATTCAAAGTTCTCCTGCTTTAGATACATTCTGGATGAAAGCGTACCATATAAAAGGAAACCTGGTGCTCTAAATTCACCTTTAACTCTGGATAGGGAGGGGTTGCTCTCTTCGATCTCCTTAAAGAACTTCAAAAGATTGCTGTGTATTAACTCCCCATCTTTTAGCACTTTATTGGTTGCTTCTATAATTTGTGTAAGATTTTCCTGTGGATAAGCATGGTCTATACCATTCATCATAAGGAGGCAGGAGGTTGTTGCGAATGGCAGCAATTCTTTTTTAATCTTTTCTAACTTCTTTTTCGCATCCTCTAACTGTGAAGGAATTTCCAGTGCATTGGAATAGCCCTGCGGAAGATATTCAACCATCACCGAAGATCCATCTGGTGCTTCCCATATAGATTCAGTCTTTGCTCTCTCGCTATTCTTTTCCACGCCCCGCCATACCACCGCATATTTGATATTAAAACCTCTGAGTATTTGAGGCATCTGTGAGATATGCCCAAACTGGTCTAGTAGATACCCTATTTTCATTGGTTCGCCAAACTCTTCGGCCATCCGATGACCCAAGATTAGATTGCGTATTATAGCCTCACCACTTACCAGGAACTCGTCCATTTGTGTGTACCATGGTCCAATCAGTATTCTTCCTTCTCTTCCCCTTTCTTCTATCTTTCCTCTTTTCTCAGGATGTATCTCAAGGTAGTCTTCTATCATTGAGGTTTGACCGTCTAGCGTGAAATACTTATATTTTGAATCCCTGCTCATAATCCTCAATAGATGCTCAAAGAACTCGCTTAGTTGAAATTTGAATTCCTCATTGGTCTTATACCACTCTCTATCCCAATGGGTATGTGGAACTACATGAAATCTATATTTCTTATTCCTGCTCATTATTCTTTTATAATGCAATTTTTCTGTTTTGTCAAATTTTTAAAAGGTAATATAATAGGGTCGGTGCTTGACATTTTGACATTTTTAACCTGTTCTCTCTTTCCTTTTTTCCAATGCCCTTTTATACAGTTTTCCGAGTGACGAGTATTTAAGGGATTGAAATATTGGATTCTCTACGATCTCTCTATAAGTTA
>DAOVFB010000144.1 GCA_030668705.1 Candidatus Stahliibacteriota bacterium
AACTCACGGTTAATTTTTAATAAAAACACACACAACACCCACGGAATAGACACAGATTTACACAGATTTGAACTGATTAATATAAACTAAGAACACTGAACCCAGAACTAAATTTTAGACACTGATTTTCACTGATATCAACTGAATAAAAACCCCCAACCTCCACCGAAATCTAACCGCAGATAAAAAACACACACCACCCAAAAAATAGACATAGACACTGATTTTCACTGCTATCAACTGATTAAAAACTAAATCCTAAACCCTAAACCCTAAGACCTAATAATGCCGCAGATACACGCAGAGTAAAAAAGTTAATTAGTTGAGTTGTTGAGTAGTTGAGTTCGTAGAGTGGTATGTGATATGTGGTATGTGATATGTGAAGATTAGTCAAGTGTCAAGAGTCCCTTACCACATACCCCTTAATCCCTGCTTCTCTTAACTTATTGACATCTAATCCTTACCCCCAACTAACCCACCAACGGATTATTCCGCATTCATCCAACAGCTGTCAGTCTTTGCGAGCTTGGCGAGAAATCTCCTCTTTTATAAACCAAATTCTTTCTTTGCAAGCTTTGCTCCCTTTGCGGGCTTGGCGAGAAATTTAAAATCAGGCACAGATTTACACAGATATCAACTGATTAAAATAAACTCGGAACTAAGAACTTAGAACCATGAACCTAAATCCTAACCCCTATATCCTAAATCCTCGTCCCATACCACATACCACATATCACCTACCACGATGATGTTCACTTATCACATACCACGATAATCCTAACATACCAACCGACCAACTTATATACTTATAGCTATTTTGCTGATAGCCTGGAAATTGTGGGAGCGACATCCCTGTCGCGATTATAGCAGTTCGGAAACCGCTCCTACAATACTTGACACTTGAACCCTTCTTAAATAGTTAAAGACTGTTAGCTTTCAATCTCTTGACTTCTCTTCCCTACTATATATAATTTCATAGAGCATAGAAAGCCGGAGTGGCGGAATTGGCAGACGCGGCGGATTCAAAATCCGCTGTCCTTATAGGACTTGTGGGTTCAAATCCCTCCTCCGGCAATTTTATTTGCAAAGCAAATAAAAGTTAATTAGTTATTAGTTAATTGGTTTATTAAGTAAATTATAAAAACAACCACAATCCCTAACACCCAAAACCTAAGACCTAAAATAGCCACAGAGTTGTATGTCCAATGTCAAAGGAAACCGCAGATTAATGTAGTTAAATGGTTGAGTAGTTAAGTTGTTAAGTTGGTAAAAAAACTAAGACCCAAAACCTAAGACCAAACACCTAACAATGCCGCGGAAGAACGCAGATGAACACAGAAGGAAGTTTTATTAATTCTGATTTCTAAATCCTAAATCCTAAATCCTAAATCCTAAACCCCAAATTACCCTCGAACCCTCAATCTTTACTATTTGTGTTTTCAGAGAAAGAAAGGAGAAGAAGAATTTGTAGGGGCGAACCGTCGGCTCGCCCTTTCATGATGGGCGACTCGCCTCTACAAAACGAAATTCTTTTTGCGTTTTTGCGCCTTTGCGAGAAAAAACGGGAAGCCTAGAATCACATCCCAAATCTCAAGGCATCTTCAGGGCAAACCTCTATACACCTTCCACAGGCGTGGCAATCTGGTCTTGATTTCTTTTCTTCAAGGATTGCAGGCACAGTCGGACAAGGACTATCAGAGACACAAACCATACAGTTAGTGCATTTCTCCTTATCAAGTCTAACTTTAAGCAGGGATATTCGTTCAAGTATCCAGGTAAGTAATCCAAGTGGGCATAAGAAATAACAATAGGGTCTATATATGAACATCGAAGCGATTATAACCAGTCCAAAGATAGCTGTGGCGAGAAATCCAAACTCCCAGTGAAGAAATTCAAAGGGATTAAAGTAATCATATATGGCTTTTCCAAGCGTAAAGACTATAATCAAAAAGACCATAAAAACGAGAACCCTGATCCTGTTAGTTATTCCAAAAGGAATCTTCTTCTTGAGTCCCGAGGGTAAAGGTATTCGGTGTACTGCCTCCTGAATGGCTCCTATTGGACATACCCATCCACAAAAGATTTTATTGCCAATCAGCGATAATACACCTATAAACAATATTATTGCTGGAAAAATAACCGGCACCCCCCTACCAAACTTTATAAATTGAAAAGGCCTGATCACGGTACAGACAGGGCTGGGATGTAATGCCAGACCAGTTGCAAGCCTTCCTAAAGGGAAAGCCGGCAATATTCCAAACAAAATAAATATCAAGATCAAAAAATAAAACCTCAGTTTTCTATTTAATTTTGCCCTCATAAGTAGAGATATTCCAAGAAAAGAAAGGAAAACACCAAGTAAAACACGAGGGAGCAAGAATACTTTTCCAAAACTTATAGCCTTCTCTACACCCCCTTCTCCAACCCATAAAACAAAAACAAACAAAAGAAACACTAATGCACTAATCACAATAAAAAGATTAGAAATACGTTTCTGATTCATAATCCCTCCCTTTAATTTTGAAGTTATTATAAATATTTCACTTTAAATAACAGCTTATATAGAGATGGATATATGTCAATGTTAAATATTTTCCATATCATTACCAAAAATAAATGTCCTACTTTATTCCCAAAAATAGATGTCACATTTTGGGATTAATATCTCATAGAAATAACATTAAATTTAAGTAATCAATGCATGAGGACTTACCGTGTCGATGCGCGTCTCGGAGGGCGAGCGGGTTAGGAAAAGAAAAATTCTTATAATCCAAAGAACAAACCTTTTCCTAATAACGAGTTCAATATAAATGCAACCACCATTTGACGTTAACGCTTGACTTTTGGCGTAAATTCCATTAAACTTCATATTAAAATATATATAAGTGAAAATATAAAATGGATATATTGAACTATAAATCATGGGATATTAAGAGAAAGATAGGATTCATTCAGATTTTATTATACTTTATCTTTCTTATCATATTTACATCGCTTAGAGGGATTATTCTTTCATATACTCTATATATCTTTTTCTTTGCGGTGCTTTTATTCCGTTTTCGACCTGTCCCCCTAAGAAAATATGCGTATCTCTCTCTAACAAACTCTATCTCTATCCTCCTATACTTACTATATGGTCCCGTAACTGCAGCTTTCTGGACATTCATTTTCGTATTTATATCTGATACAATATTCAAGAAAGGAATATTCCAGGCAATGATTAATGGATCTGCCTTTGCTTTATCCATCCTCATTGCAGGTAGTATCGTTGGTAGTGGCGCAACTGACAATTGGCCAAGATTATTTCTTTTCTTCCCGCTACATTATGTCCTACAAAATGGGATTTTCTTCTACCTTCCTGAATTTATATCAAGAAAAAGTAAGAGAGGGGAAATCTTTTATATCCATTCATGGGAAGTGTTTTTCTATATTCTTACAGCAGTTACTGCAGTGGGTGCCTATTTTGTGATAGCGGAACCTACCCTGCCAAAAATCTTACTCTCTGCAGTCGGGTTTCTAATCCTACGCTGGTTCATCCGAATAATCTCTTTTGATGCAATAGAAGGTAACATATACAAAGACCTCATCAAACTCCAGTCCAAGGTCACGAAAAGGTCCCTTGAAGAGACCATCAAAGTAGTTGTATCATATTCAAATCAATATGTGGACTGGACAGCACTTAATTTGTTCAGGATTAATCACGAAAAGGAGGAACTCCATCTAATCTATACTACCAATGAGGAAAATGAAGTAGTCGATACCATCCCACTTTCTGAAGGTATAACAGGAAGATGCGCACGGGAGGGCACACCAATAATAATTCGGGACACAAGTGCCG
>DAOVFB010000006.1 GCA_030668705.1 Candidatus Stahliibacteriota bacterium
AAAAAGCATCCGGATAGAAGTGACATTGGTTTGCCTATTTAGTATCGGGAGAAGAAAGGGCAGGAGGGTCACCATCATAACTGCAAAGAAAATACCCCTGAGGAAGATAATGAGAGTCCCCTTGCCCCAGGGTATTCCCTCTCTTTTCAAAATATATAACTGTACGGGTAGTCCACCTGTCTGAAAGGGTGTTACCGCAGCCAGGAAAGCACCGGTTAGAAGTATCTCAATCCCAGCCTTCATACTTCCCCATTTGCCTGTTACCCCATGGGTTAAGAGAGAAATCCTGAAGGCATCCAATAAGAGATAAACACCCCAGAGTCCCAGGGAAAGGATAAGATATATCGGGCTCATCTTGCGAAGGGCAAAAGCAGTTTCTTTGCTGGCAGTTAGTACCAAAAGTACTACCATTGTAACAACGACGAGAGCAGCAAATATTTTTAGTCCCTTTTTCATTCTTTCATCAAGGCCAGTCATACAAAATTCCTTCTCCTTTATTTTTATATAATGAGATAATAGGAAAAAAGGGGGAAAAGACAAGGCTATTCTGACTTCTTTCCTTCGGGTTTTAGTATTGACTTTTCTTGCGCCCAGGATAATATAGTGGAGAGAAAGGAGGGTATATGTATGAGATTTTTGTTATAAATCCGGGCTCAACTTCAACTAAAGTTGGGTGGTTTGAGGACGATAAAAAAATTTTTACCAAAAATATTTTACACCCAAAAGAAGAGATCCAATCCTTTAAACAAATCAATGATCAATTGGGCTTTCGCAGGGATGCAATACTCAATGCACTCAAAGAAAAAAACAAAAAAATTGAGGACTTTGATGTAATTGTTGGAAGAGGAGGGCTCCTCCGACCTATCGAAAGTGGAACATACAGTGTAAATGAAAGGATGCTTAGAGACCTCCATAAGGGGTATCAAGGGGAGCATGCCTCGAACTTAGGAGGAATACTCGCATCAGAACTTGCAAAGAGAGCCTCTATCCCCGCCTTTATTGTAGACCCTGTGACTGTTGATGAAATGGATCCTGTAGCAAAGATAACAGGTAGACCAGAGATAAAGAGGAGAAGTATATTCCATGCCTTAAATCATAAAACTCAAGCAAGAGACATAGCAAAGGAAATAGGTAAAGATTATACCGATTTAAATCTTATTATAGCCCATCTTGGAGGAGGTATCTCCATAGGAGCTCATAAGAAGGGCAGGGTCGTGGATATCAACAACGCATTAAACGGAGATGGCCCCTTTGCTCCAGAGAGAGCAGGAGGATTACCCGTCTGGGATACTATAAATTATTTCTTATCCAACAATTTTAGTCCGGAGGAGATAAAAAAGAAAATAACCGGCGATGCAGGAGTGGTAGCCTATCTGGGAACCAATGATATGAGAGAGGTAGAAAAAAGAATTAAGGAAGGAGATAAAAAAGCGAAAGAGATATTCAACGCGCTCATCTACCAGGTATCAAAGGAGATAGGAAAATTAGCTCCTGTATTCTATGGTAAGGTAGATGCGATTGTCCTGACCGGAGGTCTTGCCAGGGATGAAAAATTCACAGATGGGGTTAAAAAAAGAGTAGAATTTATCGCCCCTGTGTATATTTCTCCAGGTGAAGACGAAATGAAGGCACTGGCTCTTGGTGCCCTTCGGGTACTCAAAAGTGAAGAAAAAGTAAAGGAATATTAGGAGGTACGAGCATGGGACCTATAAGAAAGCTGAGTGAACTTGTCGAGACAGTAAAGAATAAGCCCTCCCGAAAACTCGCTGTGGCAAATGGACATGATCCTCATACAATACAGGCAACCTACAAGGCTGCAACAGAGAATCTCGTAGACGTGATAATAATTGGAGATAAAGACCGGGTCTTAAGTCTTGGTTCCGAGTATAATATGGATACTTCTGTATTTAAAATTATTGACAACCGCGATACAAAAGAAGCAGGACGAATTGCCAGGGATATGGTAGGATCAGGAGAGGCAGATGTTCTGATGAAGGGGCTTATGCCCTCTGATGTATATATGAAACTTATACTTGATAAAAAAGATGGCCTGCTACCAAAAGGAAACATATTGAGCCATGTTGCTGTAATGGAGGTCTCCACTTATCCAAAACTAATATTTGTCTCGGATGTGGCTGTGCTACCTTCACCGGATTTATCCCAGAAGGTAGAGATGTTAAAATACACTATTGAGGTAGCCCATTCCTTTGGTATTAAAAATCCAAAAGCCGCAATAATCGCTGCTACAGAGAAGGTATCGGATAAGATGCCTGCAACACTTGACGCAGCGACCATAGCAAAGATGGCAGCGAGAGGGCAGGTAAAGGGGGCTATTGTTGATGGACCACTTGCCCTTGATATTGCAATAAATAAAGAAGCATGTGAGATTAAGAAATTTGAGTCACCAATAAATGGTGAGGCCGATATCCTGATATTCCCAAATATAGAGTCAGGGAATATTTTTTTTAAGGTGATAACCAAACTCGCGGGAGGTTCACTTGCAGCAATGGTAGTTGGTGCGAGCGCTCCCTGCATACTTACATCAAGAGCAGACTCAGAGGATTCTAAATTCTATTCCATAGCAATGGCATCCCTTATGGGAAGCAAGAATGTTTAAGGTCAAGATAACAGGAACCGGTTCCTATCTTCCAAAAAAGGTATTGACCAATTTCGACCTTGAGAAGACGATGGACACCTCAGATGAATGGATAAGGACAAGGACTGGAATAAGGGAACGGCATATTGCAGCGGATGATGAAGCCACATCAGATATAGTTGCAAAAGCAGCGGAGAAGGCAATAGATATGGCAGGTATTACACCAAAGGATATCGACCTCATTATGGTTGCTACTATTACCCCTGATAACGCTTTTCCTGCGACAGCCTGCTGGGTACAGAAACACTTAGGGATAGATACTGAAATACCAGCCTTTGACATAGGGGCAGCCTGTTCTGGCTATCTATATGGACTGATTGTGAGTGCTGGTATGATAGAAGGAGGATTGGTCGACAGGATCCTTCTCTGTGGAGCGGAGACCTTAACAAAAATAACAAACTGGGATGACCGTTCAACCTGTGTTCTCTTTGGAGATGGTGCAGGCTGCACAGTAGTCGAAAAATCGGATGGTGACTCAGCAATACTTTCAAGTTACTGGGGTGCTGATGGTCGCCTTGGAGATCTCCTGATTCAGCCAGCAGGGGGTTCAAGGATGCCCGCATCTCATAAAACAGTCGATGAAAATCTTCATACGGTATCGATGGCAGGGAATGATGTTTACAAATACGCTGTTTCAAAGATGAAGGAATCGGCAATGGAAGCGCTGAGGCGAGCAAATCTAACCGGAGATGATGTGGACCTCTATATACCACATCAGGCTAATATTAGAATCATAGAAGCAACAATAAAGAGAGCAGGCATTCCAATGGAAAAGACCTCTGTAACAATAGATCACATTGCAAATATCTCAGCAGCAACTGTACCTATTTCTTTAGATGAAGCAGTAAGAGAAGGAAGATTAAATAGAGGAGATATATTACTTCTTACGGTGTTTGGCGGAGGATTCACCTGGGGTGGTGCAGTCCTAAAATGGTAACGAAGGAGGGTAAATGGTAGAGATTAGATTACATGGTAGAGGTGGACAGGGAACAGTGATTGCTGCAAAAATCCTCGCGGATGCCGCAGCAAGGGAGGGAAAATTTGTTCAGGCTTTTCCTGAATACGGCGTAGAAAGGCGCGGTGCTCCGGTCAAGGCATTCTTGCGAATCGACGATGATGTCATCTATATAAAGTCCAAGATATATGAACCAGACCACCTGGTAATACTTGAACCGGCACTAATCGGAGTTATAGACCTAACCTACGGATTGAAGGAGGGCGGATGGATTATTGTGAATAGCAATAAAAACCCTGAGGAGATGAAATTCGACGGCAACTATAGAATTGCTACAGTTCCAGCTACAAAGATAGCATTGAAACACCGTCTTGGCTCTCAAGCTTCTCCTATTGTTAATACAGCAATCCTTGGTGGTGTGGCCAAGATACTCGGACTGTTCAAACTTGAAACACTCACAGAAACCGTCAAGGATTTAGTGCCGATAAAAGAAGATGAGAATGTTGCTGCAACGATGGAGGCTTTCGAATTGACAAAAGGAGGTGAGTAGTGCCAGAGAAAACCGAAAAACAGATTGTATTCGATAAGGTAAAAGATACTCCTCCACTTGCTGTTTCCCTGTACACGATGGATTATAACAAGACAGGGAGTTGGAGGAATGTTCGACCGGTAATCGACTACGAAAAATGCACCGGTTGTATGACCTGCTGGAAATTCTGTCCTGAACCTGCTATAGATGCAGAGAAATATGAAGAAGATGGAAAAGAGAAATACAAACCTGTAATAGACTATGAATACTGCAAGGGATGTGGTATATGCTGGGTTGAATGTCCTGTTGAAGGTGCAATTTATACGGAAGAGGAGGGAGAATGAGAAAGGTAATGATTGGCAACCATGCACTTTCCTATGGGGCAAAGATTTCGAGGGCTCAGGTGATACCCGCTTATCCGATTACCCCTCAGACAGAGGTTGTGGAACTCTTAAGCGAGATGTGCGCTAATGGAGAAATGGATGCCAAGTTTATTAAGGTGGAGTCCGAACATTCAGCAATGACTGCCTCTATAGGGGCATCAGCCACCGGAGCCAGGGTCTTTACCGCCACTTCTGCTCAGGGTCTTGCCCTTATGCATGAGGTTTTGCACTGGGCTGTTGGTGCAAGAACTCCAATAGTTATGGGGAATATAAATAGAGCTATGGCTCCTCCCTGGACGATATGGACAGAACAAACTGATTCCCTGGCTCAACGAGATACTGGTTGGATGCAGCTCTATGCACAGAATAGCCAGGAGGTTCTTGACTCTGTTATACAGGCATATAAGGTAGCAGAAGCAGTTCAAATCCCTGCTATGGTAATCCTTGCAGCATTTGTCCTGTCGCATACATCAGAGGCTGTTGAGTTGCCTGAACAGGGAAAGGTTGATGAATTCCTTCCTCCTTATGAGCCTGAGTACAGGATTGACCCTGCAAACCCTCATGCTTTTGGAGGACTTACAGGACCCGATGGATATTTTGAACTGCGTTATCAGATTCAAAAGGCTATAGAGGATTCATTGCCGAAATGGGATGAAGTGGGTCGTGAATTTGGAGAGTTATTCGGTCGTAAATATGGATTGATAGAGACCTATAAGGTTGAAGATGCAAAGAATTTGATCATATCCAGTGCTACATTGGCTTCAACAGCACGGACTGCAGTGGATGCTCTACGTGAAAAAGGGGAAAAGGTAGGACTGCTCAGAATAAGGGTCTTCAGACCATTCCCATCAGCTCAAATCAGGTCAATCCTTTCGTCAGTGGATAGAGCAGTGGTAGTAGATAGGAACATATCCTTTGGTGCTTCGGGCATCTTTTATCAGGAGGTAAAGGCGGCCGTATATAATGAAAAGAACCCACCTCCAATATTCGGAGTAATTGCCGGAATAGGTGGCAGAGATGTTACGAAAAAGGATATAATAGATATATACGAAGATATAATGAGAATGGATGAGCCGAAATCAGATATTATCTGGAAGGGGGTAAGACTATGAAATTAACCATACCAGAAGAAGAGGTAATGGGTCATGGTCACCTTGCCTGTCAGGGCTGTGGTGGCGCACTCGCTATGAGATATACCTTAAAGACACTGGGGAGGAATACGGTATTGAGCGTTCCAGCCTGCTGTTGGTCGGTAATAGATGGCCCATTCCCCCATTCTGCTGTCAATATCCCTGTATTCCATACTGCATTTGAGGCTGCTGCATCTACTGCATCAGGAATTAAAGCAGGCTTTGAGATTCAGGGTAAGGATGTGAATGTCGTTGCGTGGGCTGGAGATGGAGGAACCTACGATATAGGTATCCAGGCCCTCTCAGGTGCTGCCGAGAGGAACGATGATATTTTTTATATCTGTTATGACAATGAAGCCTATATGAATACAGGCGTGCAGAGAAGTGGCTCAACCCCCTTGAAGGCATGGACGACAACGACACCTGTTGCACATCCAAAGGATAGGCCAAAAAAGGATTTGATCTCCATTATGGCTGCTCACAGGATACCTTATATTGCAACCGCTTCTGTTGCATACCCTGAGGATCTGACGGCAAAACTTGAAAAAGCAAAGAACATCAAAGGGACGCGTTTCTTACTTATCTTTTCGCCCTGCCCTCCGGGTTGGAAAGCAGATCCAAAGAATACAATAAAGCTTGCAAGACTTGCCGTCGAGACAAAGGTATTTAACTTACTTGAGATTGAGAATGGATTGGACTGGAGAATTACAAAGAAGATACGGAAGCCAAAACCTGTGATTGAATATCTCAAACTTCAGGGGCGTTTTAGACACCTTACAGAAGACGATGTCTCTCTGATACAGGAAAATGTGGAAAAGGAATGGAATATCCTGATGAATAAGGTAGGCGAATAGGAGTGTTGGTATAAACTGTTATTACAAGACAATATGTCACATTTAATTACTACGAAAAGTGCCACATTATCATCTGTCATTCGGACTTGCCACACGAAAAGACGCGGTCAATTTCCCCAGCGAGGAAATTGCCGCTCGGCTCTCGGGTTCGCTCTCGTGAGATTAAAATCTCACGAACCATGCCCGCTCGCCCTCCGAGACGCGCATCGGAGCAGCAAGTCCTCTGACATTGATTTTCAAAAATCTAACTCTATTTCGAAGAGTTATTGTTACCAAAATGTGACATCTGTTTTTAGTAATCATAGATGTTTATATAACCCTAATTACCTTTATACTTATGAGGCCTATAATAAAGAGGAAACATAATTATGTCCGGACATTCTAAATGGCATCGAATAAGGAGAGACAAGGAAAAAGAGGATAAAAAAAGAGGAAAAGTATTCTCTAAACTCTCTCGAAAGATTGCTGTTGCTGCAAGGAAAGGCAAGGATCCGGAGAAAAACCCGGAACTAAAACATGTTATCGATGAGGCAAGAGCCAATAATATGCCAAAGGACAATATCGAAAGAGCAATCCTGAAAGGGAGTGGGGAGCTACCTGGAATGGAATTTGTTGAAACAACATATGAGGGATATGGACCCGGGGGAGCAGCTCTGTTTATCGAGTGTGTCACTGACAACAAGAATAGAACAACTGCACAGATTAGACATATCTTAGAATCACACGGTGGAAAATTGGGGTCAGAAGGATGCGTTTCATATCTCTTTAAGAAGATGGGAGTGATCATCGTTCTAAAGGGAGAAATCCCTGAAATGATTATCTATGATGCAGCAATAGAAGGTGGTGCAGAGGATATAACCGAAGAGGAAGATTTATATGAAATCCTAACTGAGCCCCCTGATCTGCACAGAGTGATCAATTCCCTATCAGAGAAAAATATACCAATAGAAGAATATGAACTTGCTTATGTGCCTACCACAGAGAAAAATTTGGAAGGGAAGGAGGCACTGAAACTCTTAAAGCTCCTATCCCTTCTTGAAGATCTCGAAGACACTCAAAAAGTCTACTCCAATTTTAATATCCCAGACTCAATAATAGAAGAGGTAGAATCTTAAATTGAGAATATTAGGGATTGATCCTGGCCTCAGCGCAACTGGCACCGCATTGCTGGAGACGGACGGTGAGTTGAAAGTACTGGGATGGGAAATTATAAAACATACAAAGAGTAGGGGAGGAAAAAGGATCTGTGAATACTATAAATCACTTTCACGAATTATTGATGAGGCAAAACCGGAACTCATCATAATTGAAACAACCTTTAGGGGGCCAAACTCCCAAACTCTGATAAAATTAGGAGAATTAAGAGGAGCGTATTTACTTCTTGCAGAGATAAAAGGCATTACAGTGGTTGAATTCGCGCCACGTGAAATCAAACAATCGGTAACAGGATCGGGTGCATCCTCAAAGACACAGGTCAGATATATGGTAGAGAAAATTCTTAAAATCACCGAGGAGATGCCACTGGACGTATCCGATGCCTTTGGGAGTATAATCTGCTATTTAAACAAAAGAGATAGATATGCTGGAATCCATTAGAGGACAAATACTCTCGATAGGCGAAGAAAGGATGACAATTGATGTCAATGGCTTTGGATTAGAGGTTAATACTCCACTTAAGAATCTCTCCTGTAAAACAGGGGATGAAATTTCCTTACACACCCATCTTTCTATCACACAAAATGGTATAGAATTGTATGGATTTAAAGAGAGGAAAGGAAGAGACCTTTTTAAAACAATAATCAAAGTTCCAAATGTGGGGCCAAAAACAGCGTTCTGTATAATATCGGGTTTAGGCATTGAAGGGATTAAGAAAGCGCTCGAAAACAATGATCCCGAACCAATATCCAGAGTCAAAGGCATAGGCAGTAAAACTGCAAAAAGGATAATACTGGAATTAAAAGACAGATTAAAACTAACTACACAAAAAGCCCCACAAGAAGCAAGAAAGGCTTTAATGCACCTGGGGTTTTTGGCAGAGGAAGCAGATCGTTCTATAGAAAAAGTACTAAAAGGTTCAGCGATTCTCACACCGGAAGAAATCGTGGAGAGGGTATTAAAAGGATCGTGAGAATAACATCTCCTGCGCGCAGTCCTTCTGAAGACAAGTATGAAAGAAACCTGCGTCCTAAAACATTCAGAGAATTTGTCAATCAGGAAAAAATAAAAGATAATCTTTTAGTCTTTACATCTGCGGCAAAGAAGAGAAAAGAACCCCTGGACCATATCCTCCTTTATGGACCTCCAGGGCTCGGGAAGACGACGCTCGCCCACATCATAGCAATAGAGATGGACGTTGATATAACATCAGTATCCGGCCCTGTTCTCCAGAAGCCCAGAGACCTTGCGGGTATCCTCACAAAGCTGAAACACTCTGATGTCCTATTCATAGATGAAATACACCGAATAAATAAGGATGTGGAAGAATACCTTTATCAGGGAATGGAAGACTACAGGATTGATATTATGATCGATTCGGGACCCAACGCAAGATCAATAAAGGTTAATCTCCAGCCTTTCACCATGATAGGGGCTACCACTCGATCAGGACTGTTGAGTCCAGCCCTCCGATCAAGATTCGGATATATACCACGTCTGTCTTACTATGAACCCAAAGCCCTAAAACTTATAATAGAGCGTTCCTCTTCGATTCTTAATATTGAGATAACAGAAGAAGCAGCTCTTGAAATAGCAAAAAGGGCCCGTGGGACACCAAGGATATCCAACCGTCTAATCCGCCGTCTCAGGGATTTTGCAGAGATAAAAGGAAAAGGGGAAATAGATATTGAAATTACACGCTATGGACTGCAGCAATTAGGAGTTGATAAAATGGGACTGGATTTAATGGATAAGGAAATCCTACATAACCTCATTGAAAAATTCAATGGAGGCCCCGTGGGATTAAAAACCCTCTCTACAGCAGTTGGAGAGAACTCGGAAACCATCGAAGAGGTCTTTGAGCCATATCTTATCCTCTCCGGACTCATCAAAAGGACACCCCAGGGAAGAAAAGCTACTGCTCTGGCCTATGAACATTTCAAACTAACCTCACCTGATGAAAAAGAAAAAAGAAAGGGATTATTTTGATAAAGGGTTTTAGGTACTCATTAAAAAAGCGCGAAAACCGTAAAAATATTTTCCTACTGTCCCAAAAAATGCCCTTGACATAAGAAAAATACTGTATAGTATGAAAAAATAAGGGGGACTTTATAAGAAAGCATTTTACTAAGATAATGACTGTTTGTAATATATTATATATAAGAGGTGCGAATTTTTTTGATGTGGGAATAAGAGGTAAAATCCAGGGATTAAGGGATAAATTATGGGAAAATCCCATAATTTAGAACAGGCAGGTTTGTAGTTGGAAACAGATAATGTAAATTCCTTTGAAAGGGAATATCAAAAGATAAAGGAAAATTTAGAGAAACTATGCAGAGAAACAAAGGCTTCATACGTTTTGCTTATCGATAAGGCAGGACAACTTATAACATCAGCAGGAGACACCTCTTCTCTTGATATACCTTCCTTTGCCACCCTTTCAGCAGCTGATTTTGCAGCCACTTCAAACCTTGCAGATCTTATTGGAGAACATGATTTTTCCACTCTATTTCACCAGGGTAAAGCAAGAAGTATTTATGTCTCCTTGATAGCCAATCAGGTGATATTAGCCGTCATTTTCCCCCGGGAAACCACACTTGGATTGATCAGGATTAAAGTCAAGAAAGCATCAGCAGACCTTGAGAGATTTTTCGAGAATATATTTACGCAACTTGAAAGCGAGTATGTGGGAACAGTAGACCAGGATTTTATAAAGGAAGCAGAATCAGAACTGGATAGTCTTTTTGAATAACGATATGGAGAGAATATGTCCCTGATTAATTACTCGTCTAAAGAGATAAACTGTAAAATTGTATATTATGGACCTGGACTCGGGGGGAAAACCACCAATATCAAGTATATCTATTCAAAGGTAAATCCTGGGAGCAGAGGCAAATTGATGAGTCTGGACACCGAACTTGACAGGACCCTCTTCTTTGACTTCCTTCCGGTAAACCTTGGCAGGGTTAAAGGGTTTTATGTCCACTTCCATCTCTACACGGTCCCCGGACAGGTATATTATAATGCCTCCCGGAAGCTTATATTGAAGGGTGTGGATGGGATAGTCTTTGTAGCTGATTCACAGATAGAACGTTTTGAAGATAATATTGAATCCCTGGAAAATCTAAAGGAGAATCTAAGCGAATACAGTAGAATACTGGAAGAGATACCTATGTCAATTCAGTATAATAAACGGGATCTTCCCAATATAGTATCAATAGCAGAATTAGAAGAAGACCTGAATCCGAGAGTTTTATTCTCCTGTGAAGCTGTAGCAGTGGATGGAATTGGTGTATTTGAACCCCTCAAAGCTGTATCTAAAGAGGTTTTAAGAAAACTGAAGTAGGTTTTTTATCTTCTCCTCATAGATCCTCTGCCAACTATAACGTTCGATTACTTTATGCCTATCCCCCAAAGCAGGGGATTTTTTTAACAGAGAAGTTATCCTATCTGCAACTCTGCCTGGGCCCTCTTCTAAATCAAAGAATATGATATTCTGAAAATCACTGGCTAATTCTCTGAGAGGGGGAATACTGGAAAGTGCGGCAGGTATTCGCATGAGTGCAGATTCAATTGCTGGCAGTCCAAATCCTTCCATCCTACTGGAAACGAGGAGAATATCCCCAAGGTAATAGAAGGGATATATTTCCTCAATAGGACAGTAGTCTGAAAAGAATAAAAGGGATACCCTTTTTTCTCGAGAAAGTTTTAGAAGTTCATTTTTATAGGAGGAGAACGCAGGGTTATGAGGATCTGGCGGGGCGGATAAAACCAATAATGGATTCCCCCCTAATTTTCCTGTTATCTCAATAGCAAATTCGAAATTCTTTCTCCTCGTTAACCTTGCAGGATATATAAGCACAGGATAATAAGACAATATATCAAACTCCCTTGCCACTTTCCTCATCCGAGGAGGGAGTGGCATATATGGGTCTATCCCGTTGGGAATAACAGTAACCCTGTCTTCATCTATGGAGAGAAAATTGACGAGTTTTTCCTTTCTGTATTGAGTGATAGTAACATATTCCAGGCCTTCCTGCAATTCGGTTATATATTTAAGTGGGGTAATTAAAGGAGAGGGTAAATTATATGTAGGGTCAATATAAGATATATCATGCACCCAGGCAATAGTTCTTATGTCTTTTATTAAGAGCGCAAGAGCCGCCGTAGCAACGAGATTAAAATGCATGGTAAAGATGTTATGGACGATGAGAACATCAGAAGGAGATATCACCTTCCATAGTTTTTCCTTTAAACTAATAACACTACTCTTATAATTATCTGGCTCTCTCCCTTTCAGTATTTCTTCCTGGATTTTCTTATAATAGGATGCTTTAAGTTCAGGGATAAGAACATCCGGTTCCCCCTCTCCTGCTATTAATCTAACATCCATACCATCGAGTCCTAAGAGTTCTCTGTGTTTTGAAATTATAAACTCGACACCACCAATAACAGGTAAAGCGGAATAATGGACTATGGAGACTATTCTTCCCATCGTTTGAGAAGATAATCTTTTAGTTCTTCAAACGTACCAGCAGCCTCCTCAATGAGAGATTCAAACTCATCGCTGCCCATATCTAAAGATGCATGATAGAGGGAAGCAACCCTTAGATTGTAAATAGGTAACATTGTATTTATTAATTTTGCGTGATGACGCTTCCATTGATGAAAGGTGGATGCAAAATCATACACTATCCTTACCCAATTCTCATGGCCTAGAATAGCATAGTCCTCCTCTTTAGATATCTTCTCAAGCAATGCGAAATCTTCGGGATTGAGTATCTCCTTCCATAACGGCCTAAATTCAATATAGCCATATTTAAAGGATTCGCAGAGGGAATCAAGGTCTATATTGAATTCTTCCGGTTCAATGCCAATATCTTTACCCAGTATATCTACAGGTTTTGACCCACGAATCTCCTTCCAGACATTTTCATAATCCTCCATCAGCTCAAAGGTAGTAATTACAACCTGACGAAACATTGGCCCCAGGTGCATAGAGGGATCCTTTACTTCATGTAATTTTGCTCCTAACCTTGCCTGCCCAAGTTTGTATCCGTTCTTCACTGCTGTGGTCGTTATCCAGGTATCGATTCCAAAACGGGCTACGTCAGTATCCCAGCGTTCATCATCCAAAAGGGATCTTACCAACCTGGAGGAGAAAGCAAAATCCCCACCTATGGGTTGTCTAATCCTTTTTCCATATAGCGCCCTGATTAACATATAGGCGATATTGTTCGTTATGGTAGCATCATATTTATATCTCTTATAATAAGGAGCAATGTAGTCATAACCTTCTTTAATGACAGGATATATAAGATTCAACATCCAATCAGGTCCAATGGAGTGAAGGTCTGAATCTACCATAATGGTAGCCCTTGCTTTCAAATGCTCGGAAGCCTCTAACAACGCCCTGACAGCTGTACCCTTTCCGGGTAATCCCCTGTATATATAAACTGCCTTCTCTGTAAAGGGAGGTACTTCTGTAACTTTGGCGACTTCCCTTGTATCATCTACTGAACCACCATCGGATATAAGTATAAGGGTCTTTAAGCCTCCCCAGTGCTTCTTTAAGCCCTTGCCTACCTGCTCTATGACAAAGCCTACTGTTTTCTCTACATTGTAAGAGGGGATACCAACCAAAATATCCACGTTCTCTATTTCTTCCAGTCTATTTCTCAAATCTTCTCTAATAGCAGTCAAATACTTCATTCTACCTCCCATTCAACCTATCGATTATATCTGGTAGACGGCTGTTCAGTAAATCGGGTATCGCAGAATCTACCCTCCCCCACGAGGGTATCAAAAGAGAACCCATAGGATATTCACTGAATTCATTCGCTGCAACATCGAGAGCAAATGCAAATTTCTCGACAGAGCTGGTCTCCCTGTGACTGTCATATTCAAGACCGTTGATCATTGCTTCGTTCTTATATTTCTCTACAAACCCCTTTGCTACATCGTAATATGTAAGTTTAAGTGTCCTTATAAGATTAGGTGTCAGGATTATACCTTCCTGGGAGAGTATCCTGAAGAATGTCCTCGCTATATCGATTGCCATCCTCATAATCCCTGAATGCATATCTTCCTTCTTGAATTCCTGGTGTTTATGATCGTACTGATCAACAAGATCTACCTGGCAGATGTGGGAAAGATTTGTAGAGGCATATACCTCTCGGAGTAAACCTACTTCCAGACCCCAGTCAGAGGGTAGGTGTATGCGTCTCGAAAGCTCGGTTACCATTGCAACCTCACCGGAGAGGGGATAACGGAAAGAATCCAAATACTCAAAAAATTCACGGTTCCCAAACATCCTTTTAAATGCCTTTATGAGAGGGGTAAAGAATAAACGCACCACCCTCCCATGCAAGACATCGGTTACCCGAGCATAATAACCCTTTGCGAAATCATAATGCAGGCGTTTTGAAAGCACTGGATAGACGAGACGAGCTAATATATCCCTGGTGTATGTCAGAATATCACAATCATGAAGGGCAACCATATAAAACTCACCCTTTGAAAGGATGTAACCAAAAGCAGTCCAAACCCCCCTACCTTTACCCTGGGATCCTGGATCCAATCCAACCTCTCTCAATTCTTCATATATATCCTGGATCTCGGGAGAATCATTCCATATCACAGTAGTCTTTACTGGAAGGACAGAAAAGAAACCCCTTGCATATTCAAATTGTTCCCTATCCGCCCTATCAAGGCTTACAACAACTTCGGGGATATAATCTGCGCCTTTCAATTCCTCTATTATCCCTGGAACCGCCTCCCCTTCTATTTCAGTAAATAGGGAAGGAAGTAAGAGCGCAAATTTTCTCTCCTTTACGATCGAACGGATTTTATTCTCTACATCTTCCAGTTTATAACCGGGTAACTTATGCAGGGTTGTTATAATACCATTCTGGAAAAAATCACCCATTTATCTCCTCTATTGCTTTTTTGACTGCTTTCTCCCATACCTTAGGACCATACTGCTTATAATTCTTATACCTGGAGTCGTTATTACTATTAAGTATAATAGGATAATCGCATTCGTCAAGCATAGGATAATCGTTCTCGCTGTCTCCAATACCAATCGCATACTCACTTGTGTATTCCCGGATTAGCCTCACAGCCCTTCCCTTCGAACACCCCCTTGAAATCTGGTAGAACTTTCCTCCCCATCTAATGGAATAACCACGGGAGTTCAGTCCCTCCAGGAAACCTCTGGAATCCCCAGAAACAATCCTGAAGGGCTCTGAGAAAAATCTTTCCCTGGCAAGTGGTATTAGATGTTCGGGAAGATTCGTGATTTTTTTTATCTCCTTATCGGACATCTCGCTAAGGAGTTCAATATCAACCTCGAATTTTTTAAAAGAATCCCGCAGGACATCTTTAATGACTTTTGATTTTGTCCCCAATTCATACCTATTTCCACCAACCACAACAAGGCAACCGTTCTCTGCCCCATAGGAAGCCTTTATACCTAACTCCCCCAGATGATACAGAATCTCTTTTTCGGTCTTACTGGAAATAACGGAAAGCTCTATCCCTTTACTTATTAAACCTCTGATGAAATCACGCAACACTGAAGCTGAGTACCCGGAGTCGAGTATACAGTTATCGAGATCAGTAAATACAATCAAGTAAGTACCCTTCTAAATATCTTATCCTCATTCACGAGATAAAATTCCACATTAAAGAGGGAATTTATCTCATCTTCTGTCAAGAAATCTGATAACCTCTTATCCCCCTTTAATTTATCCCTAAAATTCCCTCCCTTTTGCCAGACTTCCATTGCATATCCCTGAACAACTCTATATGCCTCCTTGCGATTCATACCTTTGTCAAGGAGAGCAATGAGAACCCTCTGAGAGAATATAAGTCCATTTGTACACTCTAAGTTCCTTCTTAAATTCTCCTTATAAACCCTGATATTCTCCACCACAAAGACCAGTTTCCGTAGCATATAAAGAGTGAGTTCTGTTGCATCCGGGAAATACAGTCTTTCTGCGGATGAATGGGATATATCCCTTTCATTCCAGAGAGGGATATTCGAAAAGGCGACCATGAGATAGGAACGAAGTAATCTGCTCATCCCTGTGAGACGCTCACAGATAATGGGATTCCTCTTATGGGGCATCGCAGAGGAACCCTTCTGTCCCTCCCTGAAGGGTTCTTCCAGTTCCCTTATCTCTGTTCTTTGCAAATGCCTTATCTCCATAGATATATGTTCAATAGCAGATCCTATCATCGCAAGGGCAAACTGATATTCTGCATATCTATCCCTGGGGATTACCTGAGTAGAAATTGGTTCCGGGTTTAACCTTAGTTTCTCCAAAGCTATTTCCTCTATTCTAGGATCCAGATGGGCGAAATTTCCTACAGCCCCGGAAAGTTTACCATATCTCATTCCCTCTGACGCTCGCAGGAACCTGTCTTTTGCCCTTTTCATCTCGGAAAACCAGGAAAGTATCTTTAAGCCCAATGATATTGGTTCAGCGTGAACCCCATGAGTTCTCCCTATCATAGGAAGCCCTTTATACTGTAGTGCCTTTTCTTTTAAGACCTGAAGGGCTCTTTCCAGTTCTTCTCCAATAATATGAGATACCTTACTAACAAGGAGAGCAAAAGCTGTATCCACAATATCGGAAGAAGTGAGCCCCTGATGAAGAAAACGCGCCTCATCCCCACTATTTTCCCCTACAGCCTCTAAGAATGCAATAACATCGTGATGGGTCTCTTTTTCTATCTCCTTTATTCGAGAAACAGTAAACTCTGTTCTCTTTAAGCGTTCTGTAATACCTTTGGGTATATCACCTAGTTCTTCTCTCGCAGAGAGGACTGCAAGTTCTACCTCAAACCACTTATTATACTTATTCTCATCCGACCAGATCTTGTGTATCTCTTCTATTCTATATCTCTCTATCACTTACCCTCCCATAGAGTATTAATATATTCCTCTATCTCTCCACATATCGTCTTGTCATGGAGTTCAATATTTACCTCATTATTCCGTTCAAGGGCAGAAGTAGTCCAGTTCGTAGAGCCAAAAAGAGCTACCTCCCCATCGAAAACAACACATTTTGCATGAGTGGTAACATTCAAGTCATCAAAAGAAGCAATAATACCATGGCTCTCAAGGGAGTCTATGAATTCTTGATTATAACTGTTAAGACTGGAATCCCAGTAACTCTTTTCGAGAAGAATACGGACACTAAGCCCTCTTTCTTTAGCGGAAACTAGGTCCTCAAGAATCATATTAACCTCTGTTTCTTCTTCTCTATGGAACTTTGCAAGATAAATAACTGCCAGGATTCTATCATCTGCTCTTAACGCAAGTCTGTGGAATACGGGATAATAATCTCTGTTGGATACAAACCGTGCCTCGGGACACTCGCTCTCATTCTTCCAGCACCCACTAATTCCCACTCCCACAAAGAAGATAAACAAACCAGAAGCTATGGGAAATCTTTTCATAAAATAATTATAATCAAAACCTACTCAAACGCAATCCTTACCCTATTCTTCTCATCATTAATCTCGATAAGCGTAAAACCCCCCTCCAGTTCTTCTACCCTGGAAACAACCTCCCTAACGAGCTCCTTTGCCTTCTTTACTTCCTCAGCATTCTCACCCGTTGCTATTACAAAGGAAGGTAGAGTCCTGGCAAGCCACAAGGGTACCCGAAGACATAAAGAATTATCTTCCCCCTCTATATCGATGAGCAATTTACTTGGCTTTTTAGAAGATTTTACTATCTTTTCCCCTTCGTTAACCCAGAATGTAACAACCTCTCCATCCTCTTCTATTTCAAGAATAGGTTCATCACTCGTACCTGCATCTTGTAACAATTTTAACAGGCTATCCGGAGGAATTTCCATATCATTAATCCTAAAACTACACTCACTACTCTCCCTTGCATATTCCAACCCAAGCTCTGCAAGCTCTTTAGGAACATTTATTGTCACTTTATCTCTATCTTCTCCGGCGACCTCAATTGTCAAAAACTGCCCAACTAAAGACAACAATAACAGAATGCACATAATACCTCCTTTTATATTGTATTATTATACTAATACAAAATAACTACTTGTCAAGGGGGGAATTACAAAGCTCAAAAATATGGGATAGCCACTCCAAGAGGGTATGTTCCCTACCTTGACAAATAGTTTTAATATGATAGATATATGGATATTCATGGAGAGAACATTTGGAATCAAGCGCGAGGATAAGAGCGAGTGGGAAAGGAGAGCACCTATTACTCCTCTGGATGTGCTTTATTTAGATTCCACTCATTCTATTAAAACAATAATTCAACCCTCTAAATTCAGAGTATTCTCCGATAAAGAATATGATAAGGTAGGAGCTCTTGTATCAGAAAATCTTGATGCTCCGGTAATATTAGGGATAAAAGAAATACACCCGGACTTCTTTGAAGAAGATAAAATCTACGTCTTCTTCTCCCACACTATTAAAGGTCAGGAATACAATATGCCTATGTTAAAGAGAATGATGGAAAAGGGGGATACACTTATCGATTATGAATGCATAAAGGACGAGAATAAGAATCGCCTGATTGCCTTTGGCAAGCACGCGGGTATTGCGGGAATGATTGAATCGCTCCACACAGCGGGTAAACGATTAAAGTGGGAAGGTTATTTAACTCCTCTCCTTCATCTAAAACGCCCTATAAGTTACCATTCGCTATCTCTTTTGGAGAAAGATAGCGCAAAGATAGGAAGAGAAATAATACAAAATGGTTTTCCGGAAGAGCTCACTCCCTTTGTTATAGGGATTGCCGGGTATGGTCATGTTTCGGGAGGTGCACAGGAGTTACTTCATTACTTTCCTGTTACGGAAATTAAGCCGGAGGACTTAGAGACTCTCGAAGATAATCCCCATACACTTTATAAGGTTGTATTTAGAGAAGAGCATCTCATGCGAAGAAAGGATGGCGGAAAATTCAACCTTCAGGATTATTATGATAATCCTGAAAATTACACAGGAGCTTTTCCTGAATACTTACCTTACATTTCTATACTTATAAATGCGATCTACTGGGAGGAAAAGTATCCAAGACTCGTAACAAAGAAATGGTTGAAAGAGAACTATAATAAGCCTGTAGGGGAAAGGAATACCTATCGCCTGCGAGTCATTGGAGACATTAGTTGTGACATCGAAGGTTCGATAGAGTGCACCGTCAGAAGCACAGGACCGGAAAATCCGGTATACGTTTATAATCCAGATACCGAGGAAATAAAATTTGGAGTAGAGGGAAAAGGCCCTGTGATTATGGCAGTAGACATACTACCCTCCGAGCTTCCTCATGAATCCTCAAATTACTTCAGCAACATACTTAAACGTTTCATCCCCGAGATAATTAATGCTTCTTATCCAACTGATTTTGATAAATGCACATTACCGGATCCTATAAAGAGAGCTGTTATTCTTTATAAGGGCAAATTGACTCCTCGTTATAAATACATTAAAAAATACATAAGGAGGTAGGATTAAATGAAAAAGGTTCTTATTCTTGGTGCTGGAATGGTTGCAAAACCAATGGTTAGATACTTACTCGAGAAAGGTATTAAAGTTATAGTGGCAAGTAGAACACTCAAAAAAGCAGAAAAATTAATAGAAGGATACCCCAATGGAAAAGCTCTTCAATGGACCGTTGATAAGGAAAATGCCCTTCGCGAGTTGGTAGTTGATTCGGATTGCGTGGTGAGCCTCCTACCCTATACCTACCATGTAAAAGTGGCAACTATTTGCCTCGAATACAAAACTCACCTGGTTACCACTTCATATGTAAGCGATAATATGCAAAACCTCCACGATAGGGCTAAAGACATGGGAGTCCTTCTACTTAATGAGATAGGGTTAGACCCTGGCATTGATCACATGTCGGCTCAGAATACAATCGACCATATACACAGGGAAGGCGGCAAAGTGATTGCCTTTCATTCCTATTGTGGGTCTCTCCCTGCTCCAGATTACAGTGATAATCCCTTTAGATACAAGGTCGGATGGAGTCCTAAAGGGGTCGCACTGGCAGGAAGGAATAACGCAAAATACTTGAAAAATGGAGAGGAAATTATAATCACTTCCGAAAATCTCTTCAGACACTATTTCCATATGGATATAGAAGGTATTGGTAAGATGGAGGTCTATCCGAATCGGGACTCAATCCAATATTTACCCAGGTATAATATAAAAGAGGCAGATGAGATATTCAGGGGAACGATAAGATACCCAAAGTGGTGTGATCTCTGGTTTGCTATCTCGAAACTTGGACTTCTTGAAACTAAAGAAAAAAACCTATCAAATCTCACATACTCTGAATTCATTAAGGGTTTAGTGCACTCCGATAAAGATAACCCCAAAATGGCAGTAGTGGATTATCTCGATTATAGTCTATCCGAAGAAGTGCTTGATAAAATGGAGTGGCTGGGGCTATTCTCGGAAGAAAAAATCCCGATAGACGCTGGTGGGAATATAGATGTTCTGGTTCGCTTAATGATTGACAAACTCGCATATAAAGAGGGCGAAAAAGATATGGTTATCCTCAGGGATGAGGTTGTGTCCGAAAAAGACGGAAAGAAAGAAATCTTTACTTCAAAGCTAATCGATTATGGAACCATAGGGGATGACACCGCAATAGCCAGAACAGTTAGTCTTCCTGCTGCCTGTGCTGTGCATTTGATACTTGAAGGAAAAATAAACGAAAGGGGAGTATACATCCCAACTTCACCAGATATTTATAGACCTGTCTTATCTGAATTGGAAAACGTGGGGATAAAAATGGAGGAGAAAAGAGAACCGGCAGGAAAGGAATTTGGCCTTGACACAAAGAATTTTATGAATCGAGGTTAAACTATTAGCGGATCTAACTCACAGGATTTCTCTACAACAATAAACAGTTACGCAGATTCACGATAATATCTGCGCACCTCAACTATTAAAGGAGGAATTATGAAAAAGGTTGCTGTATTCATTGATGTTCAGAATATACAACAGGTATTCGAAAAACAGGGTGCTGAAATCAGGTATGATAAATTAAAGGAATACTTAACCGAAAGATATCAGAAAGAAAATGGGGAGATAATAAAATTCTCCGCATTTATTCCATTTAAACAACAGGATGAAAACAGGTTAAAACTTATAGACGCTATTTCACTTATAGGCTATAGGGTTCTAAGTAAACAAGCAAAAGAGAGGCCCGACGGTTCCGTAAAAGCGAACATGGATATTGAGATGGCTTTAGAAATCGTATCACTCTCATCTGAAATTGATGAATTCGTCATAATTACAGGGGACAGTGACTTTGAACCACTTATTGATTTTCTGAGCAGAAAAGGGAAAAGGGTCCTGCTAATAGGACCGGGAAGGGGTCCAACCGCAATTGAGATAATAAGAGCGACGGATGAGTTTGAGAACTTGGACGAAATAGAAGACGTTGTTCTAAAATAAACTTGACAAAACCGAAGAACTCATTATGATAATATTGTTCCTCGGTAGCTCAAAGGAAGAGCATCTGACTGTTAATCAGGTGGTTGCAGGTTCGAGTCCTGCCCGAGGAGAATTTAATTGCAAAAATAAGGATGTAACGGGTGGAATCCGAGAAATACCCAAAATTCCTTAAGGTATTCATAAATACTTTCCTGGCTCTTCTCTATCTCTATCTATTCCTGTTGGGAGTGAATCTCTTTGGAGCTTCGCTCAAAGGGTTTGGAACGGGGTTTGCCATGGCCTTGATAAAGACCACGAACAATCCATTTATTGGCCTCTTAATCGGGCTATTCTCCACAACTATAATCCAGTCGAGCTCTGTTACTACTTCCCTGACTGTGGGTTTTGTTGCAGGAGGGACTCTGACGGTAGCCAATGCTATACCAATAATTATGGGAGCAAATATCGGAACAACGATAACAAATATAATTGCATCATTAGGGCACTTTTCGGTTGAAAGGGAATTTCTTAAGGCATTCCCGGCAGCAATCGTTCATGATATCTTCAACCTCCTCACGGTAGCCGTATTGTTGCCACTTGAAGTTCTATTTCATCCTATAGAACGAATATCAGGATTTCTAATAGATTTTCTGCTCGGCAAAGGAGGAGTTACCTTCCAGTCTCCTTTTGAATTCCTGATTAAACCCGTCTCCCACAGGATAATATCCTTAGCAGGTGAGAATTACACTCTGGCTGCCATAATTGCTTTCTTTCTTATTATCCTCGCTATAACTTTATTCGTCAAAACACTCAGAAAGGCCTCGGCCGGTAAATTTGAAACACTTATTGACCAATACCTTTTCAGGAATGCATTTACAGCAGGGATACTTGGTTTAGGACTCACAGCATTTGTTCAATCCAGTTCTGTGGTGACTTCCATTGCAGTTCCTCTTGCCGGGGCAGGTATAATCAGTATAGAACAGATATATCCCTACACCCTGGGTGCAAACCTGGGAACAACCGTAACAACCATTTTAGCAGCACTCGTTACAGGTAATGTGAATGCTATTAGAGTTGCACTCTGTCATTCCCTCTTTAATACAATGGGTATAGCAATATGGTACCCTCTCAGGCGTATACCTATTAACCTCGCAAAAAAGGTGGGTCACCTACAGGGAAAGAAAAGATTCCTTGCATTTATTTACATATTACTTATATTCATAATAATACCTGGAGCGTTTATCTTAATACTCAGGAGGTAAAATGTTTAGGAAATTAGTGGAATTCTTCAAAAGACCCAGTTTGATGTTAGAGGCAGAAGAAATCGTTATAGATATGCTAAATATATCCTATGATATGTTTCAGTATTCAATGAGGGTCCTAATAGAGAAAGAGAAAGAAAAAGAGGACATCTACAGAATCGACAGGGAATTGAATCGCATGCAAATAAAGGTAAGAAAGAATGTATTGGAACATCTCGCCATAAATCCAGCACAGGATATTATCCCATCACTTATATTGACTACCATCGTAATTGATATAGAGAGAATAGGTGATTTTTCAAAGAATCTGATTGAACTATCACATAAATTTCCTGCGCCACTTACGGGCAAATATATAGAAAAAATCAAGGATTTAGAGGAAAGGGTACAAAATAATTTTAGAAAGGTTATAGATGTCTATAAAGATAAAGACAAGGAACTCGGAAGTCAGGCGATGGACGAACTCATTCTTATCGCAAAGGAGTGTCATTCAATACTGGAGGGACTGATAGATAGTGAACATCTGTATTTTAGGGAGGGCATAATATATGCACTCCTCTTAAGATACTTAAAAAGGATCAGCGCCCATCTCAAGAATGTGGCTTCCAGTGTTGTAAACCCATTCCACCGACTGGGTTACAGACCAGGGGAAGAAGAGAATGTATGAGGAAACGTATTGTTACCGTTAATTCTTCTCTCACTCATTATTCCAATGAATGAACGATTAAACTACGGCGGTTATTACGGACTCTTAAGGGTTGGGAGTTCTTATATGGAAATAAGCGGGGTAGAAAAATTAAAAGACAGGCCTGTCTATATTATAGAGAGCAGCCAGAAGACAGAAGGTATCTTCTCATTCTTCTTTCATCTGGAGGATTATTACATTTCCTATGTTGATACTGGCTCATTCTCTACATCACGATTTATTAAAAAGATTCATGAAGGTAATTATAAAAATGAAGTGACGCTTGATTTTGAAAGGGATTCAGTATTTTATAGTAATGGGAAAAAAGTCGATGCGAATCCCGAAGCAAAGGATATCTTTGCTTCTATATATTACATGAGGAATATAACCTTCTCTCCAGGTGATACCATAAGCATACCCTTTCACTCATCCGGGAAAAACTACGATATGATTGTCCCTGTGTCAGGTCCCTATTGGATTACCGTACCTGCGGGAAAACACGAAACGTACTTACTCAGCCCGGTTGTCCCGAAAGGTAAGATATTCAGATCCAGTGAACCATTAAATATCTGGGTTTCCACAGACTCCCTCCACGTACCACTGAAGATAGAGAGTCATCTATCCTTTGGGACTATAAGCTTTATGCTGGAGAGCATTGAGATAGGCGGGGAGCGGAAGTGATCTATTCAGTGATCCTGGCCGGAGGCAGCGGCACACGCTTCTGGCCTTTATCCAGAAGGGAAAACCCGAAACAGTTCCTCTCTATTGTGGGTGATAAACCACTTATACTACAAACAAAGGAAAGAGCGCTGAAACTTTCCCCTTCCGAGCGCATCAGGGTTGTAACAACAGCCAATTTGGCCCAGAAGATTACATCCCTTGGCTTCAGCAAGGAGAATATAATAATAGAGCCAAAAGGAATGAACACATTATATGCTGTAGCTCTTTCAGCTGCAAAACTCCTCAGAGTTGATAGGGACGCACTTATGCTCATATTGCCTGCTGATCACTGGATAGCCGATAATGAGCAATTCCTTTCCGTGATAAAAAAGGGATTTACATGGGCAGAAAAAGGCAATCTGGTTACCTATGGAATAATACCGACAAGACCGGAAACTGGTTATGGATATATTAAAAAAGGCAAAGAACTTGAGGATGGAATCCTTAAGGTAGAACGATTCACAGAGAAGCCAAATGTAAAGAAAGCCTCCTCCTACCTTAAGAGTAATAAATTCCTGTGGAACAGTGGTATTTTCCTCTGGAGAGCAGATACGATATTGAGTGAAATAAAGAGATATCAACCACACCTTAGAGATGCAATAGACGCTATTACCAAAGATCCTTCTAAGGAAAATATAGATTTATTCTATATGGCGGGGGCACCTATCTCTATTGATTACGGAGTATTGGAAAGAAGTAATAATGTTCTGGTAGTAATTTCCGATTTCAAGTGGGACGATATCGGAACCTGGAACTCTTTAGAACGACTATTCACAAAAGGTGATAATGGGAATATAGAAAATGGAGAGATCCATACAATCAACAGTCATAACAATATCATTTATGCAGAGAACGGCATTATTGTAACAAAGGGTCTTGAGAGTATGATAGTAGTTCACACAAAAAGAGCAACTTTGATTATACCAAAATCAGATGCCCAGGAGGTGAAAGAAATTGTGAATCACCTTCCGGAAAAATATACATAAAAGGAGGCCTTATGAAATATCTTGCTATTACACTTTCCGTTGTACTCATTCTTTCTGGTTGTGCAAAACGTGAAACAGTAACCCACGAACCGACAGGGGAAGAGAATATACTATTTGAAGAAATTACCGAGGATACTACTAATATCGGAGATATTACATTTACAGAAGTAGAGAAAGAGCCTACAGAAGAGGAAACCTCAATCTTTGAGGAAAAGGAGCCAGAAGTAGAAACTACTACACCGGAAAAGAGACAGGGCTATAGAGTTCAGATAAAGGCTTTTAAAAATGAAACCAGCGCCCAAAAAGAAGCAGAGAGAGCTCGAAATTTCCTGATGCGGGATGTATATGTTGAATATATTGCACCGCACTATAAGTTAAGAGTAGGAAACTTCTTACATAGAAGCGATGCGGAACACTATAGAATTCAGGTTATAAATAAGGGATATAAAGGAGCTTTCATAGTAGAAACCACTATCGTTGTACAGTGAGATTGCTCGTTGCCTCAAAGAACAGGGGCAAGATAAAGGAAATCAGGTCTATTGTAGAAGGAAGTGTAAAAGTCCTATCTCCACTTGACTTATCTCTCGACCTTTCTATATTAGAGGATGGAAATACCCTTAAGGAGAATGCCATCAAGAAGGCTGTTCTGTATTTTGGGGCAACGGGTATAGTTACCCTGGGAGAAGATACAGGACTGGAAGTAGATTTTCTTCGGGGAAGACCCGGTATTTATTCAGCACGATTCAGTGGTGGCGGGGATGCAGAAAACAGAAAAAAATTATTGGATAGGTTGGGAAAAACCGAGAACAGAGCTGCTCGCTTCAGGACGGTGATGGTATTAGCACTTAAGGATAATTGGATTGAGTGCTTTGAGGGAATTCTGGAGGGGAAAATTGGTAGGGAAGAGAGGGGAAGTGGTGGTTTCGGATATGACTCTGTATTTATCCCTTCTGGTTTTAAGGAAACCCTCGCGGAAATGAGCTATGAAGAAAAGAATAAAATTAGCCATAGAAGGCTTGCATTAAACAAGGTTTTAGATTTTTTAGAAAGAGAACGGGAACGGGTGGAAGATTTGTGAAAATAAATACGGGGTGTAGCGCAGCCTGGATAGCGCACCTGCTTTGGGAGCAGGGGGTCGGTGGTTCAAATCCACTCACCCCGAGAGCGCCTGTAGCTCAATAGGATAGAGCATCGGACTTCTAATCCGAGGGTTGGGGGTTCGATTCCTCCCAGGCGTAATAAGAAATGGTGAATGTAGCTCAATCGGTAAGAGCGCTGGACTGTGGCTCCAGAGGTTGGGGGTTCAATTCCCCTCATTCACCCAAGAATGCGCCAGTAGCTCAGGTGGCAGAGCAGCGGACTCTTAATCCGCGGGTCGGGGGTTCAAATCCTCCCTGGCGTATTTTCCATAACACATAAAAAAAACCCGGGTGAACCCGGGTTTTTTTTGTTAAAATATAAAAAGAGAAGGTATTGTTCTAATCCGTTCTATACAGCAAATAATCCTGGGTAACGTCGAAATCCTTTCCTTCGCCGTAATCATCTGTTCCATAGAAGTGGACTTCCACCTGAACCGTCTTCCATCCAGGGTCATTGTGGTCAACGTACATCATCTTTACCGCATCCCTTACACTAATAGCCCAGCCAAAAAGACTAACCCTAAGGGTATCCTCTCTCCTTGTGGAAGCCATGAGGCGAAGACCAATATTGGAATACCTTTGACTCTGAAACAGGAACTCATTATCTTCCCCTACTGCTCCACTCCGATAGAATTCACAGTAATAGCCATCCAGATAAGCATCTACCCCATTCCTGACCCAGAAGGTCACAGAATCAACCCCTACCTCAGACCAGTAGTGTTTCAAAGGAACTATCCATACAATATTACCATGTAAAGTATCCCTGTAGGGAAAAGCAGGGTCTAAATAATATCGCTCAGGGTCAGGATTATAGTAAGAGCCACCTCCCGGTTGTGTATCTATAACGGTCCTATCAAATTCTGCAACATCAAACCCATGGGGATTTGTGGCCCATATTTCAACCTCAGGTGCGGGGATACCATAACAAGAGAATAACATAAATATTAAGATAAGAGAAATTCCAAAAAATAGATACCTTCTCTTCATATATCCTCCTTATTTTTTATACTTTACACCATAAATCAATATTTGTCAACCCTTTGCACAACATTTTTTACACTACTTATGAAATCCTCAAATTTATCCAGCTTGAATCTGACGAAAAAGAATAGATTGAATAGGATGAACCCAATGAGCAAAACTTTCTTGAATATAGCCTTAAAGGGGACCCTGTATTTCCGGATTATCCTTTTATCTATCTCTATCTCAGTCCCTTTTACTCCTTCTTCTACTCTCTCAAGAAGCCCTATCTCAATGAGTTTGTATACAGCGTTATAAGTCTGAAACTTCCCGAGTCCAACCGTTTTTACGAGTTCCCCCACGGTAATACCATCGCTGAATTTCTCTAAAATCTTTCTTTCCTTATTTCCAAGTTCTACCGTTATTTCAGGTTTCTCCCTTCCCCGCAAAGCTACATTATCACCCGGAAGAACAGACCTGATCTGCGGCCATTCATCGATCCTCCTCATCCCTTCCATTACTAATGCATTGGGATCCAGCTCAACCGATACGGTAGAATGCCGATAAAGAACCTTCCCAGCATCAAATGAATACCTACCGGTTTTCCAGGTAAGAACTTCATCCATAATTTCCTGAATTTTGAACGATATTATCTCACGAAGGTCTCCGGCTCTAATCTTATCTTCCTGGAGAAGAACCTGAAATACCGAAAGATCCAGTTCTTTTGCTCTCCCAGTGCAGCCTATTAATTCCTCCTCGGATACCTTGCCTATGCGGATGATATATTCGTTTATAGAATGAAAGAAGTCTTCTCCTTTATAGGCTGCAGCTGCAATCTTTCCCTTCTTTAATCCGAAGCTAACTTCTTCCCTCATAGACTTCATCAGGAGGACTCCATCGGCTTCATGCAGAGATAGGAATTGTACTACCTCTGGGACAGAAAATTCCTCTATACTACCTTCCATTTCCATAAGATGTAAGCCTCCATGTCAAGATTAGCATTATGAAATAATAAAAAATAAGAGAAAATATGTATATATTATTACCGATAAATGCCCTGTATTGAATTGTTGACCCCGCAAGAGAATAGAAGGGGCCGATATATATAGTAAGTAACAAAGAAGTCACAAAAAGAAGCCACACACCCGTGAGCCATCTTTTTCTGTATAGGTGCGCGCTTCCAGGAAGTATCATATTCATAACAAAATTACCAAACCTTGCTGTCCTATGAGATTTTTTTACTATACGCCTCTTGAGTCTTTCTCGTATACTCTTTGACTTCGTAAGAGACAATTCCTTGACGCAAATATCACATATTATTTCCCCCTCTATCTTAATCCCTCTTATTATAATTCTACCACAGATAGGGCAAAACTCATCTTTTGACCTCCTACTAAAAACCAACAAAAGTAAAAAGACTGCAAGAATAAAGAAATAATATACTCTACCCTCCTTAATATATTGAATTATGCCGCTTACCCTAACTATACTCCCAAATAGCCAACCATCCGGGGGATATTGATATACCGGAGGAACCCTATCTGTAAATTCCGGACCACTTTTTGCTGCTATATCGAGATACATAGAAGCCTTTTCAAAATCAAGTTGATCGAGATATATATTGGCCATAGTCAGATTGGCTATGGGATTATGGGGTTCCATAGATATTATCTTCTTACAAAGGCTCAATGCCTCCTCATATTGCCCTTTAGAAAAATATACAGAAGATAAGTTCGTCAAGAATATTAAGCTCTTTTTATTTTCATAGCCTTTTTGAAACAGCAACTCGGCCCGGGAAAGCTCGCCATTCCTTCCCATCTCAATACCCTTCACTGTATACCCATATGGAGATCGTGGTTCATCTATGCCATAATTATATGGGTCATATCGCGCCTTGAATGAGTTATATATAGGACCATCCAGATCGGCATTCAATCTTACCTTATAAGTGTATATAGTAGTCAAGGGCAAAATCACAGAGAGGAAAGCGAGCCTTATTAAAACACCTCTTGGCATCTTCGTAAGAGAGATACCTGTAAGTATTGCAAGGAATGGTAATATGGGAAGCCAGACAAAGAGGCAAAACAGTAAAGCCGGTACGCTTAACCCATTAATGCCCATCTTTACCCTCACCCACTCGGAAATGAACGGTACCGAGCGAACCAGACCTAAAATAACAAGGGCTATATATACAAGGGCGAAAAAGATAATTAAAAAAAACATAAAATTAATAAGAAGAGTGACCTTGTTATCAAAAAACCTGTAAGTAGAAAAATACCCCTTGAGACCCTCGCACACTCTCCTCCAATCTCTAATATTATATTTTAAAAGAATAAGGGGAACAATCCTGTTGGATGGATCCAGATCCAGTGCAAATTTGAGCTCCCTCTGTCCACTCTCAATCTTATTGGCTTTTAAATCCTTTAAACCCTGTTTTAAATATTTCCCCGACAGAGTTGAGTGAGTAAACCCATTATCGCCTCTAATTACCTTAAGTAATCTGCCTTCTACAAAATCACTTTTAGAATAGAGAGAACGGGAAAGTAATGTCGAGTCCAGCTTAAAAAGACCTTGAATAGAACTCATACTCTCTATTGATTCTTTAAAGTCCAATAAGGAATTTTTATCTTCGACTCCTATGAGTTTATTCTGAAGAAATGAACTTAGACTCAAGTTCTCATAAGATAGAGAATAATTAAAAATGGTAAAGAAAAGAAGCGAAAATATCATTGCAATTTTAGTGTATTATGTTCAATCTGTAGCATATTTTCATCTTTCCTTACAGTAATCCTAAAAGGCTGCTTTAACCCTCCCACTGTCTTAAAGTTGGAATATTCAATTGAAAGACTGTTGTCTTTTCCAATCATTGCACGGGTGGGAAGAAAGTCTCGCGATAGGGAAATTTCAAGTTCACTACCGAGTAGAATCCACTCATTATCTAACGGAATAACTCTCCAGTTAGACGAATTTGGAATATCCCAGGCAATAAATCGAGCAAGGGTTGCACAAGATAATCCTTCCAGTACAGAAAGAACTTCCCCCCTCAATTCCTTACCCTCTCTATCTATTAGCGATATGGAATCCGGGGAAAAATAGAAATCCCCTACAACCATACCAAAGGAACCTAAAAGTTTTCCGGAAAGGATTTTTACATCAACCTCATAATAGAAAGAAAAATACGTTGAGTAACGGAATTCTGGACCCGAAATTACCATTTCTCCCGTACCGACTTTTCCCCTAAAACTCTCCTGCCAACGGGGTATACTGCAGAGAATCTCTTCCTCGGTGAGTTGTTTTTTTATCGTCTGCCTTGCACAATTACAAAAAGAGAGTATTATTAAAAAGCTTGCAAATAAAATTTTTTCTAATCGCATAGAAAAATTATAATTTAATGAGTAGAATATGTCAAGACAGTTATGAAAAGTATTGTAAAAAATAGAAAAGCGGGTTTCACCTATCATATATTAAAAACTTATGAAGCTGGCATTAGTCTTAAAGGGTCGGAAGTAAAATCCATTAGAGATGGAAAGGTTAATATAGAAAATTCCTATGGCCGGATAGTTGGGGGTGAGGTTTATCTATATGATATGCATATATCTCCCTATGACAAAGCATCCACAAGTATTGACCCGAAAAGGGAACGAAAAATTTTATTACACAAAGGGCAGATAAGAAAGATAGAAAGTGGTCTCCAGAATAAAGGAATGACACTTATTCCACTGGAAATATACATAGAAAAGGGATTGGTTAAGGTAAAAATCGGCCTGGCAAAAGGGAAAAGGATATATGAGAAAAGGGATAAAATCATTGAAAATGTCCAAAGAAGAGAAATAAGGAAAAATCTATGATTCTCCTATTATTCTCCCTTTCAATAAATCTAAGTGGCCATTTCTATACCCTCCGGGAATATAAAATTGGGAATGAGTATTATATCCTATGCGACTCACTAACAAGAAAATTGGAATTATCCTCCCATTGGGATAACAACAAGCAGGTTTTGTCTATCCAAAAAGAAAAAGCTGTATCTATAATTCCGGATAACCCATTCATAAAGATTGATGATAAAATATACCAATTAGTCACTCCCCCAGTAAAGATAAATGAAAAGTTGCTCTTGCCTAAATCTTCTCTGGGTCTTATTCTCAGGAGTATCCTTAACATGAACGCCTTTTTCAAAAATGGAGTTTTGGAAATAGGGACCAGAGTTAACATATACAATTTCAAATGGACAATAGAACCTTCCCTTACCAGATATACAATAGAGTGTTCTCCCACTCTCAATCACTTCTTTAACAAGAACAACGGAGAATGGGTGCTCACCCTATTCAACCCTATCTATAACAAAGAAATACTGGACCAAACCGGAAAAGGCCTTATAGAAGAGATCGAAATCGAGGAAGGTGAAAGCTTCCTCAAATTTAGGTTCAAGACAAAAGACGACTTCCAAATGGATATAATACGAAAAGGCAAATTCCTCAATATCGAGGTACGTAAATTTGAAAAAAGGAACATACAGACCATAGTAGTTGACGCTGGACATGGCGGTAAAGATCCAGGTGCAGCTCATGCTGGTCTAAAAGAGAAAGACCTTGTTCTTGATATTTCGAAGAAGTTGGCATCAAAACTCACAGAGGATGGCTTTAATGTAATAATGACCAGAGTGAACGATGAGTTTCTTCCACTAAAGGAACGCACCTCTATAGCTGATAAAGAAAAAGCTGATTTTTTCGTTTCAATTCACTGTAATGCAGCCTATAGTAAAAATAGCATGCATGGAGCAGAGGTGTATTTCCTGTCAGCAGCAAAAAACGACTGGGCAAGAACTGTCGAGGCAACTGAGAACTCCGCCGTCAGATTTGAATCAGAGGATAACGCTGGTATTCCTGAACTTGACTATATCCTTAACGACCTTGCTCAGACACAATTCTTAAAGGAATCTCAAGAAGCAGCCATTTATATACAGGAAAGCCTTATCCATAAGTGCGACGTTTACGACCGTGGAGTAAAACAGGCAAACTTTTATGTTCTAAGGCTTAATTATATGCCTGCCGTTCTTGTAGAAGTGGCATTCCTGACAAATCCAAATGATAGAAAAAAATTGAGAAATGAGAATTTCCTAAGGCAAGCTGCAGATGCTATTGCCGAAGGTATAAAACAGTATGCGAGAGCACATTTATAATCAGAACCCCATTGGAGTATTTGATTCAGGGATTGGAGGACTTACTGTGGTAAGGGAAATTAGAAAAAAACTTCCCAATGAATCGATCATCTATTTTGGAGATACAGCAAGGGTCCCGTACGGAACAAAATCAAGGGAGACCATTATTAAATTCGCGAGAGAGGATATCAAGTTTCTTCTGACTCACAATGTGAAGATAATCGTTTCTGCCTGCTTTTCTGTTTCTTCCAATGCTTTACCCAATCTTGTAAGTGAATTCGATATCCCAATAATTGGCATGATATCACCGGGCGTGGAAGCAGTAAAAGGTAAATCTTACAAGAGCATTGGTGTTATAGGAACACAGGCAACTATCGAGAGTGGAATGTTTGAGAAAAAATTAAAAGAGTCCCTTGGAACCGTCAGGATTCATTCCAGAACCTGCCCACTCTTTGTACCACTTGCAGAAGAAGGCTGGAACAGAGGCAGAGTGCCTCACCTTGTGGCAGAGGAATATCTATCCCCTTTAGTAAAAAAGGGAATAGCGGCTTTAATTCTTGGTTGTACACATTATCCCATCCTTTATTCAGTTATAAAAAAAGTTATAGGGAATGAAGTAGATATAATTGAACCTGGAAAGGTGGTAGCAAATATGATAAAAGATTTCTTGAGAGAAAATTGTATGGAATCGCAAGGAAATGGTAGTCTTAAAATCTTTTTAAGTGATATCCCGAGAGGTTTCACCAGCGTGGCAAAAAACTTCCTCGGCCATCCAGTAGAAGATATTCACCTCGCTTTATCAGAATGAAACGGTTACTGCACGGTTAATTTTTTTAAACCCAACTCACCCCTGTTTTCGCCACAGAGACACAGAGAACACAGAGATTTTTTTATTTAGATCATAACCCCAAAACCCAAGACCTAAGACCAAACACCTAATAATGCCGCAGATGAACGCAGAGTAATGTAGTTGGATAGTTGAGTAGGTTGAAAAAGAACACTGACTAACCGACCAACTCCCTAATATGAAGCACGGTTAAAACCGTGCCTACATTGGTAGGGGCGGCTCGGTGAGTCGCCCCATTAAATAGTAAACATTTCACGGGGCAAGCCCAAAATGTAGGGACAAGGCATGCCTTGTCCCTACCAAGATACCTGATAAAATTTACTGAACAGAATCCAAAGCGGATTCCTCGTTGCGGCCGCCTAAATGCCTTGTAAGGAATTTTTCCGCAGCTGCATAAAACTTTAGACGATTTTCTGGCTTTGCAAATCCATGACCCTCGTCCG
>DAOVFB010000056.1 GCA_030668705.1 Candidatus Stahliibacteriota bacterium
ACAAGATCGAATTTCTTTGCCATTAGCGATAGGGGCATCTTTAGATGGTCAACCTCAAAGTTCTTACCAATAAAGTCTGATATAAGAAAGACAATGGAGCCATGACGAAGAACTCTCTGTGCAAACTGTATAGCAGGTACCGGATCAGTTCCTTTGTTTTTTGGTTCAAACAGTAATATATCGCGAATGAGATGGAGGGTATGCTTTCTTCCCTTATTCGGGGGTAGGTAGTGTTCTACATCATTGGAGAAAAGGATGAGTCCTACCTTATCATTGTTCTTTACAGCCGAAAAAGAAAGAAGGGCAGATATCCTTGCAATGAGGTCCTTTTTTGGTTCCCTCCTGCTGCCGAATTCTCCTGAACCGCTGATGTCTGCAAGGATAAAGAGGGTGAGTTCCCTCTCTTCTATGAATCTTTTGACAAATGGATGATTCATCCGAGCAGTTACATTCCAGTCGATAGTCCGAACATCATCTCCAGGAAAGTAATCCCTTACCTCATGAAACTCCATACCCTTTCCCTTGAAGGAACTCTTATATTCTCCACCAAAAAGGGTGTTCACAACCTTTTTGGATTGGATTTCTATCTCACGAACCTCTTTGAGGATTTCCCTTATTCGCTCTTCCATAAGATGAGGATCAGGGGATTTCTACTGTTTCCAATATCTCCTTGATTACATCCTCAGTGGTTATTCCTTCTGCTTCTGCCTCATAAGAGAGGATTATGCGGTGGCGGAGGATATCGTATACAAGAGCCTTTACATCCTCTGGAATAATGAATCCCCTTCTTTTTAGAAAGGCGTGTGCCCGTGCAGTCTCAAATAGATATATGGATGCTCGTGGAGATGCGCCATATCGTATATAGATATCCAGGTCATCCAGACCGTATTCAGAAGGCTTTCTTGTTGCAAAGACAATGTCAAGGATATAATCCCGTATCTTTTCATCTGCATGTATCTTGTGGAGAAAGGACCTTATTTCCTTAAGGCCTTCAATCTGGACTATTGGTTTTACCATAGGAATCTCTTCTGCCGTCTGCTGTTCCATGATGCGTTTTTCTTCTTCTTTATCAGGATAGGATATCTTTACTTTGAGCATAAAACGGTCAACCTGTGCCTCTGGCAGAGGATATGTGCCTTCCTGTTCGATTGGGTTCTGGGTTGCCAGGACCAAAAAAGGTTCAGGTAGTTTATATGTTTTATCCCCAATAGTCACCTGACGTTCCTGCATTGCCTCGAGGAGTGCACTCTGGACCTTTGGGGGTGCTCTATTTATCTCATCTGCAAGGATGAAATTTGCGAACAATGGTCCCTTTTTGTGTGTGAATTTTCCTGTTTGCTGGTTGTATATCTCCGTTCCTGTTATATCTGCGGGTAGGAGATCAGGAGTAAACTGGATTCTCTTAAAGGATGCGTTGATAGCAGACGCAAGGACTCTAACCGAGTAGGTCTTTGCAAGACCGGGAACTCCTTCTATCAAAACATGTCCCCTGGTGAGAAGACCAATGAGCTGCCGTTCTATCACATATCTCTGTCCTATAATACATTTTCCGATCTCGCTAAAGAATGATTCAATAAATGCGCTTTTCCTCTCAACCTCTTCATTCAATTTTTGGAGCTCTACCTCCATTCTACCTCCTTATACTTTTTACCAGGGAGACCCTCGTTTCCCTCCATTATAAATTAAAAAATGCCAAGTGTAAAATGTAAAATTAAACATCATCATTCTTTTTTATACAATTAGATAGATTAAATTGATTGCATTTCTTGTCAAGTCTTTTTGGTCGAAGGATTTGTTTTACTTTTAGATCTAACGAAGGAAAAGTATAACATGGTTAATATTTCTTACGCCCTTTGCGAGAAATTTTCCTTTACCAAAACAAAATTTTCCTTTGCGTGCTTTGCGAGAAACAAAATCTTTATGGGTCACACATCAAGGTTTTCTACAAACTCTGCATTCTGAAGTATAAATTCCCTTCTGGGTTCGACCTCAGTACCCATAAGGATATCAAATAATCTATCTGCTTCTACCGCATCCTCAACGGTTACCTGGCGAAGAACCCTCTTCTCGGGATCCATAGTTGTTTCCCAGAGTTGCGTGGGGTTCATTTCTCCCAGGCCTTTATACCGCTGGATTTTTGAGTTTTCGCCCAATCTCTTAGCAAATCTCTCCATGTCCTTCTCTGAGTAGGCGTATTCTATTGTACTTCCCTTCTTTACCCCGTATAAGGGAGGCTGTGCTATAAATAGATTTCCTCTGGAGATAAGCTCCCTTGCGTAGCGGTAGAAATAGGTAAGAAGCAATGTTCTTATATGCGCACCATCTACATCTGCGTCTGTCATTATTATAATCTTATGGTAACGGAGATTTTTATAATTGAATTCTTCGTCACCAATCCCGGCCCCAAGCGATGATATAAGGGTGCGAATGGTCTCGTTGCTTAATATCTTATTCAATCGGCTCTTCTCAACATTAAGGATTTTACCCCTGAGGGGAAGAACAGCCTGAAATGTCCGATCCCTCCCCTGTTTTGCTGAACCCCCTGCAGAATCACCCTCTACGATGAATAATTCAGTTTCTTCAGGATTACCCGATGAACAGTCGGCAAGTTTACCGGGAAGGTTGGATGAATCCAGGGCACTCTTTCTTCTTGTTAAGTCTCTGGCTCTTTTTGCGGCCAAACGGGACCGTGCCGCAGCCTCCGATTCCGTTATAATCTTCTTCGCAGCAGCCGGGTGTTCTTCGAGATATTGTGAGATTCCCTCGCCGACCACAGACTCTACCAGACCCTTTATCTCTATATCCCCTAATCTTGTTTTCGTCTGTCCCTCAAACTGGGGCTGGGGAAGATTTACGGATATCACTGCTGTAAGCCCTTCACGAATATCGTTCCCGATAAGTTTAGGTTCACTGGATTTTATGAGATTGTGCTCCTTTCCATATTGATTGATTGCCCGGGTAATAGCACTCTTAAATCCAGAGAGATGGGTCCCACCCTCGATTGTATTGATGTTATTGGCATAGGAGAAGATATTCTCTGAATAAGAATCATTGAATTGTAGTGCAGCCTCTATTACACAATCATCGATTTTTTTGTGTATATATATGGGATGTTTGTGTATGGGCCTTTTATTCTTATCAAGATATTCAATGAACTCCTTTATCCCACCGTTATACTTGAATATCACTGTTTTGTTATCTGGCTCAAAGTTTAGTTTTATCCGTAAACCCTTATTAAGAAAAGCTAATTCCCTGAGTTTATTGGCAAGGATTTCATAACTGAACTGTATTTCACTGAAAATCTCCTCGTCCGGATAAAAAGAGGTCGTCGTTCCCGTGGTTTTTCTTTCTTTTCCTTTCTTTAGCTTAGATACGGGTTTCCCCCGCACATATTTTTGGCTCCAGAGATAACCATCCCTGGAAACCTGGACCTCCATCCAGGCGCTCAGTGCATTAACAACTGAAACCCCAATACCATGAAGCCCTCCAGAAACCTTATATGACTTATTGTCAAACTTTCCACCTGCATGAAGGGTAGTCATAACTACTTCAACTGCCGCTTTCTTCTCATCTAAATGTATATCAATTGGTATACCCCTGCCATTGTCATAAACAACAACTGAATTGTCTTTCTTAACTATAACTTCTATACGATCACAATGTCCTGCCATTGCCTCATCAATGGAATTATCAATCACCTCAAATACCAGATGATGTAATCCTCGCTCGGAAGTATCTCCTATATACATCGCCGGCCTTTTTCTAACACCTTCAAGATCCTTCAGTACTTTTATGCTGGAAGCATTATATTCACCCATTACTCCTCCTTTAAGTAAAATCGAATTTCCTTTATTACTTCCTTACCGAGCTCTTCATTTAATTTACTTTTTAACTTATCCTTTAAAAACGATAATTCATTTAGCCAGGCTGAGGAACTGACCTCTATTAGCAATTTATCTTCTCTAATACCTACTGGCCTTGCGTGCTTACTAATCACGGGAGAGAGAATCTCATCCCAACGAGCAAGAAGCTCAATCGCTGTAAGGTTCTTTCCCAGTGAACTAGATGCCAGGAATTTCTTAATTATCTTTCTTAATGACCGGGGCTCCATTTTTATTCTCTATTCTATACACGTTAAAATTACCACCCCATCGAATGTCTTCTCTGGCTGTCGCAATTAAAACCTGTTCATATTCACTCATAAGCTTACTTAAAGAACCAATTCTTTCTTTGTCCAGTTCCCCTATTATTTCATCAAGAATAATAATAGGTTCTTCTCCTCTTACCTCAGTAAGTATCCTTGCCTGTGCCATCCTTAAAGACACTGTTAAGGCCCGTTTTGTACCAAAGGAAGCGACCGTCTTTGCCGGATGATTATCGACCCAGAATACAATGTCATCGCGATGAGGCCCATAGAGAGTATAACCCCTCTCAATTTCCCTATCCCTCATTTTCCTTAGTTGCTCACCTAGATTGCTGTAATCTCCTCCCTCTTTGTATGATATCTTGAGTTCCTGTCCTGTTAGCGAATAAAATAATGGAATCGCATAATCAATTAGTTTGTTCACATGTTCTACTCTTGCCTTTATGATTGGGGATGCATAGCGAGATAATTGTTCTTCCCAGACTTCTACCGCACCTAACTCTCTTCCTGTCTTCACCTGGTTTAACCAACTATTCCGTTGTCTCCAGGCCCTGTTATACAAGGAAAGCATTTCTATATATGGTCTTCTATAAAGAGATATCCCTATATCCATAAAACGGCGCCTTCTAGCAGGGGAACCATTCACTATATCAAGGTCACCAGAGGTAAATGCAATTACAGGAATCGTTCCAAATCCATCCCTTAAGCGTCTCTTTTTTACGCCATTTATAAAAACCTCCTTTTCGTCAGAATACCTCACCTTGACCTCTACATCTCCATACTCCCCGGAAACAACGAAGAACGATTCCCCAAAATGGAGCAAATCCCTATCATCATATGTGCGGAATGAACCAAATGTGGAAAGAAAATAAACTATCTCAACAAGATTCGTCTTACCCACACCGTTATCACCCAGAATCAAATTCCTCCCTGGCTCAAAATCCAGTTCTATCGCTCTAAAATTACGAAAATTCTTTACATACAAGCTTTTTAGATACATTCTACAATCGTAAATATACATTCAAACACCCAATTCGTCAAGAGATAACTTCTCTGTTTGCCCTTTATAAAATTTTTAATACCATTATCACTTAAGGCAACCGATGTACGATGTTCTATAAATCTCTACAAACTATGCCCTTTGCCAGATTGATGTGCTTTGCGTATCTGTGAGAGAAACAATTGGTGAATGCTTATTGGGAAGTAGAGGTTGACAAACAACCCTTTTACCCTAATATTGGCTCTATGAGATTACAATTTAACATTGAGAAACTCCCTCTCGAAGGCGAGGAATTTTATATAGTATTAAATAAAAATGATGTCCACATAGATGCGGTGGAAGATAACATCAAAGCAACGATATGCATTAAAAAGGATGGTAATGCATGTAAAAGTAAAGGGCGCCTTGAGTATGATTTAAAGCTTTCGTGCGCTCGCTGCCTTACCAGTTTCACGAGACATTTTATATCTGAATTTAACTATGAGTTCAAAAAGGCAAACGAATATGAAACCTCAGATATAGATAAAAATGAGGAAGCTAAGGACTATTTGATCATAAACAACTTAATCGATTTCGAACCACCTTTTCATGATCTTATATTGCTGTCAACCCCTATGAAATCACTCTGTTCTGAGGATTGTAAGGGACTTTGCCCTATATGTGGTATAAATATGAATATAGAAAAATGCGAACACGTTGGACAGACATCCAAAGAAGAAATAATTAAAGAATATCAAAAAAATCGATAAAATCGGAGGAGATGTATGCCGGTACCAAAGAAGAGATCATCAAAAACTCGAGGGAAGAAGAGGCGAACACACTGGAAAATAAAAGAACAGAACCTAATTGAATGTCCACATTGCCACAGTCTTATGAGGCCGCACCGCGTCTGCCCATCGTGTGGATATTATAAAGGTAGGCTCGTTTTAAAAGGACTTGAAGAAGGTTAATGAGAATATCTATTGATGTCATGGGGGGAGATTTTGCCCCTCGGGTGGTTATTGAGGGAGCAAAACTTGCTTATAAGGAATTGGGCGAACTCATAGAGATATACCTGGTAGGTAACGAAGAGGTAATAAAAAAATTTCCCATACCTTCAAAGTTTAAAATTGTTGATGCCCATCAGGTAATAGGACCTCATGAATCCCCAATGGATGCGTACAGGAAGAAGAAAGATTCCTCAATTGCTCTATCCATCGGCCTGCAAAAGGAAAGAGAAGTAGACGCTTCTTTAAGCGCTGGTAATACCGGTGCAGTAGTTGTTTTTTCGATACTCTCACTCGGCAGACTTTCTGGTGTAGATAGACCTGCCCTTACCACCTTCTTTCCTTCAAAAACAGGGCATACACTGGTGCTTGATGTAGGGGCTAACGCAAGTGTCAAGCCCGCTAATCTCAGGGACTTTGGAGTGATGGGTTCACTATATCTTGAGAAGGTCTTCAAGATAGAAAAACCCTCTGTTGGTCTACTTTCTATGGGCGAAGAAGAAACAAAAGGGGGGAAAGAAATCACAAGGGCTCACAACCTACTTGCCAATACCGATATAAACTTTGCCGGGAATATTGAAGGACATGATATATTGGAAGGAAGAACCGATGTGGTCGTATGTGACGGATTTACGGGAAATTCTGTTCTAAAATTTGGCGAATCCCTTGTGGATTTCATGATCTCTCATATAAAGAATGAATCGAAATCCTCTCTCCGGACCTCAATTGGTGGAATCTTAATGAAACCTGTCTTTAAATCCCTTCTGGAAATGGTTAATTATGAAGAGTATGGGGGGGCAATCTTATTAGGAATAAATGGTATTTCAGTTGTCTGTCACGGGAAGTCCCGGTCAACAGCTATTAGAAATGCCATTCTGAGTGCTTACAAATTCTATGATCTAAATGTCAATACCCTTATAATGGAGAGTTTGGGGGAATGAGTACGGCATTACTCTTCCCGGGGCAGGGCGTCCAGCGAGTGGGTATGGGAAATGATTTATACAAAGAGTTTTCTGTTGCACGAAATTTATATGATAAAGCAAACAATTTGCTCGGGTTCAGCCTGAAAGATCTCTGTTTCAATGGCCCACAGCAAAAACTTACTGATTCAAGGAATGCTCAGCCTGCCATCCTTTTGCACTCTTATGCGATATTTAAAGAACTGGGAGATAAACTGGACTTTTCGGTAGTAGCAGGACATAGTTTAGGGGAATATACGGCACATCTCGCTGCCGGGACATTTGATTTTGACGATGCATTACATCTTGTTCGTTTTAGAGGGGAACTTATGAGTTCCACAAAGAATGGTACTATGAGCGCAATAATAGGTCTTGACCCAAACGAGATACAGCCCATTGTTGATAAGACACCGGGAACAGTAATTACAGCAAACTACAATTCTCCTGATCAAACTGTAATCTCAGGAGAAATAGGAGCAGTAAGAGAAGCAGGGAATGAGCTCAAAAAAATGGGAGCCAGGGTAATTCCTCTTTCCGTAAGCGGAGCATTCCATTCGCCCCTTATGGAGGAAGTCTTCGAGCCCTTCAGAAAAGTCCTCCTTAAAACTAAAATTATGAAACCCATTGTTCCAGTATATTCGAATGCAACGGCAGAGAAAACGACTGATCCCGATGAAATAAGAAAAACCCTCACTCAACAAATATTAAAACCTGTCCGCTGGGTTGATATCTTACAAAATATGAAAAAAGAAGGGGTAGATCGTTTCATCGAGATAGGATATGGAAATGTACTTACAAAATTGGTAAAAATAACCCTTGATAATGTCGAAACTATTAATATTTCTTCACCAAGACAGATAAGGGGGGTTCTTGAAGAACGATAAGATTGCTTTGATTACCGGCGGAGCGTCGGGAATCGGTAGAGAGATAGCTATATGCCTTTCGAAACAGAATATTGATTGTATTATATTCGATATCCTGAATGGAGAAGAAACAGTGAAGGAAATCGAGAGTCATGGGAAGAGGGGGATGTTCAAGAAAGTCGATATTACCAATTCCAAAGAGGTAAATTCAAAAGTGAGAGAAGCCCAATCAGACATTGGTAATATCAATATCCTGATAAATAATGCCGGGATTACCAGGGATAATCTTCTTATCAGAATGGGGGAGGAAGACTGGGATAAGGTGATTGAAGTAAATTTAAAAGGAACATTTAATTGCACAAAAGCAGTTCTTCGAGGTATGATGAAGGAACGTTGGGGAAGAATAATATCGATTTCTTCCATAATAGGTATAATGGGAAATGCAGGACAATCAAATTACGCAGCATCCAAGGCAGGCATCATTGGATTTATGAAATCATTGGCCAGGGAAGTTGCTTCTCGAGACATAACAGTAAACGCCATTGCTCCAGGTTTTATAAAAACGGAGATGACGGCTAAGCTCTCCAGTGATGTCAAAGAAGGTTATCTTTCACACATCCCCGCCGGAAGATTTGGAGAAATGGGTGATGTAGCCAATCTGGTTACTTTCCTTGCATCAGAAGAGGCCTCTTACATCACGGGACAGGTAATCCAGGTAGATGGCGGATTGCTAACTTAAAAAGGAGGAGTTATAATGGAATTAAACGAGCAAGTCAAAAACATAATAGTTGAGCAGTTAGGAGTTGATGCGTCAGAGGTAACTCCCGATGCACACTTCATAGACGATCTTGGTGCTGACTCTCTTGATACAGTTGAATTAATACTGTCTTTTGAAGAAACCTTCAATATCAGTATACCGGATGAGGATGCTGAAAAATTAGAGACTGTAGGGAAGGCACTGGAGTATCTCAAAGAGCATATTGAGAAATAATGCCCAGGGTAGTAGTTACAGGCCTGGGAATCGTTTCGCCTGTTGGAATTGGACTACCAATTTTCTGGGACTCCCTGAAAAATGGGAAGAGTGGGGTTTCCAGGATTTCAAAATTTGATCCATCCCCCTTTGCAAGTCAAATAGCGGGTGAACTTCCTGATTTTGAACTCTCTATAAAACTCTCTAAGAAAGAAATCTTCAGGCTGGATCCCTTCTGTCAGTACGCCCTATATGCTACCTATGAGGCAGTGGAGGATAGCAAAATTGAATCCGAAGAACTGGATAGGGATCGAATTGGGGTTATCTATGCTTCAGGAATCGGGGGGGAGATAACCTGGGAAAAAGAAAGTAAAAAATTCTTAGATAATGGACCCAGAAGGGTAAGTCCTTTCTTTATCCCAAGCCTGATCGTAAATACAGCAGCAGGAACGATAGCAATAAAATTCGGCCTCAGGGGTCCAAACTTTGGGGTTGTCTCTGCCTGTGCCTCCTCAGGGCATGCTATTGGCGAAGCATTCAGGAAGATACGCTCGGGGGAAGTAGATATAATGATCGCAGGTGGAAGCGAAGCCCCCCTTGGTCCCCTTGCTTTAGCAGGTTTTTGCGCGATGAGAGCATTATCTACCCGCAATAACGAACCGGAGAAAGCTTCCCGCCCATTTGATAAGGGTAGGGATGGTTTTATCATGTCTGAGGGTGCTGCAACCCTGATATTAGAAAGCATGGTTCATGCAGAAAAGAGGGGGGCACCTATCTACGGAGAAATCATTGGTTATGGTGCCTCTGATGATGCTTACCACATAACGGCCCCTGATGAGAGCGGCGAAGCTCAGGCACTTGGTATAAGAAGAGCCCTCTGGGATGCAAATATCAAAGAAGAGGATATAGGGTACATCAATGCTCATGGAACTTCCACTCTACTTAACGACAAAGTTGAGACTAAAGCAGTAAAGAAGGTCTTCGGGAAAAGGGCATATGATATCAGTATATCATCGACAAAGTCAATGACCGGACACCTCTTAGGTGCAACTTCTGCAGCTGAAGCTGCTGCTACAATTATGGCTCTTAAGGAAGGTATAATTCCTCCAACAATCAACTATGAAACGCCAGATCCTGAGTGTGACCTGAATTATACCCCGAATAAAGCGGAGAAGAAGGAAATAGAGTTCGCTATCTCCAACTCCTTTGGGTTTGGTGGCCATAATGTAACACTGGTATTCAAAAAATACAGGAAACCTTAATGAAGATAATCGTATGCATAAAACAGGTCCCGGATCCAGAGCATGCCTCTATGGACAAAGAGACGGGAACTGTTGTGCGGGACGGTGTAGAACTTATGGTCAATCCATTTGACCTCTATGCGGTAGAAGAGGCTTTAAAGATCAAAGAAAACTTAGGGGGAGAGGTAATCGCTATATCGATGGGACCGCCCCAGGCAGAAATGGCACTAAAAGAGGTTATTGCAATGGGGGCTGATGATGGAATCCTGCTTACCTCATTGGATTTTGCAGGGGCTGATACATGGGCTACCTCTTATACCCTTGCTATGGCTTGCAAGAAGATAGAAAACTTCAACCTTATCCTGTGCGGAAAACAGGCTATAGACGGTGATACTGCTCAGGTGGGTCCAGGTATCGCAGCTCAACTCGGCATCCCTCAAATAACATTCGTAAGAAAGATAGAAGACATCACAGAAAATAGAATAAGAGCACAGAGATTGGTGGAGGGAGGGTATGAGGTAATATCCTCTCCATTACCCCTTGTTATGACAGTGGTTAAAGAGCTCAATGAACCCCGTCTTCCAACACTTAAAGGGAAACTCAATGCCAGGAAGGTCCAGATAAAAAAATGGGGACCAGAAGATATCAAGGCCAATAAGAATAAAATCGGGCAAATAGGATCCCCTACAAGAGTGGACGAAATTTTCACACCAACCTTCACAAAAGAAGGAAAAATATT
>DAOVFB010000022.1 GCA_030668705.1 Candidatus Stahliibacteriota bacterium
TGATAAGTGGTAAGTGATAAGGGATACGTGCATATTCATCTTCTATCTCATAACACATATCACCTGCTTGTCTTCTCGCTTGAGTTCTATCACATATCACCTTTATTGAAAATTAACCGTGAGTTTGCCGTGGCTAAACTCTTGGTGGTGTGTGTCCTTATCTGCGGTTCCATTTGACTTTGGACATTGGACATTGGACAAACAACTCTGTGCCTAATCTCCCTCCTACACAAAAAATAATTCTTCTCTGTGAACTCTGTGTCTCTGTGGCAGATCTCCCTCCTACAATAAAAATAATTCTTCTCTGTGTTCTCTGTGTCTCTGTGGCTAATATTCTTTTAGAAAAAAATCACTTTACCCCTTGACAAAGCTATATCTTTTTCTTAAAATAGTGGGGATAAGTGGGGAAAGGTGGAGGAAAGGGATAAGAGTAGGGGAGGAAGTGGAGAAAGGGTTATTGGAGAACCATTATCAGGGGGTGATTTATGTATTTCATTGGAAATGATATTTACTCAGTGGATCATAAAGGAAGGGTATTCATCCCCGCCAAATTCAGGGCGGTCCTGACCAGGGAAGATAATGGGAGTTTTTATATTACCAGAGGATTTGAAACTTCTTTACTATTATTTCCCTTAAGTAAGTGGAACGGATTCATTAAGAGGTTAACCCGGAAAAGATACTCTCAGAAGAGTATAAGGGATGCCATAAGAGCTTTTTCATATGGAGCCGAGTGTCTTTCCATGGACAGTCAGGGTAGAGTTGTTCTTCCAAAAGAACTCAGGGAGTATGCCAGGATTGAGGAAGATGCGTTTTTCCTTGGGGCTATTGATAAAGTGGAATTATGGTCGCCGAAGGTTTATGGGGAGTATTCGGAAGATAAGGGGGATATCAATGAACTGTTTTCGATGCTGGAATTGTAAAGGAAGAATGTGTGGGTAGGCAGGTAATCCATCTTCCAGTGATGGGGGATGAGGTAATCCACTGGTTGGTAGTGAAAAATGATGGATTCTATCTGGATGCTACCCTTGGGTGTGGTGGCCATTCCGAGCTTATTCTAAAAAGAACCAATGCTTATGTTATTGGTATCGACGTTGATAGGGAACAGATAAGGTTAGCCGAGGAGAGATTATCTTGCTACAAGGATAGATTTATGCCAATAAATGCTAATTTCAAATTTATAGATAGTTTCATCGGAAGGCCAGTAGATGGAGTCCTTTTTGATCTCGGCTATTCTACTTACCAGCTAAATACACCTCAAAAAGGATTCTCATATCGTATGGAGGGACCACTTGATATGAGATACGGGCGGCAGGGTATGACTGCCTATGACATAATAGAAGAATGGGAGGCGGAAGAGATTGCGGATATGCTCTATCGTTACGGAGGAGAACGTAAATCCAGAAATATTGCAAGGAAGATTAAAGACAAGAAACCCAGGACTACAGGAGAACTGGCACTCCTGGTAAGGAAGTCGGTTCCGAGAAGGAACGGACATAAACATCTGGGAAGAGTATTCCAGGCATTTCGAATAGCAGTTAACAGAGAGATGGAAAATATTAAGCAAGGTATTATTGGAGCTTTCCACGTATTGAATAAGAATGGAAGGCTGGTGGTAATTACCTATCACTCAGGGGAAGAGAAGTTAGTACTTAAGACCGTAAACGAACTCGGATACACTACCCTCACTACGAAACCTATTACTCCAGGGAAATTGGAATTTAACCGCAATCCAAGATGCAGGAGTGCGCATCTAAGAGTATTTGAGAAATGAGAATATTAAAGTTGTTGGCGATTATTCTTCTCGTTATTTCCCCTTTTCTTCTTCATATCTGGAGGAAAAACATGGTCAATATGCTGAACATAAGAATCGAGACTTTAGGAAAGGAAGTCAGCATTGAGAGGAACAAAGTTGTAAAATTGCATTCAAGATACAGGGAAGCTACCAGTGTTTCTGTGATTGAAAAGAGGGCACGGGAGGAATTGAATATGAGATATCCCAGGAGAAAGGAAATTATAAATCTAAATGAGCTCCGTAAGAAGAGAGGATAAGGAATGGGGGATCGGGTTCTACGTATAAAAGCAATGTCCCTTATTTCCATATTTGTTCTTCTCTGGGTGTTTGCATTTGGAAGACTATTTTATCTCCAGATTGTCCAGTCTCGGGATATTGGGAGAAAGAGCAGGACCGAGCAGGTGCGTCATCTTGAAACACCCGCCCGAAGAGGTGAGATACTGGACAAAAAGGGTAGGATTTTGGCGACGGACTTGAAGCTCTTTACCCTATATGCAGAAAAAAGTCGTATTGTTGATATAGAGACGACTGCTAAAACACTTGCAAAGTATGGAATCGGAAGCGCTACGAGATTGGAGTCTCTTCTTGTAAACAAAATAAAGCTCATTAGGATTGCGCGAGGTGTAAGTGATTCTGTAGTTAGAAAACTTAACCTTGAAGGGATATATGCAGTAAGAGAATGGTTCAGATATTATCCTTCAGGTAGGGTTGGTAGAACTGCCATAGGTTCTCTTAACTGGGAGAAGAAAGGTATAAGCGGTATTGAACGGGAATACAATAAACAACTTGCAGGTTCAAATGGTTGGGCATATTACCTTGAGGTCCCGAGATATTCAGGGATCAGCCTCCTGAAACGTTGTGAAGAGAATTACGAAGACCCTATTCCTGGTAGAGATATATATCTAACCATCGATCTTGATATCCAATATATCCTTGACAGTGAATTGCGTAAGCTAGGTGAGAGAACAAAAGCAGACCAGGTTTTTGGATTGTGTATAGACTCAAGAACAGGAGAGATACTCGCCATGGTAAACATTCCCGAGTTTCTTCCAGAAGATGGCTGGAGAAATAATGGATGTGTTGCATGGCAATTCGAACCCGGCTCAATCTTTAAACTCATTCCAGCATTTGCCTGGATTAATGAGGGGTATTCTTTGGGGGATACAGTTGTGGGTTCTACTGGTTCCATCAGTTTTGGTGGAAAGGTGTTTAAAGATCCACATTCGCATCCAGCCTACACTTTCGAGGATGCACTTGTTCATTCCTCTAACGCGGGTTTCGTTAATATAGGAGAAAAGATCGGAAAGAGGGAACTATATCGTTGTGCAAGGTATTTTGGCATAGGATGTAAAACTGGGGTTGACCTCCCTGTTGAATATTCAGGTAAACTGCCAATCCTCGAACGTATGCGGGATATAAGACTCGCTACAGTCAGTTTTGGCCAGGGGGTTAATACTACTCCCCTCCAGATTGTTATGGCATATCAAGCAATAGCAAATGGTGGTGTGCTACTAAGACCCAGAGTTATGAAGGAAATTCGGAGGAAAGGTAGGATAATAGAAAAAAGTAGAACCGAAGTCGTCAGGAGGATTGGTGACCGAGAGACTGCTCTGAAACTTCTTGAGATTCTTTATCATACGGTAGAAAAGGGGACAGGAGAGTTAGCTTCCCTTCCATACATAAAAATCGCGGGAAAGACAGGGACGGCGTGGAAGTACTCCGATGGTTCCTACAGGGAAGGTGAGTACGTCTCATCCTTTGTGGGTATCCTGCCTTACCCTGATCCCGAACTTGTTATTGGTATCTTTCTTGATAATCCAAAAGGTCCTTATTACTCATCGGTAACTGTGTGTCCTGCTTTTAAGGAAGTGGCAAGAAGGATTACTTTTCTCAAGGGATATAGAGGAGAGATGTTATATGCATTTAGAGGAACTCCTTAAAGAAGTTGATATAATAAAGAGCGAAGGAAAAGTGAATGGAATCACCGGAGTGACGGATGATTCCAGAAAGGTTGCCCCGGGCTATCTTTTTGTCGCCTTAAGGGGAGGAAAGGCAGATGGACATAAGTTCATAGGGGAAGCAGTAAAAAATGGGGCAGTTGCCCTTTTGGTGGAGGAGGAAGTCTCAACTAATATACCTTATTTTGTAGTTCCAAATACAAGAAAAACCTTCTCAAGAATTGTATCCAATTATTATGGAAATCCTTCGGAGCATATGAAAATTATCGGGATAACAGGGACAAATGGAAAGACCACAACATCTTACTTACTTTCTTCAATCTATTCGGATTCCATTTGTTTTAGCACTATTAAATATTTCACGCAGGATAAGGAGATAAAAGCAACTAATACTACACCCTCTCCACTCATTCTCCAGAAGGAACTATATAATGCTTTAAATAAAGGGATTAAAATCGCCATACTCGAGGTTTCCTCTCATGGTATAGTTCAGAATAGAATTTCTTACATCGATTTTGATTATGGGGTGTTTACGAATATTTCCAGGGATCACCTTGACTATCATAAAACTTTCAAGGAATATATGGATGCAAAGTCAAGATTCTTTGAGTCTCTTGGCGAAGAGAAGATGGCATTGATTAATATAGATGACTTAAATGCTCCCTACTTTATAAAAAATACAAATTCCAGAGTGGTCACCTATGGACTTAAGAAAGGAAACATTCAAGGAACCATAATCAAAAACACTATTGAGGGTCTTATCCTGAGTATAGAGGGTATGGGAAGGAAGTTAGAACTCAGGAGTTCTCTTATTGGTAGTCACAATGCATATAATATCCTTGCTGCTGCTTCTGTTGCCATAGGAGATAACGTAAGCGATTCCCGAATAATAGAGGGGATAGAAAAAGCCCCTTCTCCTCCAGGAAGAATGGAAAAAATCGATATTCCAAAACCCATTTCTGTAATAGTAGATTATGCGCATAGCCCTGAAGCATTAAACAGTGTAATTTCCTCATTAAAGGATTTTGGCCACCAACGAGTGATAACCGTTTTTGGAGCAGGGGGGGATCGCGATAGAGGGAAGAGAGCAATTATGGGAATGGTAGCCTCGAAGCTATCGGATATAGTAATACTCACTTCTGATAATCCAAGGAGTGAAGATCCACAGGCAATCATTGAGGATATACTAAATGGCGTTGATGGTGGCAATCTATATTGTATACCCGATAGAAAAGAGGCTGTTTTTAAGGCTCTGGATATAGCAAAAGAGGGGGATATTGTCCTTATCGCCGGTAAAGGGCATGAGGAGTATCAGGAGATAGGCGGGAATAGGATTCCTTTTTCTGATAGGGAATGTGTTAAGGAGTATTTTAGGAAATGAGGCCGATTGAACTTAAGACAGTAATAAATGTATTGAATGGCAAAGCAAAAGGTATAACTGAAAGTAATCTGAAGAAGACTTTAAACGGTGTAAGCGTGGATTCCAGGACTATCAAAAAAGGTGAGTTATTCTTTGCCCTTAAGGGTTCGAGGTTTGATGGACATAACTATGTGGATGAGGCGGTTAAAAAATCCGGCCTCCCCGCTGTGGTAGATAGAAAAGTGCAAGGTGAGGATTTTATCCTTGTCCAGGATTCCCTACTTGCCCTGGGGGAATTTGCCAGTTATTACAGGAAGCTTGTGGACCCACTCGTTATTGCTATTACTGGCTCTGCGGGTAAGACCACTACCAAAGAATTTCTGGGAGCCATATTTGCCGAACTGAGACCAACCCTAACATCATTTAAGAATTATAATAATCGTATAGGGGTCCCCTTGAATATATTCAGATTGGAGGATGAGGAGGTCGCAATTCTTGAATTAGCAACTAATGAGAAAGGTGAAATAAAAAGGCTTTCCGAGATAACCAAACCGGACCTTGCCGTTATAACCAGTATAGGATATTCCCATCTTCAAGCATTCAAAGATAAAAAAGGAGTTCTTCTGGAAAAGAAGGATATTATGGAAGGTCTTTCTGGACCTCTATTCATAGACGGGGATGATGAATTATTATCAACTATCAAATATGATGGGTTAAAAAGATTTGGGCTTAATAAAGATAACGATTATTCATTTGGGATACTGCAGGAGTCCATTGATGGTAGTATCTTTGGAGATGATAAAGAGGAGTTTTATATTTATCTGCCAGGGGTTGGGGCGATCAAAAGTGCATTAGCTGCAACCGCCGTTGCCTTTTACTATAAGATCCCGTCTCCCGTCATTCAGAAGGGATTGGCATCCATTAAGCCTATTCCTCAACGACTGGAAATAAAGAGGAGAGGAGATATAACAATTATTGATGACACCTATAATAGTAATCCCGATTCACTTATAAATAGTATTTCGTTTCTTTCCAGTATGCCAGGGAGAAAACTCGCAGTTCTTGGACCTATGCTGGAGTTGGGGGAGAGGAGCTTAGAACTCCACAGGATTTCTGGTAAGGGGATTCGTGGTAAGGTTGATGGACTCTTTGTTATAGGAGAAGAAGCAAGGGGGTTAATAGAGGGTTTTGGGGAGGGTGTGACCTTTAAGGATAAAGATGAAGCTTTCAATAAATTAAAGTCCATTCTGAAACCCGGGGATATAATTCTATGCAAATCCTCACATTCTTTGCATCTTGAAACCCTGGTTTCGCGTATAGAGGAGGAGATATGTTCTATTTCTTATACCCATTAAGAGAACATTTTACAATTTTTAATCTCCTGCGATATATTACCTTCCGTTCTGCTTATGCTGCAATTACTTCATTGCTCGTATCCTTAATTATGGGAAGAAGAATAATATGCTGGTTAGAGGCGAAAAACTTAAGGGAGCCCATATCAAAATATATTGAAGGTAGTCATGGGCATAAGGAAGGAACACCTACAATGGGGGGTATCATTATATTCTCCTCACTCCTTATCTCGGTCCTTCTCTGGTGTGACCTTAGTAACCGCCTTGTCCTGTATCTCATTTCGATGACCGTATGGATGGGGGGATTCGGAATGATAGATGATTACATGAAGGTTAGAAAGGGAGATGGATTCCGGGTATGGCAAAAACTTGTTATACAGGTGATTCCAGCTCTAATTATAGGAATTCTCCTTATTTGTTATCCTCTTCGTGAGGGTTATGAGACAATGACCAGTGCTCTTTTCCTTAAGAACATGTTCCTAAACTTAGGGTATTTTTATATTCCGTTTCTCATTCTTGTAATAATTGGAACTACCAACGCTGTGAATCTTACCGACGGTATGGATGGCCTTGCTATAGGCCTTTCAGGGATTATAGCAGCTGCTTTTGCTATAGTTGCCTATGTGGTTGGGAATGTAAAGTTTTCAAATTATCTTAACATATTATTTATTGGTGGAACTGGAGAGATTGCCGTCTTTTGTACTGCATTCCTGGGCTCGGCCCTAGGTTTTCTCTGGTTCAACAGTCATCCGGCTGAAATATTTATGGGAGATACAGGCTCTCTTGCAATCGGTGGAATACTTGGTCTTATAGCTGTGCTCTTGAAACAGGAAATGTTGCTCCTGGTGATAGGTGGAGTATTTGTGATTGAAGCTTTGTCAGTGCTTATGCAAGTAGGCTCATACAAAATTAGAGGTAGGAGGGTTCTAAAGATGGCGCCCATACATCACCATTTCCATCTTCTCGGTTGGGAAGAATCTAAAGTAGTTATACGGTTCTGGATATGGGGAATCTTGTTCGCTCTCCTTGGCCTGAGTACATTGAAGATACGATGAGGTAGGAAATGATAGGAATAATTGGATACAGTAGAAGCGGAAAAGCGGTTGCAAGTTTAATAAAGAGGCTTGGAGAAACTCCATTTATCAGTGAAAAGAGTAAGGATTTTCCGGATATTCCTTATCCACATGAAACAGGTCATCATTCAGAGAAATTACTGAAAATGGATATGCTAATTGTATCACCAGGTATTTCACTACACATACCTATACTAAAGGAAGCAAAGGAATTGGGTATCCCCATTATAGGAGAACTTGAATTTGCTTCCAGATATCTTAAAGGGAGAATTGCTGCAGTTACAGGGACCAATGGAAAAACTACAACTGCTGCTCTCACATCCCATATCCTATCACGTTCCAAAAGGTTTAAAAAAATTCTTCTGGGAGGGAATATATACCCGGGCACGCCCTTGAGTGAGCTTGTTCCAGAGAGTAATGAAGCCACAATAACCGTATTAGAGGTGAGTTCTTTCCAGTTGGAGCGCATCCAGGATTTTCGTCCTTATGTAGCCATAATCACGAACATAAGCCCGGATCATCTTAATCGTTATAATGATTTTAATGAGTATCGAGATGCGAAATTCAATATATTTAAGAATCAGACAAATTGTGATTATTCAATTCTTAATCTCGATGATGATAATTTATCTTCACTTAAGGTCCCTTCAAAGTCCTTATATTTTTCAATGAAGGAAAGAACAGATATATACTTTAACGAAAAAGAGGTAAAAGACGGGGATAACAGGGTAGTTTTTTCACCAGATGATCTAAGTCTTCCCGGAAGTATTTTTATTGAAGATGGAATGGCTGCGTCGCTCGTAGCTGGAATCTTTGAACTTCCCTGGGAGGAGGTACGGATGGGAATCCGTTCCTTTAGAGGAGTAGAACACAGGATGGAAACTATATTAAAACGAAAAGATATTCACATAATCAATAACTCAATGTGTACCAATCCTGTTGCTTTTGCAAGATCTCTGGAGGCTTTTCCAGAGTCGTGTGTGATTGTAGGAGGGAGGATAAAAGTTATTGATATTACCCCGGTAATAGAAGCAATCCAGGAGTGGGCAGCCAGAGTTATTCTACTTGGTGAATCAAGCGATACCATAGGTGAAAGACTTAATGAAGTTGGATTTCATCGATACAGGATTGCTTCATCAATGAAAGAAGCAGTCCAGATTGCAAAGGACAGAGGGAACAGGAGAGTTATGCTTTCACCCGGGGGCTCGAGTTTTGACCTTTATATAGATTTTACTGAAAGAGGAAAGGATTTCAGGAAAGCTGTGAGGGCCATATATGGTGAATAGGAGAGAGGGAAGAATATCAATGGTAGAGATACTACCCTTATTTCTCGGGGCATTGGGGCTTGTTATGGTATTTTCTGCTGCGTCAGGTATGTCTGTTTACAAGAGGGTAATCCCGGTCTCATTTATAAAGCAACTGGCGATATTCGTACTGGCGGTAACCCTGTTCTTTATCTCCTCGAGGGTAAAACCAGAAGTATGGAAAAAACTGAGTGGCAATCTAATTGTACTGGCAATTATCCTTCTCATTTTTACCTATGTCTTTGGAGCGAGAATAAATTATGCAAGAAGATGGTTGTATATAGGGCATGTTTCCTTTCAGCCCTCCATTTTTGCCCAGTTAGCCCTTATTGCTTTTCTGGCAAAGAAGAGGGATTTCAGAATATCAGTAGCAGCTATTGCTATCACCACAGGGTTGATACTATTTCAACCAGACATATCAACGGCTCTTGTAACTGCATTTCTTGGAGCTATTATGATGTTCCTTAACGGAACTGATACACGGAAGGTCGCTGTGTTATCCCTGGTATTAATACTGGGCGGTGTTGTATATATAGCCAGTCAGGGATATGCCGTCCAAAGGATAGCAACATATATGAACTCTGAGTCTATAAGTCAAACAGTAAAGGCTATTTCAACAGGTGGATGGAAAGGACTGGGTCTTGGCAGTGGGATGAGAAAGTTCTTTTACATACCACTTGCCGATTCTGATTTCATATTCTCTATAGTTGGAGAGGAATTAGGATTCAGTGGGTCTTTAATTATTCTTGGGTTGTTCCTTCTTTATCTAATCTCCGCTTCGAGATATAGTATAAGAGCTCGAGATAGATATTTAGTCGTCTTAGGACTTGGACTTATTTCTATGATATTCATCAATGCATTGATTCATATTTTTGTGGCTCTCGGGAGCATTCCCGTGACGGGTGTACCACTTCCCTTTATATCAAGTGGTGGAACAGCACTCGTAGTTAATTATATAGCTGGAGGTGTAATTGTCTCTATTGCAAAGAACGGTGGTGATATCAGGAGGGGGAACCGGAGGACATATATTCCCGGCTCTCTCCGTAGCTAACCGTCTGGAACAGAAGGGAGTTAGGACAATTTATATTGGCAGCAATTTTGGCCTTGAAAGAAAAATTGTCCACAGGGATAGAACCTATCTTCTTCCAACGGTTGGATGGGTCGGAAGAAATATATTTGGGAAAGCGGATTCTCTTCTGCGGTTTATTCCTTCTGTTGTTTCTTCATTGTATATTCTTCAGAGGTATAGACCAGAAGCTATTCTTTTAACGGGTGGATTTGCTTCGGTTCCCATTGGAATTGCAGGGATTGTTTTCCGTGTTCCTATCTTTACTCTCGTATTGGACTCTAATCCTGGCCTGGCTGCACGGTTCTTTTCTCGTCACTCAAAGGAAGTTTTCTTACCATTTAATGAAGTTGTAACCTATGGAGAACCTTTAAAGAAAACGGTGACAGGAATTCCATTGAGGGAAGATATTCTCTCCGGGGATAGGAATGATGCCCTAAGGTATTTTTCGTTGGATACGAATAAAAAGACGCTCCTCGTGTTGGGAGGGAGCAGGGGAGCAAGGTTTCTTGTTACTCTTGCAGATAAGCTATTTTTGAAAATGGACCAGGAGGATTGGCAATTTATTATACAGACTGGAAAGCATAAATTAAAAGGGTTTGGTGAAAGTATTAGAGAGATCGGTTTTATAGAGAGAATGGATTTTGCTTATGCCCTGGCCGATATCATTATCTCCCGTGCAGGTGCCATGGTTACTCATGAAATAGAAAGCTCTGGTATTCCTACTATTTTTATTCCTTATCCCTATGCTTATCGGGATCATCAATTCCATAATGCAAAAAGGCTTGCGATAAAGCGGGAGAATGTAGTGGTTATGAGAGAAAAGGATGTGGATGTGGATAAGCTTACTCTTATGATAGATCGGATGGCAGGGAAGAGATTAAAAATTGCAGAGGAGGATTCTACCGAGAAGATAATAAAAAGGATGGAACATTATGTTCGGAAGAATTAAAAAGATACATTTTGTTGGTATAGGTGGTATTGGAATGAGTGGGATTGCCGAGCTTCTCCATAATATGGGATATACTATTACAGGTAGTGACATAAAGGAGTCAGAGAATACGCATAGACTTAAAAAACTTGGTATTAAGGTCCACCTATCACATGCAAAGGAGAATCTCGGGGATGCTGATGTTGTGGTATATACCTCTGCTGTCGTTGTAGAAAAAAATGTTGAGTTACAGCAAGCATTTCTTCGTAAGATTCCTGTTATCCCACGTGCCGAAATGTTAGCGGAACTTATGAGAATCAAGTTTTCCATTGCAGTAGCAGGAACTCATGGTAAGTCAAGTACCACTTCCCTTATTGGTTCAATACTCTCTCTTAGCAATTTTGATCCGACTGTCATTCTTGGAGGAAGGTTAAAGAGTACTGGCGATAATGCAAAACTGGGCGAAAGTGAGTATTTAGTTGCAGAGGCAGATGAGAGTGATCGTTCTTTTCTCCGTCTCTTTCCAACTATTGCAGTAATAACCAATATAGACCGTGACCATCTCGATTTCTATAAAGGTCTGGATGATATTAAACAGTCTTTTACGAGGTTTGCCAACTCCGTCCCATTCTACGGGAGTGTTTACCTCTGTATGGACGACCCTAATTCTCTCTCGATACGTCAGGATATAGACAAAAGGGTCATAACCTTTGGCCTTTCCCCGAATGCAGATGTAAAGGGGCTAAATATAGAGAACAAGGACTTTGCCGCCACTTTTGATCTGGTTGCTAATGGTGATAAACTGGGGAGAATCAGGCTAACTCTGCCAGGCCTTCATAATGTTACTAACGCGGTTGCAGCCTGTGGGGTATGTTTGGAATTAGGAGTAGGGATTGATAAGATAAAGGAGGGTATTGAGGAATGTAAGGGAGTTGCAAGGAGATTTGAGAAGAAGGGTTTTGAAAATGGAATCCTTGTTATTGATGATTATGCTCATCATCCGAGAGAAATAGAAGCTACTGTTAAAGCGGCGAGAGACGGTTGGAAAGGAAGAATAATAACAGTATTTCAACCCCACCTGTATTCCAGGACTATTTTACTGAAAAAGGAATTTGGAAGGTCCTTTTTCCAGGCTGATAAAGTGATAATAACGGACATTTATCCTGCAAGAGAGGAAAAAATACCCGGGATTAGCGGGGCAATAATAAAAGACCAATGTAGAGATTTTGGACATAAAGATGTTCTATATATCGAGAATATGGAGGATATCCCGGGATATCTTGCCCCACAGTTAAAAGATGGGGATATGGTTCTCCTTCTCGGAGCAGGGAATATATATAAGATAGTGGAGGATTTACTTGGAAGAATTAGGAATAAGGGGTGAGTTAAGAAGCAGGGAACCCCTGTATGCTCATACATATCTCCATGTTGGAGGAGAAGCCGAATATTTCTTGTTCGCGCGAGAATTCAACGATATAAAGAAATCACTTGATTTCTGTAAAGAGAAGGGAATGCCTTACTATATAATCGGGAATGGCTCAAATGTGCTTTTTTTAGATGAAGGTTTCAGTGGTTTGGTTATAACCACACAAAGGATGGATCAAGTTCAGATCAAGGGAACGACGGTTCGCTCGGAAGCTGGCTCTTCTCTTTCGAGGGTTATCGATTGTTGCAAGGAAGCTGGATTATCAGGACTTGAATCTCTTATTGGTATTCCTGGAACTATTGGTGGTTCGGTTGTTATGAATGCAGGCGCATACGGTACGGAAATCGGAGAGTTTGTTTCTTCTGTCTCTGTTCTGCGAGGCGGAAAAATATTACAATTGGAGGAATTTTATTTCAACTACAGAATCTCAAGTCTTAAAGGAGAAATTTTGCTGGATATTGCACTTGTCTTAAGAGAGAATAATAAAAGAGAGATAGAGGAGAGGATGACAAATGTCGCAAAAGAACGGAAGGTTAAGATGCCAGGGATACCGAAATGGATTGGCACTTGCGGCTCAGTTTTTAGAAATCCAGAAGGTAATCATGCAGGTAGTTTAATAGAGAGAGCGGGGCTAAAGGGGAAGAGGGTTGGAGGTGCCAGTGTGTCGACCCACCATGCCAATTACATATTTACCGAACCATCAGCTACATCAAGAGATGTAATTAATCTAATTCGGAAAATAATAGATGAGGTTGATAATAAATTTGGGATTACTCTTGAAACAGAGGTCGTAATAGTTGGGAAAGAAGATGAAATCCAGATTTAGAATAAGATATGTGCTTATACTGATCCTGCTATTCCTTGTTTACCAGGGATGGAAAGCATATGCGCCTGTAAAGGGTTATAAGATAAAAGGGCTTCATTCTGTCTCGGAAGAAAAGATATCTGAGGTAAGGCAGCTGATTCCCGAGCCTTTCCCGAAATCAGTTGAATTGGTGAAATCAGCTATCCGAAAACTCAATTGGGTGCAAGGTGTCAAGTTTAAGAAAGGGATAAGAGGAATAATGTCGATTTGCATACAACCCAGAGTGCCAGTTGCCAGGATTACTAATAAAAAAGGAGTAGGTGTTGATAGAGAGGGGATATTGTTCCCTGTGGCGATCGGTATAGATACACTGCCCTCTATCACTATCAAGAATGGGTCACTACACGATACTCTAGGTGATGCGGTACGATTATTAAAGGTTTTAAGAGGTTTGAATGTAAATGGGATTGAAATTACGGCAAGAGGATTGGAGAGTAGAATTGGGAAAGTAAAAGTTATATGGGGATCAGATGGCTATCCGGAGAAATACAGGCTCTTAAAAAGGATTCTAAAGACTAAAGTTATATCATCTGGCATACTGGATATGAGGTTTGATAACCAGGTTGTTTTAAGGAGGTGAGAAGTGAATGATGATAAGGACATAGTGGTAGGGTTGGATCTCGGTACAACGAAGATAGCATCTGTTATAGGAGAAGTTGTTGATGATGGAATTAATATTATGGGCGTGGGCAGGTATCCCTCAGAGGGCCTTCGAAAAGGGATTGTCATAAATATTGACAAGACGGTTCAATCCATCCTCAAGGCGATGAGGGAAGCGGAGATGATGGCGGGCAAAGAGGTAGGTGGTCTGTATACCGGGATTGCAGGGGATCATATTAGGAATATCCTGGGACGCGGCGTAGTTGCGGTTACAGGAGTGGATAATGAAGTTACGGAAAGCGATGTTAATCGGGTGCTGGAAAGCGCAAAATCTATGGCACTACCTGTTGATCGAGAGGTTATCCATATTATACCGAATGAATTTATACTGGATGGACAGGGAGGTATAAGGGATCCAGTAGGAATGTTCTCGCAACGACTCGAAGCCAATGTTGTAATTGTTACAGGAGCAGTGAACTCTGCAAAGAATATATGTAAATGCGTGAGTAAGGCAGGTTATGAGGTTAACGATATTGTTCTGCAACCACTCGCATCTTCTTATTCTGTTCTCTCTGAAGAGGAAAAGGAAATAGGGTCTATTCTCATTGATATAGGTGGCGGGACTACAGATATGGCTATTTTTTATAATGGAAGCCTGAGGAAGACTTCGGTATTTGGGCTTGGAGGGGAAAATATAACCAATGACATCGGAATAGGACTCAGGACTTCCCCAACAGAAGCAGAAAGGATTAAGCTGGAGTACGGAACAGTCAAAGAGATACCGAAAAAGGGCGAAGAGGATGGGATAATGGTTCAGGGTCTTTCAGGAAGAGGTAGTAAACAGGTTTCTCACGAGTTGATACAGCAGATAGTTAAACCAAGAGTTGAAGAGATACTCACACTGGCTCACAGGGAACTATCTCAGGATCCACTATATGACCTGTTGAGTGCTGGTATTATACTGACAGGAGGCACTGCAAAGTTAGAAGGTATAGCAGAGTTGGCAGAGGATATATTTGGTATGCCCGTGAGTATAGGTATTCCGACTGAGAATATTACGGGTCTTAAAGATGCAGTCTCTGATCCTTCATTTGCTACCTGTGTAGGCCTTCTCCGATATGGCGTATTACATTCCGGCAGGAGACTTCAAGAAGTTAAAGGGAAAAGTATGTTTGATACTGTGCTTAAACGTATGAAACAATGGTTTGAGGAATTCTTTTAAATAAGGAGGGAAAATGTTTAAGACAAAAGAAAAGAATAGAAGTCCGGCTAAGATCAGGGTAGTGGGCATTGGGGGATGTGGTGGTAATGCTATAACTACAATGATTGAGTCGGGAATGATTGGGGTTGAGTTCTGGGCTGTCAACACTGATGTTCAGGATATTAATCAGGTGCCAACCAGTGATAAGATACAGATTGGAAGGGACTTAACTAATGGTAGAGGGACAGGAGGAGACCCAGAGCTCGGCAAGAAAGCAGCAGAGCAAGATCTTGAACGATTACAAGTATTGGTTCAGGATATTGATATGCTTTTTATTACTGCTGGTATGGGGGGTGGAACAGGGACGGGTGCCTCACCGGTTATAGCATCACTTGCCAAAGAAGAAGGCGTTCTAACGGTTGGGGTTGTGACCACTCCATTTTCTTATGAATCATACAGGATTGGAAAGGCAAAGGAAGGTCTAAAAGTGCTTTCTCCGGTTGTGGATACACTCCTTGTAGTTCCAAACGATAGGCTGCTAAGTATGGGGAACATAAGTCTATCAGATGCTCTCAGTAAGGAGTCGATGGATGTACTTATGAAGGCTGTTCAGGGTATTGGTAGCCTGGTTCTTAAGAATGGTTACATAAATATGGATTTTGCCGATGTTAAATCTGTAATGTCAAAGCGAGGTAAGGCCCTTATGGGGATTGGAGTTGGTGTGGGAGAGAATAAAGCTATAGAAGCAGCACAGGGTGCTGTTAATTCACCACTCCTGGATAATACGGATATTTCAGAGGCTAAGGCAGCGTTGATAAATCTGACTGTTGACAAACGGAACTTCACATTGAAGGATCTTAAAGAGTCGATGGAGACGATAAAAGAAGCAATGGGAGATAATAAGGACGTATTCATGGGTGTCGTGTTTGAGGATGATTTTGATAAAGCCGAAATAACCCTTATTGCTACAGGAATTGGTGAGCCTGAGAAGGATGAATTGGACAAGATAGAATTTCGCGGTTTCAAACAGGCATCTCCAATTCCGCATAATTTTAGAGAGCTAACTGAAATAAGGTCCGAGATAGAAAATCTGGATGTCCCGACATTTCTGCGGAAGCAACTGGATTAGGAAGATAAGAAATGATTCGCAGGGCCGGAGCTTTTAAGAAAGCAGTTGGTTACTATGATAGAGAGGAGTATGATAAAGCGATAGAAATATTTGAACGTATAGTTAAGGACAATCCACGCGAAGTGGATGCCAGATATAACCTTGCTCTATGTTATATGAGGAAAATAGGCATTTATAAACAGGAAGACGAATGGTTTATTCCAGAAGACAAGAGTATAGACGAAGTATATGCTATACGTGCCATATCCGAATTGAATGGAATCCTTGACCTTAAACCTGATGATGAGGAAACACTGGAGATGATTAAAGGGATTAAGAAGGTTATGGATATGGAATAGTAATGAATGTAAGTAAGGTAGGGAAAGAGATCGTTAAGAAGATTGAGAAACTGAGGAATGACCTCCTCGCTCATGATTATAGATACTATGTATTGAACCAACCTACGATATCGGATGAAGAATACGATAGACTAATGTTGAGACTTAAGGAACTGGAGGAAAAATATCCTGAAATGATAGATCCAACATCACCAACCCAGAGAATAGGTGGTCGACCCCTGGAAAAATTCTCTAATGTCAACCACGACCCCCCTATGCTATCCCTGGACAACACATATAGCATTGAAGAAATACGAGAGTTTGAGAAAGGAGTATTGAAACGTCTTGAAGGAGTATCTATGATAGAGTGGGTAGTGGAGCAGAAAATAGATGGGGTTGCTGTATCATTGGTCTATGAGAATGGCTCCTTTACGCAGGGTTCGACAAGAGGAGATGGAGTTGTTGGAGACGATATCACGGAGAATTTAAAGACCATTAAGAGCATACCTCTTCGGTTAATCAACGATGGAAGTAAATATCCTTACATTGAGGTCCGAGGAGAGGTGTATATGCCTAATGAAGCTTTCCTTAGGTTAAACAAAGAAAGGGAGAGAAAGGGGGAGCCTCTATTCGCCAATCCAAGGAATGCAACAGCAGGGACCCTGAAGAGTCTCGATTCATCCATTGTAGCAAAAAGGGAATTAAACATATTTATTCATTCTTATGGCACCTTACCCGGATCTATAAAAACCCATCTGGAGGCTCTGGAATTCCTTTCGAATATTGGGTTTAAGGTAAGCGCACTGAGAGAAGCGAAGAGAGGTATAGACAATGTTATACCTCTTATTGAGGAGTGGAGAACTAAAAGACATGAAGTGGGTTACTGGATTGATGGACTCGTTCTCAAGGTAAATGAATTGAGTCAGAGAGGAAAATTAGGATCCACCTCAAAAGCACCGAGGTGGGCTGTGGCCTTTAAATACCCTGCAGAAAAAGTAAGAACGAAGCTAAAAAGAATAAAGGTTTCGATAGGGAGGACCGGTATTGCAACACCTATTGCAATGCTTGAAGCCGTATTTGTTTCAGGAACTACAGTTTCCAGGGCTTCTCTTTTTAATATGGATGAGATAGAACGAAAGGATATAAGGGTTGGTGATAAAGTAGTAGTAGAAAAGGGTGGAGAGATTATTCCTCACATAGTCGGAGTGGTAAAAGAGGAAAGAAGAGGGGGTGAGGAGAGGTTTCTATTCCCTGATAAATGTCCCGTTTGTGGGGAAAAACTGATAAGACCGGAGGGCGAGGTCTATTATCGTTGTATAAATGTAGGATGCCCTGCACAGATCAAAGGTAGGATATTACACTTTGGAAGTAGAAATGGCATGGATATTGAAGGGCTTGGAGATGTTTTGGTCTCACAACTTGTCAACGAAGGTATTTTATGTGATTATGCCGATTTATATTACCTTCAGAAGGATGAAATAGCTTCCCTCCCGAGGATGGGTGAAAAATCAGCAGAGAATTTAATCTCTGCTATAGAAGAAAGTAAAAAACAGTCATTCAATCGCTTGATTTATTCGCTTGGGATACCTTTTGTAGGAACATATAATGCTAAATTATTGTCTGATAATTTCAGATCCATTGATGATTTAATGAAAAAAGGATTAGAAGACCTGTTCGATATCGAAGGGATAGGGGAAAAGACCGCATCGGCTATCGTGGCTTTTTTCAAGAATAAAAGAAATATGGAGGTGCTTCGGAAGTTAAGAAAAGCAGGTGTTATTATGGAAAGAAAGGAGGAGGGAAGAACTCCGCTTTCACTTAAAGGAAAACGATTTGTATTGACGGGGACCCTTAGTGCATTAACCAGGGAAGAAGCTAGGGAGGCAATAGAAGGGTTTGGCGGTAGAGTAACGGGTTCTGTAAGTCAAAAGACTGATTTTGTCGTAGCGGGTAGGGATCCAGGTTCTAAATTAGATAAAGCAAAAGAATTAGGGGCTAAGCAGATAAGCGAAGAAGAATTCCTTAAAATGATTTACAAGAAATAAACTAAAAGTTCCAGGTTTAATGTTTAAGTTTCCCCACACTACACCTTCCATAATTCTGAAATTGTTTAGATTTTTATACTATTTTATCTTTGGGGGAGGCCCGAGTTCCTTATCCAGTTCTTCCAGTAATTGGTGACCTTTTCTGGAAACCTTATCAGGTGTCCAGATATGCACCTCGATTAGTATATCTCCTTTGCTTCTACCATATAAACTACCCATTCCCTTTCCCCTTAACGCGAAGATTCTTCCTGATTTTGTGTGAGGTGGTATTGTAAGTTTAACTTTGCCATCTAAGGTTGGAACCGTTACCTTACCACCCTTTATTGCAGTTTTATAACTTATTGGGATCTGGACCTTAAGATTATTCCCTTCTCTTCTGAATCGGCTGTCCTCTTTGATGCTTATCTCAATTATAATATCACCTCGCATACCGCCCCTTCTTCCAACATTCCCTTCAGCCTGTAAAGTGATGAAATTGCCTGTATCCACACCGGCCGGAATATGGACGGATAGTTGTTTTGCCTTCTTTATCCTTCCTTCCCCATGGCAATATTGACATGCGTTCTTTATTATTTCTCCTGTCCCCCTACACGTCGGGCATGTGGAGACAGAAACGAATTGGCCAAATAGGCCTGATTGGACGCTCTGAAATTCACCTCTGCCATTGCATGTTGGACAGGTAGTAGTCTCTCCTCCCTTTCCCCCGCAGTGGTCGCATTTTTCTAATAACCGGACTTTTATCTTTTTTGTGGTGCCTTCTGCTACTTCTTTGAGGGTTAGATTAAGCCTTACCCGGAGATTCTCACCCCTGGGGTAATATGTCCTCTTTCTTCCGGTTGTTCTCCTTCCGGTGCCAAATATCTGGCTGAAGAAGCTACTCTCCCCAAAATTGCCAAAGAAATCGGCGAATATATCTTCGATATCCGATTGATGTGTAAAATCCTTCCAGGTGAAGCGACCACCTTCAAACTGAACACCTTCTTTTCCGAAACGGTCATATCGCGCTCTTTTCTCCGGGTCCATTAAGACTTCATATGCCTCGGATAACTCTTTGAATTTCTTTTCGGCTTCCTTTTTGTTATCCTTATTCATATCAGGATGATACTTCCTCGCTAACCGTTTATAGGCTTTCTTGATTTCTTCTAAGCTTGCCTCCCTGGAAACTCCCAGGATTTCGTAATAATCCCTGTCCGTTGCCATCATATTTTAATTAACTCTTCTCATCCTCCTTTCCTTCCTCTTCTTCATCAATCACTTCGTAATCAGCTTCTACTTCTTCCTCTTCTTCCTTTTTAGTCTCTTCCTTTTCCTTGCCAGCCGCTGGTTCTCCTTCGGCACCCGGACCTCCGGCACCCGGACCTTCGGCTTGCTCACCTGCCTTCTTATACAACTTTTCCGCAATGGAATGAGAGGTTTTTTGTAAAATCTCCATTTTGTTTCTAATGTTCATTATATCTTCGCCTTTAATTGCTTCCCTCAGTTCCTTTATCTCATTTTCAATATTTTCCTTTTCTTTCGCTGAAATGACATCTTTTTGACTGATTAAGGTTTGTTCTATTGAATAAATAAGGGCATCTGCCTGGTTTTTTGTATCGATGAGTTCTTCTTTCTTTTTGTCCTCTTCTGCGTGTACTTCAGCTTCTTTTTTCATCTTCTCTATTTCTTCTTTTGAGAGGCCACTGGAAGATTCAATCCTGATTGATTGTTCCTTATTTGTCCCAAGATCTTTAGCGGAAACATGGAGTATTCCATCAGCATCTATATCAAATGCTACTTCTATCTGTGGAACTCCTCGAGGAGCTGGTGGAATTCCTGGTAATTCAAATCTTCCGAGAGTTCTGTTATCAGGGGCCGTTGCTCTCTCTCCCTGGAGTACATGAATGGAAACGGCTGGCTGGTTATCCTCTGCTGTCGTGAATACCTTGCTCTTCTGGGTGGGTATTGTAGTGTTTCTTTCTATGATTCTTGTCATTCTGCCACCAAGGGTTTCAATCCCAAGGGACAGAGGTGTTACATCGAGTAGGAGAACATCCGTAACTTCGCCAGAAAGAACTGCACCCTGAATGGCGGCTCCAACTGCTACCACTTCATCTGGATTAATACCTTTATGTGGTTCTTTGTCGAAGAGTTCCTTCACCTTTTTTTGAACCGCAGGTATTCTGGTCATACCACCCACTAAAATTACCTCATCAATATCCTTCTTTGTTAATTTTGCATCTTCCATTGCCTGTTTTACGGGTCCATCAATTCTGTCGAAGAGGTTTTTCGTGAGGGATTCCATCTTCGCCCTGGTGAGTTTCTTTTCCAGATGTTTTGCTCCAGATTCATCTCCAGTAATATAAGGGAGATTTATAGTCGTTTCTTTCATTGAAGAAAGTTCGCATTTTGCTTTTTCCGCAGCATCCCTTACCCTTTGAGTAGCATTTCTATCTTCTGATAAATCAATACCTGTTTCTTTCTTGAATTCCTCGATTAGCCACTTCATTATTTGGTGATCAAAGTCATCACCACCTAAATGTGTGTCTCCATTGGTGGATAAGACCTCAAATACACCTTCACTTATTTCGAGTATAGATACGTCAAAGGTTCCACCTCCAAGGTCAAAGACTGCGATCTTCTCGTTTTTGTCTTCTCCAAGGCCATAAGCCAGTGATGCGGCTGTTGGTTCGTTGATTATTCTAAGCACTTCTAATCCCGCGATTTCTCCTGCATCTTTTGTTGCTTTCCTCTGAGAATCATTGAAGTATGCGGGAACAGTTATTACAGCCTTATTTACTTTCCGCCCTAAATGGTCCTCTGCTGCTTTTTTTAGATATTGAATGACCAGCGCGGAAATTTCAGGGGGAGAGTAAACCGTATCACCTACCTTAATCCTTGCATCTTCATGAGGTCCCTTCACCACATCGAAAGGGACTTCCTTTATCTCTGTTGTCACCTCGCTGTATCTTCTACCCATAAATCGTTTCACTGAATAGACTGTTTTTTGGGGATTTATTAATTGTTGTCTCTTTGCCTGAAGTCCCACCAATTTCTCACCATCCTTGAATGAAACTACGGAGGGTGTAGTTCTTCCTCCTTCGGGATTCGTGATTACCTCAGGTTGGGATTGTTCTACAATAGCGACTACCGAGTTGGTTGTTCCAAGGTCAATCCCTATCACTGGTTCTTTCATTCTACTCTACCTCCTTATATTCATTATTTTTATTTTCTTTTTCTTCTACATCTTCTCGTTCCTTTGCAACTATGACTCTTGCTGGACGAAGAAGCCTATCTTTTATTAGATATCCCTTTTCTACCTCTTCCAGTATTATCCCTTCTTCTTTATCGCTCACTACAACATGAATTGCATCGTGTCTTTTTGGGTCAAACTTCTCTCCTTTAGAATCAAAGGGTTCTATCTGGTAATTCCTGAGAATGTTTTTGAGTTTAGAATAGATGAGGCCGGTACCTTTTATAAACCCGTCCTTTCCATTCTCTTTTTCTAATGAATTGAACGCTCTTCCGAAGTCGTCCAGGACTGGAAGTATTTCCTGGAAGACGCCCCGGATGCCGAAATTATAGACCTTTTCTTTCTCCTTCTGGGTTCTCTTCATTAAGTTTTCATAGTTTGCCAGGGAACGAAGATATTTATCTTTATATTCATCACGTTCTTCGCTTATCTTCTCGATGAGCTCTTCTAACCCCAGAACCTCTTTCTCCAGGTTTTTTTGCTTTTTTACTTCTTTTTTTTCGGGTTTTTTTTTCTTCTTTTTCTGTTTGTTTTCTTTCATTTTAACCTCTTTTGGTGTTTTCTATTTTATAATTTTAATTTATAAAGAACCCTTCTTATGTCAACCCCAAAACTGTAAATCTTGTAAATAATCTTATGATTGCCACAGAGACACAGAATTGTTTGTCCGATGTCCAAAGTCCAAAGTCAAACGAAACCGCAGATGAATGTAGTTAAATAGCCGAGTAGTTGAGTCGTTAAGTTGGTAAAAAAATAAAACTAAGACCCAAGACCCAACACCTAAGACCTCGTATGTTATACCTTATACATAAGGGTATGATTATTGTGGAGAAATGATATAATCTAATGGATATGTTGGAAGGTTTAAATAAAGGGGTAAAGAGAAGGCCCCTAAGACCTCGCTTTAAGAGAGCCT
>DAOVFB010000071.1 GCA_030668705.1 Candidatus Stahliibacteriota bacterium
TATTCTTCTATATGTTTTCCTTAATATTGAAAAAATGAATGAATCTTTGATGTAGATATGGATATTATTTAAATTTAATTAAAAGGAGGAGATTATGGAAAGACCTGGATGGGTTATAGTTGTAGGAGTTATAGGAATGATCATAGGGTTCTTTAGCATCCTGGGAGCCGGGAAATCTATTGTAATGCCTACGGTAATAGAATTCCAGAAAAAAGTGCTTACACGTGTAGGGGAAGTCTATGAGAGAGCTGAGGTCGAAAAGGACTTAAAGGCCAAAGAGGAGTTACCCCCAAAGGAAATTCTCGAGATTGGAACTGACCTCTTAGACCTACCGGCCTGGTTCTATAAATGGAGTATTATATTTGGACTTATCGGGGTGCCCGTTTCAGCATTCTATTTATTTTCTTCTATATGGCTTTTCTTAATGAAGAAATTGGCTGTCAGGTTATTCTACGTTGCAATTGGTTTGAGCATCTGTCTTGCCTTCTCACGAACAATTGTTGCAATAGCTTCCAAATCACTTATTGGGTATATCTTTCTTGCAGGGAGCTCATTCTGGTTAGCCGTAAACATTGTTCTATTACTTGTAGTTATTTTGAGCGATAAAAAGGCTTTTCCTGTAAGTAAGGTAAAAACTAAACTAAAAAGGAAGAAAGCCTAGAGAATCAGATTTAGGGATTGGCATTGGTTTTTAGTTCATAAATCGGAAAGTACGGGAGAAGGGATAAAACAAAGGTAACCATCAGTATATACTTTTAGACTAACGGGCTAAGTGTAATAAATTATCTCTGGTAGATATCTTTTTCGTAGTTTCTAAAAAGCTTTGCAATAATTCAGGAGAAACTTCTTGACATCTGGTTTCCTTCGCTCTATATTCTTTTTCAATAAAGTTAAACGGGTTGACTGGAATTGGCGCCTGAGTACTTGCATGAAAAGGGTATCGGAATGAGAATCTATATAGCAATGTATAGGAAGAAGTCACAAAAGGTGATGTGGAGAGGTTCTCTTGAGAGTTTTGTGTTGGTCGAACTATTACTGTTATAAAGGATATTAAATATGCAATTGGAGGCTTAAGATGATTGAAGAATCTGATATCTTGCGAATAGTGGAAGAGGACATACTAAGAGTACTGTATGAAAGAAAGGGAAATCTACCTCTAGAATCAGTAAAAGCAGAGATTAAAGCCTCTCATTCCTATATATCTAAAGCAATTGAGGGTCTTCTAAGAGAAGATCTAATAGTGATTGAGGAGAATTTTGTTAACTTGACGAAGAATGGAGTGGGTAGAGCAAAAGGTATCCTTGAAAAACATCTTGTCCTTGAAGATTATTTTAAAAGGACAAGGAGCGAAGAAGAAGCACATAAGATTGCCCATATTCTTGAGCACTATGTTTCTCAAGAAGTTATTAAGAATATAAAAGTATTATCTACATTTAAAGGGGAGGGGAGTCCTCTTACAAAACCCGTGCTGGCTAAGGAGTTTTTAATCACTGATATTACTATTCCCGATAATGAACTATTCGAGAGAATAGTTAGTATGGGGATATTCCCGGGAAACAGAATAAAATTGACAAATGAAATCCCGGGCGGCATCATTGTTAGAGTAAAAAATAAAAAATTTGCTCTGGATAAGGAAATAGCGAAAGATATCAGGGTATTGGAGCATTCTTCAGTAGAAATTTTAAGGGATTAATTATTTTGGTACTTAAATATAAAATTTTTTTATAAGAAAAAATGATTTATAGTAACCCTAAATTTTCTAAGCGTGTAAGAAATCTTAAGATACTCTTAATTGGGCAGCCAAATGTTGGTAAGTCATCATTACTAAATGCATTAGTAGGGTCGAGAGTTACGGTATCTAATTACCCTGGAACTACAGTTGAAGTGACTGAAGCCAGGAAGAAAATTGATGATACAGAAATAGAGTTCCTGGATACGCCAGGAATATATTCAATATCCGATAGGAGTGAAGAAGAGAAGGTCAGCGAGAAGGCTTTATTCGAAGGGGAAGCAAATGGAGTGATAATAATTGCTGATGCCACCGCCCTCGAGAGGAGTCTCTACATGGTTTTGCAAATCCTGGAAGCAGAGATGCCAGTGATAATAGCCCTGAATTTTGTCGAAGAGGCCGAAAAGAAAGGTATACTAATTGATTTAGAGAAATTGGGTAAACTTCTTAATGTTGCAGTTGTTCCTATAAATCCTCTAACGAAGAAAGGGATAAATAATCTCCTGGATTCATTGTTGGGGATCAAATCAAGCTCAAAAGGGTTTGGGGTCGTATATGATGACCATATAGAGGGAGCAATAGAACAGATTTGCTTAGAATTAGGAAAAAGTAGGCTGCCCAAGAGATTCATTGCTCTCCGAATCTTAGAGGAAGATGAGCATTTCTATAAGTATTTGAAGGACAGGAAAATAATTGGGGAAGTTAAAGAAAAATTATACGAACACCCAAAGGTAGCAGAGGATATATCAATAAACAGATATGGCACAGCTTCATTTATAGCGGAAAAGGTTACGGAAATAATCCACATAGAAAAAGAGGAAAGAATGCAAGATGATATCGATAGGGTTCTCTTGCATAAAATCTGGGGCCCATTCATTACAGGTTTATCTTTTATCGTTGTTTTTGGTATATTACTATATTTTGGCAATTTCATTCAGGGCTTTCTTATGGGATTAATGGAAAACCTTCTGTCTTCTATTAAAGTAGCAGAGCACTCCATTATCACTGTGTTACTATTTCAGGGGTTAACCGGGCTTACCGCAGGTATTTCTATTGCCTTGCCCTACATATTCCTTTTTTATTTACTTTTAGGCTTGTTGGAAGATATCGGTATTCTCTCTAGATTTATTGTTAATGCGGAGAGATTTTTGAAAAAATTGGGTTTACCAGGCAAATCATTTATCCCTTTAGCTCTTGGTTTAGGTTGCACTGCACCAGCGACTATAGCTACAAGGGTACTATCATCTAAGAAAGAACAATTTCGCGCTGCTTCCTTATTTGCCTTTGTGCCTTGCTCCTCAAGGATTGCCATAATAATGGGGATAGTTGGGTTTTATGGTGGTATAATGTTAGCTATATCTATCTTTGCTGTTTTATTTATTGCTGGTTTAATATGGGCTTTTGGGATAAAAAGATTCGTTCATATAGAGCGTCAATATCTACTCCTGGAACTCCCGCCTTATAGAAGACCATTACTCAAGAATGTTCTTGTGAAAAGCTGGATCAGGATGAAGGATTTTGTATATTTAGTTATACCATTATTGGCAATTGGGGGAATAGCCTATGGAATTCTTGATATTTATAATTTTACCAATACTGTAGTGGGACCACTCTCTCCAATTACCAATTGGTTGAGATTGCCTGATGTGACCATTATACCTTTAGTATTTGGATTCCTGCAGAAGGATTTAACAGGTGGGATGCTCGTATCTGTTCTGGGTAGTGAGGTATCTCTGGTCTTAACTCCTCTTCAAATATATACCTTTGGAGTAGCAACTACTATCGGAATTCCATGCATAATTGCTTTAGGGATGCTTATCAAAGAATTTGGATTTAGAAAGGCTATAACCCTAACGATAGCATCGATAATTTATGGCCTTCTATTCGCTGGTTTAACCTTACGAGTAATTTCATTTTTTCAAGTATAAATATGGGTTGACAGGCCTAAAATTTCCACTATCCTAAACTGAAAAAGGAGGTTATTATGGTTAATACCAAAAGAATAATCATAGCTACAATATTTGGTGTGATTTTTGGCATTGTTTGTTGGTGGCTTGCTTCATCAAGCGCACCAACCGTCTGGTTTATGGCTCTTTCAATTATCCTTAGTCGAACACTAATAGGCTTTGTAATAGGTATAAGTGTTTTAAAGATGGAGTGGTGGCTTCATGGCATCATTATTGGTGCTCTGTTTAGCTTACCAATGGCACTCAATACTCTCTTTATTCCAGGGAATGCAGTATATATCTTTCTTGCAACAATAGTTATGGGTATTATCTACGGATTCCTGATTGAGCTCTTTACTACTGTTGTATTCAAACAGGGAGTCAAATAAAAGGATAGACCATAACTTTCCTATCTTTATTAATAGGAACCTTAAAATTAACCATTTTTTGAATTGATGATGGAGAAGCGGAATATGGGTGGTTATTATAGGGATAATCTCTCTGCCATTCGCTTAAGACAGTGTTATGAAATTGCTCCACCCCGAGTTAAGCAGTACCTCGAAGCAGAAATAGCCCATGTTCAAGACAAAATAACCCCTCGTGATATAATCTTGGAACTGGGATGTGGATATGGAAGAATACTAAAAAAGCTTATTTTGAAAGTTAGACGGATTGTTGGGATTGATACCTCTCTTTCGAGTCTGTTATTCGGGCAAGAAATACTAAAAAGTGCCCCAAACTGCTATCTGATAAATATGAATGCCGTTCAACTTGCCTTCCGGGACTGTGTTTTTGACTGCGTTATCTGTATTCAGAATGGCATTTCGGCTTTCCATGTGAATAATAAGGATTTAATCAAGGAGAGTATTCGTGTTACAAAACCCGGTGGGAAGATACTTTTTTCAAGCTATTCTGATAAATTCTGGGAATATCGACTGGAATGGTTCAAACTACAGTCAGAGGCTGGACTTCTGGGGAAGATAAATGCGGAAAAAGCCCGGGAGGGTATTATTGAATGTGACGATGGGTTTGCGGCATCGACAATATATCCAGAGCAATTCCTTTCCTTAACTGCAGAATTAGATGTAGATACTGAGATAGTAGAGGTAGATGAATCAAGCCTTTTTTGCGAAATAACTCCTCATTAAGACCCAAAACCCTAATATTTGCCACAGATGGACGCAGATAAAAACACACATCACCCAAGGAATAGACGCAGATTTACACAGATAATAACTGATTAATATAAACTAAGAACACCGAACTCAGAACTAAATTTTAGACACAGATTCACACAGATAAATACGGATAGGGTTAAATAGTTGAGTAGTTGAGTAGTTAAGTTGGTAAAAAAATAAACCTAAGACCAAACACCTAATAATGCCACAAAGTGCACAAAGAAAAGTACAGAGATTTTTTTGTAGGGGCGATTCGGTGAATCGCCCGTTGTGGGAGTGGTTTCCTAACCGCGATGCAGAGTCAATGACCGGAGTGATAGAAAGAAAATGGAGTAGCGGAACTTGTTCCGCGCTCAAAAAAGGTGTCATTGCAGGTAAGGGCAAGACACGTCTTGCCCTCCTTTTCCTGCCGTGCTCATACAAAGCAATCTCTCTTTTTCGACATAGACTCACATTGGTCAAATTACCCAAATATATCCTGGATATAAATGTGTAATTTGGGAAAGGTTGGATGGGAATAGTCTCGACACCCTGAGTTGGTATACTGTTTGCTTAAGCGCTTAAATATTGCCTTCCCAAATTTTTTTTCTTGACAGAATACTAATTTTTCTATAATATGTTACTATGAAACCTAAATTATTAGATCAGGTTCGTTATATAATACGTACACATCATCACAGTTGTAGGACTGAAAAGAGATGATCGATCCACAGCTCGAAGGAAAGGTTGCCATCGTCACCGGAGCAAATCACGGTATTGGTGCGGCAACAGCGAAAGCATTGGCCGCCCAGGGTACTAAGGTATTTATCACTTACTACCTGCCGGATTGCCCTTACTCGGAACAGGAGTTGGAAGAAGCGCGGCGGGCCAAAGTGGCCGGTACGTGTCTGTACTACGCCATGCAGCAACAACCCCCCGAGGACGTCTTGAATGGTATCCGCTCTTGTAGAGGCATCGCAACTGCTCATGAACTAGATTTAGGAAACGTAGAAAACATAACCAAACTATTCGACCTCTGTGAAGAGGAAATTGGTCCAGTGGACATCCTAATCAATAACCACACCCACTGCGTTTGTGAGACATTTGATCCAGCCTCAGTGAAGGACAAACGGCCAGGGGGTTTTCTCGTGGCGGGACTTGAGCCAGGAGATATCGGAAGAGAAACACTACTTCATGGTTCTCAAATAGAGTAAAACATAACGTTATGTGCAAAATTAAAAAAGGAAGTAATAGTGAATATAAACACTAATGACCGAATTGAGCGTTTTATGCAGGATGCTTTATTTGTTGATGAAGAAAAAGGCAAAATTCTTGTTTCTTTGCGAAAAACAATTTTAAAAATAAGTCCTGATGCTCAAGAGGAAATTAAGTATGGTGGTCTTGTTTTTAATGTTGATACGAAACTAATATGTGGAATTTTTATAAGGAAAAAACATATTTCTCTTGAATTTAGTTTTGGTACGATGATATCCGATCCAGATAAATATTTGGAAGGAAATGGAAAATATCGACGGCATTTAAAAATTTTTGATAAGAAAGACATAAAAAGCAAAAAGGTTGAATCTTACGTTAGCCAAGCTTTTAAGCTTAAATATTAATATAAAATCGGAAAGGAGAAAAAATGACAAATGTTAAAAAGTTATCCCCAACAATATCTGTAGAAAATCCAACTGCCAGCAGTGATTTTTATATTAAACACTTTGATGCGAAAGTTACATTTGATTGTGATTGGTATATTAACATAGCTTTGGGAAATTGTGAGCTTTGCTTCATGAAACCTCAATCCCCAGAACAGCCAATGCTTGATGGAAAAGGATTAATGTATAGTTTTGAAATAGAAAATGTAGACGAAGAACATGCTCGCTTATCAAAATTAGGAGTAACCGTTGTAATGCCTCTTGAGGATCATCCTTGGGGTGATAGAGGGTTTGGCATACTTGACCCTCATGGAATAGTTTTATATTTCTATAAACCAACTGTACCAGCAGAGGAATTCAAACAATATTATAAAAACACATAACAAATCGCTGCACTCCAAAATGCAGGTGAACTCAGCCGTTATGCCTAAAGAGAGTAGATTTATATTTTTAATCTTTAAATCAGTAAATGTATATCTAAGATGATAGCTAATCTATTTACAATGTTTTGTCGTATTTCTCCTAAGCTAAAAGGTATAGTGTGGAAACAGTGGTATCAATTCTTAGCCAGATTCTACCAAAGAAAAGACTGGAATTTTATGAACTATGGTTATGCTCCTGTAGATGATCAAACTGAAAAACTTTACTTAGATAAGACGGATGCAGATAATCGGTTTTGTATCCAACTGTATCATCATGTCGTATATACTATTGACATTAGGGATTTAAATGTACTGGAAGTCGGAAGCGGCCGAGGTGGCGGCGCAGATTATATCAAACGGTATTTAAAACCAAAAACAATGGTTGGTGTTGACTTCTCAGAAAATGCAGTAGCATTTTGCAACCAGAATTATGTTGTTAATGGACTTTCTTTCGAAATTGGCAATGCCGAATCTCTGCCTTTTACAGATAACAGTTTTGATGTCGTGATAAATGTCGAGTCTTCCCATTGTTACGGTTCAATGGATGCCTTTCTTGGTCAAGTTAAGCGGGTCCTTCGTGAAGACGGCTATTTTCTTTTTGCTGATTTTCGGAGTAAAGAGAACATAGATGTTCTTCGAGAAAAACTACATAATTCGGGATTAACTTTAATCAAAGAGACTTGCATAACTCTGAATATTGTTGAAGCCCTGAATTTAGATAATGAACGCAAGACTACTCTTATAAAAAAAACAATTCATAAACCGCTGGTCCAATCGTTCCTTGAGCTTGCTGGTACCAAAGGTTCAAAGATTTATGAAAAGTTTAAAAGTAGAGAAGTTATTTATCTAAGCTTCGTATTACAAAAACAAACTGATTAATATTTTAATTTTATTATTCTATCTTATCATTGAATAATTAATTATTCTCCACGGTTTTATTTCCGTTCTCCTTGACCTTACTGATTAGTCGAATTAATCTTCTATTTATATTAATATACACTTCATAATATTCTATCAACAGTCCTACCCTATTGCAAATATCTCCGCTTTTTTTATAGACACAACCAAGAACGCTTTCTAATCCACTTCCACCCCTTTTTATTCACCATAAAGAGCATTTATAGGGACGAACTGCGTTAATCTGCGGTTTCGTTTGACTTTGGACTTTGGACATCGGACATTGGACTAACAAAAACTATTCAACTACTCAACTATTTAACTATATCCGTGTTTATCTGTGTAAATCTGTGTCTAAAATGGATGAGTGGAGGAGGGAATAATTTTGCATTTTGCAATTTGCACTCTTCAATCTTCATTGGAGCGAAGCGACTGTCTCTGTGGCTATTTAATCATAAACCCGGTATTCGTAACGAAAAGTTTAAGTGTGTCGTCCTCTTCTGGATAGGTAAATGAAGCCGTTCCATAGACAGCATCGATACCCGGAATCTTTTTCCCATACCGCATCATATACTTCCAGAATTCTGTGGTTTTATTTATTTCGTAAATGGTTCTTTCTTTTTTTCTTTCGTCTTCAATTTCTATATATCTTCCCGATAGTCTGGTAACCTGATATATGGGCTTCATTCCCATAAACGATAAGAAATCCCTCCATTTAACAATATGTCCTTCAAGAATAAACTGCTCGCCTTTTACTCGATAAAACTCTCTGTTTTCTTTACTTCCATCCTCTGGAATTATCTCCAGTACAAACCAATTTGGCTGCTTCAATTGACAAACGATGGAGAAAACAGGCTTCTTATACGAGAAATGTTTATAATTTTTAAAATTTCCATAAGTAAGTAAAAGCGTTGCAGAGAGCAGCGAAAAGAGTAAGACACATAATATATTTGTAATATAAGTAGTTATTCCCTTCTCCCTATTTCGGAACCTCCTTATAAGGATATATAAAAGAAGCAAAGCAATAATGCCAGAGATTAAACCACATATGGGTATGAATGATAAAAATTTCATGCCTTAATTATAGATAAGAACGATTAAATTGCAAGTGTAAAATTCTTACATCTGATAAAGTCCAAAGATTATGCCACGGCAAACCCACGGTTATTTTTCAATAAAGGTGATATGTGATAGAAGTCAAGCGAGAAGACAAACAGGTGATATGTGTTATCCACCTCACCCCCTTAATTTAAACCCAGACAAACATGGGTAAACAAGCTCGGTGGTTGCACCCCTTATGAAATAGTTTCGCATTTC
>DAOVFB010000054.1 GCA_030668705.1 Candidatus Stahliibacteriota bacterium
TATGGACCTCAATTTGCACCACCAGGTAAATTCGAACTAGAACAATTAAATGCATGGTACTTTATATGGACAAAACTATTGATTGGTATCTTTTTTGGTATATTATTCACTTTTTCTTACGAAAAGCTACCTCTTAGTCGAAGAATGAAAGGTCCTTTTCAAGGAGTTAAATATAGCTTTCTATTTTGGTTGGTGCTTACTTTATGGGATATTTCACATCCATTTACTTATGGTTCAATCTATAATAAAGATCAGTTGTTTTGGTTAATTTATTCATTGTGTGGTTTTTTAGCTTTTGGTTACACAATAGGTTTATTTTATAAAAAATATGCAAAGGGCAAACCAACTTGATAGACCTGACATAAAAGTTCCTAATTCTATATAAAGAAGGCACTTCTATGGCAAGTAATCAAAAATGTTAGGGTTCAAAGAACTCATACAGTAAAAAGATAGGATTCAGTCTATGCAGTCGGTGCCCCATGTGGAATAGCTTTGCATTCCACCCCAATGTAATAGTATACATTACATAGGGCAAGCGGGGCAAGCTTGACATTTTGACATTTTTTGGTTTCCACATTTGAAAGGGTATTCATTTCCTAACTGTGAAGTAGGGTTACACTTCATTGTGGGGTTTGTACGCTCGCAGTTTGACAGATATGACATGATGAATAAAGGTAAGAAGAGCGAAGATGTCATACTGATCAAACAACGAGCTTGTTACATGTGTGAATGGGGTCGGTGCCCCATGTGGAATAGCTTCGCATTCCACGGGGTAAACATTTTGACATTTTTGGGCTTTCACATTTGAAAAGGCATTCATTTCCTAACTGTACAACCATCTCCCTGAGCTTTCCCGACTCCAGTAATATTAACACTTGACAAACCATACATATTTGTATATTATATTGTATACATATATGTATAAAAGGAGGTGTACATGAAGAGTACAACAGTAAGGGTAAGTAAGGAAGAAAAGAAGATTATTCGAGAGATCTCAGAAAAGTTGAGTGTTAGTATGGCTGAAGTTATCAACCGAGCTATAGAGAGGTATAGGAGAGAGGTTTTTCTTGCGGAAGCAAATAAGGCTTACGCTCAGTTGAAAAAAAACTCAGATGAGTGGAAAGCAGAGCTTAAGGAAAGAGAACTCTGGAATAATGCTCTCCCTGACGGATTGGAGAAAAACCAGTGAAATCTCCTTCAAGGGGAGAAATTTGGGTTGTTAATCTTAATCCCACAAAAGGACATGAGCAAGCAGGGAAAAGACCTGCTTTTGTTATCTCAGTAGATGCTTTTAACCGTGGTCCAGCGGAACTTGTGGTTGTTTTACCTATCACAAGTAAACATAAAGGGATACCCTTCCACGTCGAAGTAGAACCCCCAGAGGGAAATCTGGATAAGAATAGTTATATAAAATGCGAAGATATTCGCTCTATCTCTAAGTTGAGATTGGAAAAATTTGTCGGAGAAACCTCAAAGGAAACTATAAGGGAAGTAGAAGATAGACTTCGAATCTTACTCAATCTCTGACACATTCCACTCCCTTTGGAGAGCGAGGATTCAAGAACTGACAAGAATCCACAGGGAATTAGTGCCCGGTGCCTAATGATTGGGGATGGGGGTTGTAATCTTGGCATTATTTCTTCTTTCTAACTCATTATCAAATACTTATCATTTCGGTTTAAAAACCAGGAAGCATCTATCTTCGATATTCAGGATATAGGGTTCGGGATTTAGGATTTAGTAAAAATAATCCTCCCCAATGTTCACAAATATGTCCGTAACATATATATGAAATAGTGAATCAACCTTGCCAAACCTTGCAATATTCTTATATTTAGAAAGGTGCTTTTCTATGAGGATAAAAACAATCATACCAGACAGGTTAACTAAAAAACTTGACGATATAATTTTTAATGAACTGTAATAAATACGAGAACAATAACAGTATCATGCCATAATGCCAGGTTTAGGACAAGTATGATATCATGAAGAAAAAAATGAAAATAGTACCTTTTATTATCATTAATACGATGCTTTTTTTGACATTGATTTTCTATTTTGTTCTATCGTTAGTCACCTTCTATTCTACACCACTCCCAGGATTCGTAGGAGATGTAGTATTAATGTTTTTTAATATTATTGGGTTTTTTATCTTTACCGTTCCAATCTTTCTCTTATTTTTAATAGCCTTAAACTTCCTTGAAAAATTCTCTTTGGTTTCATTTCTCAATAGACTAATACCAATGTTAGCTATACTCGGGTTCTCTTTACAATATATAATAGAACCTCTTTTTCAAATATTTCCGCTCCTTATTTGTATAACATCGGGGAGTTTATCCGTAGTTCTTTTATATACAGTACGTAAAACCCTCAATATTTGTTAGAAAATAGGGGGACGGCGCTAATTTATTCTTGTCAAGGGGGTTTGGGTTCATGGAGTGATATGTGGTATGTGGTATGTGATATGTGAACATAAGTCCAAGGTCCAACGTCCAATGTCCAACGTCGAGAATCAGCGGTTATTAGTTGATTGGTAAACCCCCAAATCCCCTTTAAATTAATTACCAAGAGGTAACCCCACCTTTTTGTGTCTAACCCCAATGCTAAATTTCAAGCCTATGGCTTCTCACCCTCCCAAATTACACATATATATCCTGGATATATATGTGTAATTAGAAATTCAATCTTGCAAAACTTTGAAAAAGACGGTGATTTAGACATCAACTGTTTTCCTTATCTTATCAGTACTGCCTTTCTACCTATAATATCATTTCCTTGACTTAGTCTTAAAAAGTAGATACCCGATGGAAGTCCTGAAAATTGCTCTTCATGATAACCGTTCTCTTCTCCCTCTATACTCTTTATCATTCTTCCATCTATGGTATAAAGCGTTATCTTATAAGGTGCTAACTTTTTTATTCCATATGAAAAGGAAATCTTATCCTTATTTATAGTATAGACATTCAAAAATGTCTTGTTTATAAGGTTCCTATCTGCTATGCCGGTAGGGTCAAAACTTCCTCCAAGGACTACGGGTGATGAACAGAAATTACCATTTACATCTGTGATTGTCACCCCATCAGGTGTTATTGTATCTCCCACTGCTATTGTAGGTAATGAGGTATTCGTCGTAAGATTGATTGTTAACTGATCTCCATTTAGGTTCCAACCGCAAATTCCTACAATACCCGTCCCATCAAGCCATGAGTGTCCACCTGAGAGAGAAAGCGCACTGTTTATGTTTGTGTTGTCTATTGTCGGTTTATTCGTTGGCTCGGAAAAGTATAGAATTACATAATCATCATCGTCTATTCCTGGTAAAGCGTTTACCCCATCAAAAGCGGCCGCCGAATCTATGACAGGTGGGATTAAGTCTCTCACATATAAAGTCTTTGATATGCTGTCATTTTCAGGATTCATATCAGGGGTTATAATGAAGAATCTTAGAGTTAAATCCATAAGATTAGAGGGGGTATCCCATTGGGTAAAACTCACCGTTGTGCTATCACCTGAAGTAAGATTATAAACAGATTGTAAATCGCTGTAAATGTGGATCCCTGCCGAGTCTATAAATGCAACGACATCAATATCTACAGTATTTTCATAAGAGTTATTTCTAACAAGAATCCCGGGGATATAGGTCGTATCAATAGATACAGTATCCGGTGGAGAAACAATAGAAAGAATACCTGCATCCTTATATTTTGCATACTTCACTGTGAGATAATCATCGTCTCCGCCAATGTTGGACCTTCCTGTAACATAGACATTACCGCTGCCATCAACCGCTATACCCCTGGCATAATCCGAACTGCCGTTGTCAAGGGTGGCTTCCCAGACAATACTGCCAAGAGAATCATACTTCACCGTGAGATAATCATCGTCTCCACCAATGTCGGACCTTCCTGTAACATAGACATTACCGCTGACATCAACCGCTATACCGAAGGCATAATCATAACTGCCGGTGTCAAGGGTATCTGCCCAGACAATATTGCCAAGAGAATCATACTTCACTGTGAGATAATCATCGTCTCCGCCAATGTTGGAATATCCTGTAATATAGGCATTACCGCTGCCATCAACCGCTATACCGAAGGCTTCATCTTCATCACCATTGTCAAGGGTATCTACCCAGACAATATTGCCAAGAGAATCATACTTCACCGTGAGATAATCACTGTTTCCGCCAATGTTGGACCCTCCTGTAACATAGGCATTACCGATATCATCAACTGCTATACCCTCGGCATAATCATAACTGCCGTTGTCAAAGGTATCTGCCCAGACAATACTGCCAAGAGAATCATACTTAACCGTGAGATAATCACTGTTTCCGCCAATGTTGGACCTTCCTGTAACATAGACATTACCGCTGACATCAACCGCTATACCCCTGGCATAATCCGAACTGCCGTTGTCAAGGGTGGCTTCCCAGACAATACTGCCAAGAGAATCATACTTCACTGTGAGATAATCACTGTTTCCGCCAATCCATGAATCTCCTGTAACATAGACATTACCGATATCATCAACCGCTATACCGTAGGCTGCATCCGAACTGCCATTGTCAAGGGTATCTGCCCGGAGAATATTGCCTGAGGTGCCATACTTCACCGTGAGATAATCACTGTCTCCGCCAATGTTGGACCTTCCTGTAACATAGACATTACCGCTGACATCAACCGCTATACCATAGGCTGCATCATAACCCCCGTTGTCAATGGTATTTGTCCACTCAATCACATACTGCTGTGCCCCCAATGGAATGGCAACCAATAAAACCAACAACACTGCAAATATATACTTCATAAATACCTCCTATTTTTAGATAATAGATGGTAGGGAATAGCCCTTACTCTTCCCTACTACTGTTCCCGTAAATAATCAGTTAAACCCCGCCATTGCATTTAAAAAATATAAAGTAAAATGATAATTTTGTCAAGCAAAAATAAACCTATCTCGGTGCTTGACAGTATGACAATAATAGTCATTAGTCTAGAGTCGCGAGTCATAAGTCAATTACTGTCAAATGGTTTTTAATAGTCCGAGGTACAAAGTCATTTTTATGGACTAGGAGTGCGTGATTGGGGACGGGGGTTGACATCTTGGCATTATTTCTTCTTTCTAACTCATTATCAAAGACTTATCATTTCGGTTCTAGACGAGGAAGTATACCATTTGCCCGATTACAAAAAGCCTTGACAATTTAATCTAATCCCTTAGAATTTAAGTATAACAAAGGTGTAATTAGTTAACTGAGGAGGGTTTTATCAAAAAAAGTAACTCAATCGAGAACCACAAAATTCAAACTATACAAAGGAGACATCAATATTCTGAAGAAAAAAGAGAAGAAGTATATTACGCAACCGCTAAATTACCCAACAATGAAAAGAAACGAGAAATAACTGAATCCCAAAATCAAGACATAACCCTTATTGTTCTGTGAGTTTATGAATTTATTTTTTGTTTTTTTACTCTCTTATTGGTTTCCATATTTTCACAATGATATTGGGGCTTTTACTTCCTCAACGGGTGGGTTCAGTACCGGCGGTGAATACAATGTCGAACAAACATTCAATAACCCTGCATCATTAACAAATTTTTCCGGGAAGAAGGGTATTTTGAGTTTTAATTATACAGAAGGTGAGCATTACATGACTTTTTTTGGTGAGGATACAACCTTAGTATATATTTCCAATGATTTTTCCCCCTCATTAGCTGGGTTCACGTTCTCTTTAAATGATAGAATCGGGCTTGGCTTTTCATATTCTTTACCATATAAAATGGAAAGACATTCAAATTGGATTGAAGAGACAACAGGAGAACATCCGGAAGGTACGGGAAGAGAGTATAGATACATAGAACAGAAGAGGTTTCATTCATTAAATAGTGGGGTTGGATGGAAATGCAACGATAATTTCTCATTGGGTATGAATTTATCATTTTTATTGGTTAAATACAAAAGTGGAATTGAGTATGATGACGGGACTGATAATACTATTCCGGGAACGCTTTATGGAATAAAACCCTCACTTGGGTTTCAATGTTTCATAGGAGAAAATGTAACTGCTGGTTTTATAATCAGTAAAGGGTATGCAAAAGGAGGCTACGAAAGAACTTATTACGAATATAGCGGTGGAGATTTCGTTGCTGAAATTACTAAGTATTATTGGGAAAAAGAAACGCTTCCACTATTTGTCTCTGTGGGCATTGGATATGAAATAACCGATAGAATAAGAATTTTTAATTCAATAGATTATACCCGATGGGGAGATATCAGCTATGATGCAGAAAAATACGCTTATATTCTGGAAGACCTTGAGAATGAAATAAGACTGCATGAAGGGTTTGAATTTAGAATAACTCCTGCAACTTCCATTTACATGGGTTTGCATAATGAACCTTATCAATATAGCACGACAAAAAGTTCCTTGGATCAGATTTTCATAACAGCAGGATTTGGATTCAAAGTAAAAGGCATAAAGGTTAACCTGAGTGCTGCCAGCAGTCGGCTGATAAAGGCCGCATTAAAAAGGGAAAATAGATACTATATAACTGTAACTTATGAATAAGAAAATTATTTGGAGAATGTATTAATATGTTTGTTTTTTCAGTTCTTTTGTTTTTTTCGTTTTGGGAACCTTATCTCCCAAATAATTTTAGCGCATACTCTTCGAGCCTTGGAGGTTCTCCTGTTGCATTCTACAATCAAGTTGAATATTGCGTTTATAATCCAGCTTCCATAACTGGAATTGATAGATTTTCTGCTTCCCTGGATTACGAAATTATTAATGGAGAGGGATATTATATTAGTTATATGAATGATTCTTCGCAATATATTACTGATGAGCATTTTATTGATTTTGCCGGTGTAACTTATCCATTAACTGAAAAACTATACTTTGGAGTATTCTTTTCGGTTCCCTATAAATTTAACAGGGAAAGAGAAATGGAATACTATGATAGTTCATATAAAGATATTAATAGAAGGAAGATTTATGTATTCTCACCAATAATCGGTTTGAAAATTAATGAAAATTTTTCAGTTGGGCTTTGCCTTTCAGGTATGATTAAAACCGTAAAATCCATTACTGATTGGGGAGACAGCAGCGATGAATGGTATAATAACAAATATTACTATGGGATAGAACTGGGAGTAGGGATTCAATACAGAAAAGGAACATTCTCTTCAGGTTTTGTCATAAAAAGAGGTTTTTTAAAAGGTCACCATAGGAATTTATATGAAGTTTACCCGGATGGAACATATATTAGTGAAAGGTATGATTTAAAAGAGGAAGAAACAACTCCTTTATTACTCATTTCCGGCATAAGAAAACAAATTGGAGAAGATATTGCTATTAATTTTTCTGCAGAATATATGGATTGGAAAGGGATAAACTGTAGTTTAGACACTATCAGTTATTCACCCTCTTATACCACAGACCTTATTAATCTTCATCTTGGAGGGGAGTATCTTTTGAATGAGAAGATTTCACTACGTGCAGGAGCCTACAATAATGTTTATCCTCTCTTACAAGACTATTATCCCGGTGAATCCACGGAAGCAGGTAAGAAAGACCAGCTCTTTTTATCTTTTGGGCTATCCCTTAAAATAAAACCGATATGTTTCAATTTTTCTGTTGCCAGTAGCAGATTAATAGGGGGTAGTAAATCTCATAAAGAAGATCACATCCTTGTTTCCGTTTCATACTGAGAATAGAGGGAGGGGGGTAATGTATTTAAGTCAAGGTATATTTTCAATTAAATCTGCTATCCTCCTTTTGCTCAGTTAACTTTCATATTCATTTTAATTACCAGTGGATAACCCCACTTTTTTATGTCTAAACCCAACGATAATTTACAGAGCCCCTGGACTCTCTCCCTCCCAAATTACACATATATATCCTGGATATATTTGTATAATAAGGAATTCAATCTTGCAAAATTTTAGGATTTTCATATATTTAAGGACGATGCATTATAATATGGAACTAAGGGATATATAAGGTCTTAGTAACAATGGAGAGCGGGCAAAATAATTACGCCTTTATCGATAGTCAAAATCTTAATCTATCGATACGTGATCAGGATTGGATTTTAGATTTCAAGAGATTTAGAATATACCTAAAGGATAAATATAATATAACCAAAGCTTTTTTATTTATTGGTCATGTTAATGAGAATCAGGACCTGTATACAAGTTTACAGGAATTTGGATATATATTAGTCTTCAAACCGACACTAAGGTTACCAGATGGCAGAGTGAAAGGAAATGTGGATGCAGAATTAGTTCTGCAAGCAATGATTGAATTTAAAAATTATGACAGGGCTTTAATTGTTACAGGAGATGGCGCTTTTCATTGCCTTGTGAAATATCTCATAAAGAAGGATAAATTGTTAAAGTTAATGATACCAAATCGGCAGAAATATTCTTCCCTTTTTAGAAAAATGATGTTTCATATTGTATTTATGAATGACCTTAGAGGGAAGTTGGATTATGTGGAAAAATAAAAAAAGAGAGGTATTAACGAGGGACTTACCCCTTTGTATAACCTCTCATCGTGATTCTATAATAAGTTTAGTTAATAAAATTGGTTTGTCAAGGGGTGTAAGGGAAAGTTATGGATAAATTCAGTCTATGGGGGGGTGCTTGACTTTTGACAGTAGCAAAGAAAGATAAAGGGGTCAGTCTTATAAATTATAAATTTTTGATACTCACACTTTCCATAAAAACTTCGGTTTGTTAAATATTAAATTAGTAAATTGTAAAAAATTTAAAATATACCTTGATAATAAGATCTTAATTCATAGAATTTTAATATAGGAAGGAAATTAAATAAATGATAATAATTAAAGAAAGGAGATAGAATGAAAATTTCGTTTTTATTTTTGTTTATTATATTAATATCATTCATAAACTGCAGTTCAGGGATTAAAAAAGATATAACAGTGAGTATACCTTCTTTGAAACAATCAGTTAATGTAGGTGATACTTTAATTTATGAGATTGAGGGAATAGGTAGCTTTGAAGTGGAGACCAGACACTTTACTTCCCCTGAAATGCAGCATTTTTTAAATGCCAAATTATTCCTTACGATAACTGAGAAGAATGAAGATTCAATTAATTTTAAAATGGGTATACTGAGTGCTTCTGAGAGATCCCGGTTCAGTGATGGATTAGGTCGCGGTTTTATGAAGATGGAATCAACAGAAGATTTAATTGGAAAGGAATGGCAATATACTCTTACTTCTTCAGGACTTACAGAATCCTTTGATAAAGAAATATATAATTTCTTGTCTATACTAATTCCCTTCATTCTTCCCGACCATCCTGTATCCTTGGGATCATCTTGGAAAAAAAGAATTGACGATAGGATAGAAATCACACTTCATTTTGTTGATATGAAGGGAGATGAAGCTGTAATTGAATGTAAAAACGAATTAGATGATACTAAAGTAATGGAGAAAGATTCTGGTAAAAAAGAATATAATGTAGAGAAAAAAACCAATGCAAAAGTTATATTTAATACAAGAGAAAGTAAAGTATCGAAGATAAATGAAGATATATATGAGACTTTGATTGTAGATGGGGGAGCAATTTATCGTTATAATATTAGCTATAAAATAAAGGTCTTTTAATCCCCGGGATAATGCTCTATGGGGTCGGTGCCCCATGTGGAATAGCTTTGCATTCCACGGGGCAAGCTTGACTTTTGACAGTAGTAGTGTTAGTCTAGCGTCGTGTGTCGAGAGTCGAGAACTGGAAGCCCAAGCCCCTCACCAGAGATTGCTTCGTCGCGTTGCATTGTACGCTCGGTGGTAGACAGATATGACATGATGAATAAAGTTGGGAATATCGAAGATGTGCATACTGTACAACCACCGAGCTTGTTGCATCCTCGCAATGACAATTTGTTGGGTTAATTGTTTTGAGAATCGAGGCCAGGAGGGCTCTCCCACAAGATTAGTTTATTGTCCAAAGTTCAATGTCAGTGAGTTTTTCCATTGCCTTTGCTTTTTCTCCTTTACATTTCTTTATTTTTACATATAATGCCTACTATGAATATATGTTTAATGGGGGGTTGGAATACAGATTCAGGCGCTTCTCTACACGGTGAGTTGATTGGTAGGGAATGGGTTAAGAAGGGGCATAAACTTACAGTCCTCACATTCAAGGACTATGCATTTCATGGAACACAGATAACTGGAGAAGATGAGGATTTTGTGAACCGTTGTTTCACTGTTAGAGGATATACACCGGAGGAATTTGACCCAATCCCATTTTTAACAACAGAATATGATATTTTTATAGTTGAAGACCTTGGTATGTTACCAAAGGGCCCTCTCAGGAAGATATACCACAGGATAAAGAAGAAGGCTTCTGTAGTTAATGTGATCCATGATGGTCAACTCGCAAGGGACCCGGCATTCTATCAGTTTGAGTGGGACGGGCTTATATGTTTTGGTAACCGATACAAGAATTTCTTGAAAAAAGTTTATGAGTATAGTAAAATCCATGTTATACCCTATCCCTGTCATCCACTCAATAAAGGGGATAAAGAAAAGAAGAGAAGGGAACTACGACTTCCTCTGGATAAAAAGATTATATTTGGGTTTGGACCGGCATCAGAGAAAATACTGAATGATATTTCTACTCTTTCCGAGCTATCAGAAGAGTTTCCTATTCTGCTTCTCATTGTAATTAAAAATGAGAAAATTGCAGAAAAATTTAAAGATATAGCAGGTATAGGTAATTTGCAGATTGAGGTTCGGAATGAAGCACCTGATATAGAAAGATTATATGACTATCTCCATTCGGTTGACCTTCTACTATTCAACAAGGAATCACCTTCATGGGTGGTAATCTCATCTACTGTTTACCAATGTCTTGGTTCCGCCTGTCCTATAGTGGCGCTTGATTCCGGTTTTGTTGAAGACCTGAATGATGAAGTTCTTAAGTATTCAAATCAAAAGGAACTAAAGGAGCGGATTAGATCTGTCATTAGAGAAGACGAACAGTACAAAAATTCACAGAAAGCTGCTCATACCTATGTAGAGAAGAATTCTGCAATAAGGGTAGCAGAACAGTATATAAAACTTTTCCAAACACTTAGAAAAAAATAGGAGGAAATATGCTGAAACGATTTGAGGGTAATCCTATTCTAGGACCCATTCATAAACATCCCTGGGAAGCAAGAATGGTTTTTAATACCGCAGCCATATATCTGGATGGCAAGGTTCACCTTGT
>DAOVFB010000010.1 GCA_030668705.1 Candidatus Stahliibacteriota bacterium
GATAGAAATCCTTAAGACAAATGAAGCAGTCCTAGCCTTCAATGAAGCCATGAAAAAGAAACAGAATGTAGTAGCCTGTCTGCACCTTACCTGCTAATCCTTCTCCTATCCTTCGTTTCCGGTCTCCTGTCTTCCATCATCGGTCCTCGATATCCTTAATACAAATTTTACTGTTCTCTCTAACAATCTCACTTCTCTCTTGACAATATCCCTTTTATTTAATATATTAAACAAGAAGGAATTGGATATGAGCTTTCCAAAAGGTATTTTATTGTTAAAAGAAGCAGCAATTAAATTTGTCCATTTTGACAATATATTGAGTCATGCAAAAAAGGCTCGAGATGGGCATCTTACTGGATATGTGGAGGTAAAATATCCTGAAAGCATAGAATATCTTTTCTTTAGAGACGGCGACACAGTAACCGCAGCACAGAGAACTGAGAATCAATTTGAAGAGTGTCCAATGGAAAAGGTTATAGAAAAGGCAAAAAAGGCTCATTATGGAACTGTTAACATACATCAAATAGCCGAAGACCTTCTCAATATGATTCTATCTATATTTATGGAAGAACCAATATTTGCCGACAAAGACGCAGAAGAAATCGATATGGAATCTCTATTCGAAAGATTGAATAAACTCAACTTTCAAGGCTTCCTTGCCCTCAAGAAAGGGGAGGATTATTCCTTTGTTAAATTTCAAAATGGAAAACCTGACCTGATTTACCCTACCAATAAGAAAAAACAAAAGATTGATCTCTCGTCGCTGGTTGGCTTACTGTGCAAAGAAAAAGGAATACTTATAAACGGTTATAAGGGGATAGAACAGAAAAAGCAAGCCAATCCTGCTCTTATTGAACTCTATTTGAAATTTTTAAATTCCATGATAGAATCATTTACAAGGATAGTAGGATCATCTATTGTAAGAAAGACACTCCTGCCTGCCCATGAGAATGCATCTAGAACATCAGAACTATTGGAGAACTTCATAATCAAGGATGATCTCTCCATTCGCTATACCCCATTTATAGCAACGGATAAAGAAATAACAGAAGGCTTTACCCTCTGGATTGACCAATTCTCAGACGCTATTTTTGTAGTTCTTGGAAGAAAGACAGATGAGATCATATATAATTGCATAAAGGATTATCGTTTTGCATTAAAAAGTGCTGGTTTCTTTGAGAACTCTAAACTCTCCAGACTGGACATTTAACGGGAAGAGATAGATTTGCTCTATTTCACGGCTACTCCTATTGGTAACCTTGAAGATATTACACATAGAGCCATAAGAATTATGAAAGAGGTTGATTATATCATCTGTGAAGATACAAGAAAGACAAGCATACTCCTCAATAAATATGGCATAAAGAAACCCATGAAATCCTACAACGACTATAACAAAAACAAACAGACTAAATGGATAATAGAAAAAATGAAAAGGGAGGAAATGGATATAGTATTTGTTTCCTCCGCAGGTAGTCCTCTTATTTCTGACCCGGGATTCTATCTTGTAAAAAGTTTACTTAGAGAGAACCTGCCTTTCACCAGCATACCTGGACCCTCTGCTGTAATTAATTCTCTTATTCTATCAGGGCTCCCACCCGATAGATTTATCTTCGAAGGTTACTTACCAAAAAATAAAGGTAAACGGCATAGGTTACTCGAGAACCTTGAAAATGAGAAGCGAACAACGATAGTCTTTGAATCACCTAAAAGATTAGAAAAATTTATGGATGAACTAGAACAAATTCTCCCGGACCGTGAGATTTCCATCGTGAAGGAAATGACAAAGATTTATCAAACTATTGTCAGGGGTAAACCAGAACAGATAAAAAAGGACCTACCACCTCTCAAGGGAGAATTTGTAGTGTTAATAGGAGGATGTGAGTGGACAGGAATAAACTAATGGAGAGGGGCCGGCTACTTTTATCCCCCTTGATAAAAATTTTGTCAAGAGTTCCACCAAATATATTAACATTCACGGGGTTCCTGATTGTAGTTTTATCTTCAGTATTTATTGCCTTTGAAAAATTTCGAACTGGTGGACTTATACTGATAGCAGGAACTATCCTGGATGCAATTGATGGGGAGATAGCAAGAAGGAATAAAAAGGTTACCAGGTTTGGAGCATTCCTTGACTCAACACTTGACAGATACGCGGATTTCCTTATATTCTTTGGTATAGCAATTGCAGGAAGGGAATCAATCCTGGCCCCTATTAGCATTATTGCTCTACTGGGATCTTATGCTACAAGTTACGCAAGGGCAAGGGCGGATTCTTTTGATATAATGATTAAGGAAGGACTATTCACAAGGGTTGAACGGACTGTAATAGTAATCATAGGTTTACTTGCGGGACACAACTATATTATTTATTTTATGATAGTCCTCGCTATAGGAACTAATATAACAGCTATCCAGCGAATAGCTTTAGCATATAAAAGAATGAAAGATGGAGGTGATTAATGGATAATAAGGTTAGAGTTGCAATTATAGGTGTGGGGAATTGCGCATCTTCTCTTGTTCAAGGCGTACACTACTACAGGGATGCAAACCCAAACAAAAGTGTTCCAGGACTTATGCATGTAAACCTGGGTGGCTATCATATAAGGGATATAGAATTTGTTGCGGCTTTCGATATAAATAAGACAAAGGTAGGTAAGGACCTCTCAGAAGCTATCTTTGCACACCCAAATAATACTTATAAATTCACAGATGTTCCGAAATCAGGTATTAGAGTAGAAAGAGGAATGACTCATGACGGCATTGGAAAATATCTAAAGGATATAATTAAGAAAGCTCCTGGACCAACAGCTGATGTCGTAGGAATCCTTAAGAATTCCAAAGCAGATATGGTTGTCAGCTTTTTACCCGTCGGAAGTGAAGAAGCCACAAAATGGTATATTGAACAGGCACTTCAAGCAAAAGTTGGCTTCATAAACGCAATACCAGTCTTTATTGCATCTTCAAAGTATTGGGCTGATCGTTTTATAGAGAAGGGTCTTCCAATAATCGGCGATGATGTGAAATCCCAGGTAGGAGCCACAATAACACATCGTGTCTTAGCTCAGCTATTCAATGATAGAGGTGTCCGCCTTAAGAGAACATTCCAATTGAATGTCGGAGGCAATACTGATTTCCTGAATATGCTCGAACGAGAAAGACTATCTTCAAAAGCAATATCAAAAACACAGGCAATTACATCTCTTCTCCCATTTAATATTGGGAAGGAAAACATCCATATAGGACCATCTGATTATATAGAGTGGTTAACCGATAGAAAATGGGCATATTTGAGGATGGAAGGGCAAACCTTCGGAGATGTTCCGCTTAATATAGAATTAAAAATGGAAGTCTGGGATTCTCCAAATTCTGCAGGGGTTATGATTGACGCAATAAGGCTTATGAAACTTGCTTTAGATAACAATATAGCTGGACCACTGATTGAGCCATCTTCCTATTTGATGAAATCTCCTCCAATTCAGTATCCAGATTCCGTAGCAAAAGAAAAAACCGAGGCATTTATTAGAAAATACTCGAAAAAAACAAAAACCGAAAAAAAATAAGAAAGGGGAAGGGGAAAGATAGCAAGGAAATGGAAGAATGAACCTGGTATTTTCATAACCTTTGAAGGTGTAGAGGGTTCTGGTAAATCTGTTCAAACACATTACTTATATAACCTGCTCTGCAAGAAGGGATATAGTGTATACCTCACCAGAGAACCTGGGGGGACTGTTACTGGTGAGAAGATCCGAAAAATACTCCTGGATAACTCGAATGAGATAGATTCATATACTGAACTCTTTCTCTATCTGGCAGACCGTTCAGAGCATATAGTTGAGATACTGAAGCCTCGCCTTCTTAATGGAGAAATTGTAATCTCTGACCGCTACTTTGATTCAACCATTGCTTATCAAAGAGCTGGCAGAGGAATCTCAAGGAAAGAGATAGAAACAATAAAGGAATTAGGGATATTCAGGTATTTAGAACCAGAGATTACCTTTCTTCTGGATGTAGATCCTCTGATCTCACAAAAAAGGGTAGAAAATCCAGATAGAATCGAAGAGGAAAATATTGAATTTCATAAAGCAGTCAGAGAAGCATATTTAAAAGAAGCAGAAAAAAATCCTGAAAGAATAATTGCTATAAACGCTAAAGATACAATAGAAAATATTCATAGAATTATAAAAGGAAAAGTGTTAGACCTGATTAAGGAGGTCGGTTATGAATAGAAACAAACATATCCTCTTAGTCCTTCTCGTATTCCTCTCCATCGGAGGATTCATTTATTCATCCATAAATGTATTCACTGCAATGAAGACTATGGATCAGGTTATGCGTCTGGTTCGTGACTACTATGTGAATTCTGTTGAACCTGAGAAACTACTGGATTATGCTATTGAAGCAATAGCAGACAGTCTTGATGCTCATACTACGTATCTTGATAAAAGTGATTATGAGAATCTTATGATAAATACTAAAGGAGAGTTTGGAGGGCTTGGAATAAGAATATCCAAGAGAGGGGATTATATAACTATAATAGCGCCCATAGAGGATACTCCGGCCTATAGGGCCGGGATAATGCAGGGAGATAAGATTACAGCAATTGAGGGAACTTCTGCAAAGGATATGAAACTAAATAAAGCTGTTTCTATGATGCGCGGAACACCAAATACAGATGTCACTATCACAATCTCCCGTGTGGGGGTAGATGAACCGATTGATTTTACTATAACAAGGGATATAATAAAGATTAAATCTGTTCCATATGCCGGAATAATCGATAAAGGAATCGGTTATATTCGCCTTAATTCTTTCAGTAAGACCACTTCATCAGAAATAAAGAATGCTCTCGATTCCCTTATTGACCAGAGAGCAAAGAAGTTTATCTTAGACCTTCGTGGTAATCCTGGTGGAGTTCTTTTTGATGCCGTGGAAACAGCCTCCTTCTTCATTGATAGAGGCAAGGAAATAGTATATACGGAGGGGAAAGCAGTACATAATTCATATAATTCTACTAATGGTTCTTATAGACAATATCCTTTGGTAGTCCTTGTAGATGGTTATAGTGCAAGTGGATCTGAGATAGTTGCTGGAGCCATACAGGATTGGGATAGGGGCCTTCTTCTTGGAACAAGGACCTTTGGGAAAGGTTCTGTTCAGCGCGTTTATCCTTTGCAGAATAAAAAGGCTTTAAAACTCACCATAGCGAGATACCATACACCCTCAGGAAGATGTATTGATAGAGAACTGGTCGATGATACAACAAAGATTTACCATACAATGGGCTCATTACACAGAGAAGTCAGAGGTGGAGGTGGAATAATTCCCGATTCAATCCTTCCTTACAGCACTACCGATTTATTCACAAAGATACAAACTCATAATATTGGATTCAATTTCGTTGTCAGTTACACCTCTAAACATCCTTCAACAAACGCTGTTACCAAAGCAATGATAGAAGACTACAAAAAAGAGGTAAAAGAGAAAGAAATTGAATTTTCAAAAGAAGCGTGGGACAGTTCTTCGTATTATATAAAAAGAGATTTAGAGCGAAGACTTGCATACAACAAATGGGGTAGTAAGGGAATGTATAAGGCAATCCTACCAAAAGATGAACATATTCAAACAGCTGTAGAGATTCTCAAGAATGTAAAAGTTCCATCTGACGTATTTGTAAAGTCGTAGTGAGTAAAAAAACCGCAAGGGTTTATATAGAAACTCTTGGATGCCCCAGGAATGATTGTGATAGTGAAGCAATTATTTCCATATTAGAAGATTCTAAATTTGAAATAGTTAACTCTCCAGAAGAAGCTCCCTTTATCATTATTAATGGTTGCGCTTTTATTGAAAAGGCGGTATCTCAGTCTATCGAGAGTATATTAACTCTATCCCAGAGGAACCCCAGCGCTACTTTAATCGTGGTGGGATGTCTTGCCGAGAGATATAAAGAAAAATTGAAAGAGGCTCTTCCTGAAATTGACATATTAGTAGGAACAGGGGCCTTAATGCGAATTGTTGATGCCATCCAGGAAAATAAATCCATATTATCATCCAATGAGGGTTTTATAGGTAAGAACATCTATAAAAAACATCATACCACTCCTCCCCATTATCGGTATATAAAAATCCAGGAGGGATGTAACTACGAATGCAGCTTCTGTATTATCCCCACCTTAAAGGGCTCTTCCCACTCAAAGCCCTTAGAAGCAATAAAGGAGGAGGTGAGCAATTTAACACCAGAAGTCAGGGAAATCATACTCGTGGGACAGGACACATCCTCCTGGGGTCAGGAAATATACGGAAAACCTTCCCTTGATTATCTGCTCCGGGAGATCTCTCCCCTATTCCCACACTGGATCAGGGTTCTCTATCTCCATCCGTTTACAGTTAGTGAGTCTTTGCTAAGGACTATTTCCACTATTCCTAACGTGCTGAATTACCTGGATATACCCCTCCAGCACATTTCTAACTCGGTCCTTAAAGCTATGAAACGGGGATACGATAAATCATTTACAAAAAAACTCCTGAACTCTGTTCAGAGAATAGGTGATTTTACAATCAGAACAACATTTATTGTTGGCTTCCCAACAGAACGCGAAGATGACCTTGAGGAGCTTCGCTCTTTTATTAAGAATTCAAATTTAGATAGGATCGGATTGTTTGAGTATTCACGTGAAGAAGGAAGTGAATCTTACTATATGAAAGGCCATTACGAAAAAACAATAAAGAAAAGGTTTAAGTCTTTATACATCCTTATCCAGAAGAAAATGATTAAAAGGAACAGAGAGTTACTTGGAAGGAATGTTATGGTTCTCACGGACGGTAGAGAGCAAGAAGAATATTACGGTAGAACGAAAAGTGATGCGCCGGAAATAGATCAGGTCGTATGGATTAAAGGAAATAAGGATATGAAAATTGGTGAATTTTATAACATTAACATAACTGATTCCTTAGAGAGCGAACTTATGGGTGAACTAATATGAACTGGACATTGAGAAGCGAAGAACAAATCGAGGAACAAAGTCCCGAAGAAATTATAAACATTCTTCTCCGTAATAGGGGGATTACTGATATAGATTCTTTCCTCAACCCCTCACCCGAACACTTTTATGACCCTTTTTTACTTAACAATGTCAGAGAAGCATCGGAACGCATCATATCCGCCATAGAAAACAGAAAAAAAATATTGATATATGGGGACTATGATGCAGATGGTATATCAGCCATTTCTCTGCTACTTACGACTTTTAGAAAATTAAATGCCGAAGTTGAGTATTACATACCACATAGATTAGAAGAAGGATACGGGCTAAGTGAAGCGGGGATAAGAAAGGCTGCTGACTCAGGAGTTAATCTAATTATAACAGTAGATTGTGGGACAAATGCAGTAGAAGAGATAAAACTGGCGAGTGACCTGGGTATGGAAATGATAATAACCGACCACCATACGCCAGAAAAAGAGAATCCATGCGACATTATCATCAATCCAAAATTATCTCCTGATTACCCCTATAAGGAACTTGCCGGGGTAGGAGTCGCGTTTAAACTCTCCTTAGGATTAGAAAAAATGTCTAACCTTTCCCAAAATTTCCTCTTCTGGAATCTCGACCTCGTCGCACTGGGTACTGTTGCAGATGTAATGCCCCTAACAGGAGAAAACAGGGTAATAGTTACACTTGGTCTAAAGATAATGAATGAAAGGAAAAGACCAGGTATAAACGCCCTTCTTGACCTGGCAGGGCATAAAGGTAAGATAAAAGCCCATCATATAGGATTTGTCCTTGGCCCCAGGATAAACGCCATGGGAAGACTCACGGAGGCTAGGGAAGCAGTTGAACTCCTTACCACTCAAAATAAAATTAAAGCGAGAGAACTGGCAGGGATTCTGGAGAAACAGAATAGAGAGAGAAGAAAAATACAAGAACGCATCATGAAAGAGGCCTTCAGAATCACTACGGATAAGGGCATACCATTACATGAGAACGGTATAGTTCTGTCTGACCCAGGGTGGCATGAAGGTATAGTAGGCATCGTTGCTTCAAAGATAAAAGAAACCTATTATCGCCCTACCATACTCATAGCTGAAAATGATGATATCTGTAAGGGCTCTGGCAGGAGTATCTCGGAAATTAATATTATGGAAACTATAGAGGAATGCAAAGATTACTTAGAGGATTTCGGAGGCCATCCACAGGCTTGCGGTATCAGTATCAAAAAGGAGAATATAAAGGACTTTAGAAATGCATTTAATACTGCCGTAGGCCTGAAACTAAAAGGGAAAAATCTCGAGCCAGAACTGACAATCGATTCTTTACTTTCAATTCATCCAATAAATAAAGAACTTATCAAAAAAATGGATCAATTGGCACCCTTTGGCATTGGTAATCGCATACCAATCTTTGCAACATTCAATCTTGAAGTCACTACTACACCCAAAATTGTGGGGAAGAATCATCTACGTTTCACTGTAAAGGAAGGGAATAATATCCTACCGGCTATAGCCTTTTCTCAGGGTGAGAAATTGGATTTATTAAAAAAATACTCAAGAATAGATATCGCATATTCACCCTTTATTGACGACTGGAGGGGAGAACCAACGCTGAAAGTCCATGATATCAGGGGAAGTAACTTAGTCTAAAGTCAAGTATTGAGCGTTGAGAATTTAGAGTCGAAAGTCCCCCCTACCCTTCCTTATTTATTAGCCACAGAGATAGTCGCTTCGCTCCAATGAAGACTGAAGAGTGCAAATTGCAAAATGCAAAATTATTCCCTCCTCCACTCACCCATTTTAGACACAGATTTACACTGATATCCACTGATTGAAAACCCAATGAACCCAACGAACCCTATGAACTCAATAAACCCAGAACACACCACCAAGGATTATGCCACGGTAAACTCACGGTTAAAGAAAAGAGATTAGCCATAGAGACACAGAGGACACAGAGAAGAATTATTTTTTGTGTAAAAAACACACACCACCAAACCCTAAATCCTATATCCTATATCCTAACCCCTGAATTGGACACAGATTTACACAGATAAACACGGATATAGTTAAATGGTTAAGTAGTTGAGTCGTTGAGTTGGTAAAAAAATAAAACTAAGACCCATGACCTACACCTAAATCCTATATCCTATATCCTAAATCCCAACTCTGAACAATTAAACCCTTTATTAAATACCGTACAAATAGTATTCCTCTTGACATCTAACGAGAAAAAGTTAGCATTAAGAAAAACAGGAGGAGAGATATGCCCTTTAGGTTACCATTTAGATGGCTATCCCTTGAGAGATTTGATATGGCAATTGATCTCGGAACCACTAATACGCTCATTTATGCCAGGAATAAAGGTATAGTCCTCGAAGAAGATTCGATGGTGGCTCTCGAGAGAGACACTGGAAAACTGATTTCTGCCGGGAAAGACGTAAAAAAAATGCTGGGACGTACTCCTAATGAAATTTTAATTGTTCGTCCGATGTCAGATGGAGTTATAGCGGATTTCAGAGTAGTTGAAGAAATGTTGAGATTCTTCATAGAGAAGGTAGTTAAGAAAAGACTATTTATAAAGCCGAGGGTTTCTGTTGCAGTTCCTTCGGGAATAACCCCGGTTGAGAAAAGAGCGGTAATCAATTCTTTAGAGGAATCTGGAACAAGAGAAGTATATTTAGTTTCAGAACCAATTGCAGCAGCTTTGGGTGTTGGCTTACCTGTTAAAGCCCCCTCCGGGAGTATGATAATTGATGTAGGAGGAGGAACCACTGAGATAGCTGTTATTGCAATGTCTGGAATTGTAAACAATGTTTCTATAAGGATTGCAGGAAACGAACTTGATGATGCAATACAGACCTATATGTATGATAAATATAATGTAGCCGTAGGAATGGTAACCGCAGAGGATATAAAAAAGAGAATTGGCTCTGCTCATCCTTCAATAGAAAATGAGGAAATGGAGGTGAGAGGTCGGGATTTAATAGCGGGCATGCCAACTAAAGTGAATATTAGTTCCGAGGAGGTAAGAGAAGCAATGAAAGAACCTCTTGGGCTGATAAGGAACGCAATAAAAAAGGCTTTAAGTGAAACTCCGCCTGAAATTGCTTCTGATATCGTAGAAAAAGGGCTAACTCTTACAGGTGGTGGAGCATTGCTTAGAGGTATAGATCAAATGATATTTGAATCCACAGGCATAAAAGTAACAATTTCTGAGGATCCTTTAAGATGTGTCGTAAAAGGTGCAGGAATAATATTGGAAGATATTGATGCATATAGAGAATTGCTGATGGATCCAGCATGTTAGATGGAAAGAAAATTCCTCGTTAGTTATGTTATACTGATATTAACCTCTTTACTTCTAATAATATTAGATTGCAGAGCTGGGCCACCTTTAGGAGGTCGGATTTATAACTTTTTTTCAATCGAGGCAAGACAACAACTTAATCGGTGGACAGGATATAAAGATTTAGAGAAAAAGAACAAAAGTCTTTTAAAAGATATCGCAAAATTATCCTATGAAATGGAGATATACGAGACAGTAAAGAGGGAAAACGAGCGACTTAAGAAGACACTGGAATTCAAGTCAAATTTCCCTCTGGATATAATTCCTTGCCAGATCGTGAATCGGCTTCCAGAGGCTGTTAATGTCTCCTATTTTATCTCGAAAGGAGCTTTTATGAGCATAGAGGTGGGTGATCCTGTAATAGGTTTTAACGGGGTCTTTGGAAAGGTGCTAAAGGTTGGAAATGAGACTTCTATCGTGCAGACCTTGATGAATTATAATGTTGCTCTTTCTGCAGTGGATCAGAGAAGCGAAGTTAGGGGAATACTCCGATGGCACAGAAGGTTTTATCTGAAGGGTGTTCCCATATATGCTGATGTTAAAGAAGGTGATACAATCGTTACTTCTGGAAAAGGCTCTGTTTTCCCTCAGGGTCTATGGATAGGGAAAGTAATTTCAATTTCCAGGAAAGAATCCGGTTATTCATTAAGGATCGAGATCGAACCATTTGAAGATTTTACCGATCCAGATGTAGTTTTCGTGATAAAGAAATGAGGATATTCATAGCTTTTCTCCTCTCGCTCCTCGCACTTTCGTGGAGGATAAGTTTTTCGGATGTGTTTTCTATAGGAAGCATTTCATTCAATCCATTAATTCTCCTTTTATATTTTACCACTCTCTATTGGAACGGCTGGTATGGATTATTTCTTGGTTTCTTGCTCGGACTCCTATACGGAATCTTTTTCCCTGTCCCCTTTGGTTTTTATTCACTTGTTTTTTGCTCTCTATCGTTTGGCTTCCTGGCAGTTCGTAGAAGAATATATAAGTATAAGTACTCTTCTTTGATTATATTATTTATTGCGACATTTATATTTGGAGTAATCGAATTATTAGTCCAGGGCCTTTCCACGGGATTATTTATGCTACACCTGGGAATTAATATTATTCCAGAATCTATCCTTACTACGATAATCGGGATTGGCATATTATATATATTAAAAAAAATGCAATGCGGTCTCCATTTAAATTATTAATTCTTATTATTCTCTCTTGCCTTTCTGTGAGGTTATTCCAGCTGCAGATTCTAAAGACTAATTACTATGAACTTTTGTCAGAGAAGGACCGTTTGAGAAGGGAAGTCCTACCAGCGCCACGCGGAAGGATATTCTCGCGAGAAGGGAAGATACTCGCTGAATCTCGGCCTTCTTTTTCTCTTGTGATCGACCCCTACCAGGTGGATTCTATCGAGATTTTACAACTATCAAGTGTTCTTGATATGAAGAAAGAAGCCATCTATAAAAAAGTAAAACCTCATTTTAGAACATCATGCATAAGGAGGGTATCCTTTAGTGAAATTTCCAGGATAATCGAAGAGCAGGAGAAGTTTCCATCAGTCAGAGAAATTACAGAACCTGTGCGATATTATCCCTGTGATTCTGTTCTATCGCATCTTTTAGGGTATACTGGGGAGATTAGCGATGATGGCTTGAAAAATCCTAAGGGTACTTATACTTATAGTAAAGGAGATATAATTGGTAAGAACGGGGTAGAGAAGAGTTATGAACAGTATCTAAGGGGAAACAAAGGAGTATCTTACGTCGAAGTAGACGTAAGGGGTAGAGTGGTTAGGAGATTTAACGGGGGTAAGGAAAGCGCTCCAGAAAAGGGCCTGGATTTACATCTTACCATATCAAAGGATCTTACCCTATATGTTGATTCTTTGCTAAAGGGTTTCCCCTGTGCGGCTTCGGTGGCAATGGATCCAAAGACTGGAGAAATACTACTCTATTATTCAAAGCCAGGGTATCCAACAAATAAGATGACGGCCGGAATCCCGGCATCTGAGTGGGACTCATTAAGGGGAAGGGAGGATGCCCCTTTATGGGACAGGATAGTATGTGGAGAATATCCTCCAGGTTCCATATTTAAGATCCCCATAGCTATAGTAGGACTTGAAAAGAATGTGTTGAATGAGTTTACCGAATTCCAACCCTGTGAGGAGAGTTTGTACATTGGTGATCGTTATTTTCGGTGTTGGAAGAAACATGGCAAATTGAGATTAAATGATGCTATTATACAATCTTGTGATATATTTTTCTATCAACTTGGTATGAGTATGACCCTGGAGCAGATGATCGATGGGGTGAAAGAACTTGGGTTTGAGAAACAATGTGGAATAGATCTCCCGGGGGAAAGGAAAGGTTTTCTCCCATCTCGAGACTGGTATAATCAAAAATACACAAGTAGGGGATGGGACAGGGGAGTCTTGGCAAACCTTGCTATAGGTCAAGGTGAAATACTTATTACTCCTCTTCAAATGGTTACTTTCTTTTCGGGAGTGGCCAATGGGGGTTGGACCTTTACTCCTCATGTTCTCAAAGAGATAAGAGATAAAAAGGGGAAAATTATTAAAATACCTCATCCGAAAAAGATTAAACTTCCAGTTTCTACTGCTACTCTCGATTTAATCAAAAAAAACATGGGAAAGGTAGTAAATGACAGTAAAGGCACTGCTTATCGATCGAGGTTGCAGGAAGTAACGGTTGCGGGTAAAACCGGAACAGCCCAGAATCCTATGGGTGAAGATCATTCTCTGTTTATCGGGTTTGCTCCTCTGCGGGACCCAGAGATTGTGGTATTTACTATAGTTGAAAACATAGGACACGGAAGTGCATATGCTGCACCCATAACTACAAAGATAATTAAAAGGTATCTTTCAAAACATCAAAAAGGTCAGAATGAAGAAGACCTGATCGGAATTAATAGTGAATAAATGGAGACTAACAGGGATTAAAGGGTAAAGGTTGGAAGTTTGTCGGTTGGTGTGTTAGGACTATCGAGGTATGTGATAAGTGAATATCATCGTGATAAGTGATATGGGAACATCAGTCCAAGGTCCAACGTCCAATGTCCAAAGTCGGTAGTCAGCTGAGGCTGCCAGTCTTTTGCAAACTTTACGAGAAAACAAATGGACGGAATAACAGGATATTTTGCAATTTCCAATTTGCACTTTTCAATCTTCATTGGAGCGAAGCGACATATCTGCGTGCATCTGCGGCATTGTTAGGTGTTTGGTCTTGGGTTTTAGGTCTTAGTTTTTTTTACCAACTTAACGACTCAACTACTCAACTATTTAACTATATCTGCGTTCATCTGCGGTTTCATTTCCTTGGTAGGGTTAGGGGTTTTTAATCAGTTGATATCTGTGTAAATCTGTGTCTATTCTTTGGTGGTGTGTGTTTTTTAATAATATATATTTGCGTCCATCTGTGTCAATCTGCGGTTTCATTCCGGTGGGGGTTAGTGGTTTTTAATCAGTTGATATCAGTGAAAATCAGTGTCTAATTCAGGGGTTAGGATATAGGATATAGGATTTAGGATTTGGTGGTGTGTGTTTTTATTAAAAAATAACCGTGAGTTTGCCGTGGCATAATCCTTGGTGGTGTGTGTCTTTTACCTGCGTTCATCTGCGGTTTCGTTTGACTTTGGACATTGGACAAACGGCTCTGTGTCTCTGTGGCTTATATAAGGATGTAGGTTGGAAGGTCTTATGGCACATAAATGCCCCTTGACAAATTATAATGCCCTATTATTTTAACGACCGAAAGAGGCTCTGTCGTCTAATGGCTTAGGACATCACTCTTTCAAGGTGAAGATGGGGGTTCGATTCCCCTCGGAGCTATTAAAGATACTTGACAAAGTAGAAAAAGTTGTTTATAGTAGTTGTTGAACCTGTAAAACAAAGGAGGGTATCTATGAAAAAAGTCTTACTTGCTGTTATGGTGTTTGCCCTAATGGCTGGCTGTGCCAAATACGCATCTCAGGAACAGCTTGACGAACTACAGGCTAGAAAAGACGCAGTTGAAGCATTGAAAAGTGATATAAAAGATTCTCAGAGCGAGAAAGCAGATTTGATGGATGAGAAGAAAATGAAAGAAGACAAAGTGGCTATGCTGGAAAAAGAGATAGCTGAGTTAGAGAAGAAACTCAAATAGGGGGTTATGATGAAAAGATATTTCCTGTTAATATTAATTCTCTTCATAGGGTTCACTCTTGCAGCCCAGGAAGAGAATTTAAAGCCCGATGAAGCCGAAGCTTTAATTCAGCAATATATTCAAGAAGAGCAAGATCTTACAGCTCAACTTGATGTACTAAAAGGGGAAATCAGCAGCCTTGAAGCTGAGATCGCAACCCTTGATGATAAAATAGCCAAACTTGAAAAGAAGAGAGACGAGCTCAAAAAGAAGGTGGAAGCAGGATCTTATTATGTTGTCAAGTATGGCGATTGGCTATCCAAGCTCGCTGAGTATTCCACGGTTTATGGACATGGTAATTTTGCCAAATGGACAAAGATCTATAATGCCAACAAGGCTAAGATAAAGGATCCGGATCTAATATATCCCGGTTGGAAGCTCTTCATTCCTCGTCCATAATTGTATTATCTCTTGACCCAATGGATCAGCCCTCTTATTCTTCGTTGAATAAGGGGGCTGATACACATTTAATTTATGTTTGAACAATCACTGGAAATAAAGAATATCCCCCCTATAGCGTTATTAGGTGTTAAAGATGAAAACGTGGTCTTCCTTGAGAAACGCCTCGGGGTCAGAATTACTGCACGGGGCCCTCAGTTGATCATCAGGGGAGAAAAGGATAGAGTATATAAATCAGTGCGCTTAATTGGGGAACTTACCAGGGTTTTGGAGGATGGGGGAAACCTGACTACAAAGGATATTGAATATTATCTCTATGCAAAGAATGGTAGGGAAAATATTATAGTGTTGCCTGATAAAGTCATAAAGCCAAGAACAGCCAATCAAGCCAGATATCTTGAGGAAATAGAAAAACAGATGGTTACCATTGCAATTGGCCCAGCAGGAACAGGGAAGACATATCTTGCTGTGGCTTCCGCAATCTCAGCCCTTTTGTCCAGAGAGGTTTCCAGGATAATACTTGCAAGGCCTGCAGTGGAAGCTGGAGAAAGTCTTGGTTTTCTTCCGGGAGATTATGAGGAAAAAGTTAAACCTTATCTAAGGCCCCTGTATGACGCTATTTATGAGATGCTACCGCAGAGTAAGATACAGAAGTATATGGATACAGGACTCATAGAAATAGCACCTCTTGCCTTTATGAGAGGGAGAGATCTTAAGGATTCATTTATTATCCTTGATGAAGCACAAAACACTACACACAGTCAAATGAAAATGTTCCTCACAAGAATGGGAGAGGATTCCAAAGTAGTTATAACCGGTGATATAACTCAGATAGACCTGACTCCGAGTAAAACTTCTGGACTTGTTGAAATACAAGATATACTGAATAACATTAAAGGAGTCTCATTTGTATATCTTACTGCTCTTGATGTAGTAAGAAACCCAATTGTCGAAAAAATAGTAAGGGCTTATAGGAAATATGAAGAGAGGAAGGATAAATAGAGTACATATTATATTTCTGTTTTTACTTCTCCTAATCTTTAACCTTTTATATCCCTATAAAAGAAAGGTAGTCCTTTTGAAGAAAGGAGACATAGCTTCAAGGGATATCATCGCTCCGTACACATTCAATATATTAAAGTCAGAGGAACAGTTAAAGGAAGAAAGAAGGGAGACGGAACTAAGAGTTCCCCCAACCATTCAATTTATCGAGTTCCCTAATAAGGAGGGAACTATTAATGTTTTTGATTCCCTTATTACTGATATCGCCAGGGAATCCCCCATAAAATGGCGCATTAGGAAGAACAAAAAGTCCATAATAAATCTTTTCCTTAATATTCTCGGAAATGGTATAATATCTGATAAGAAATCATTACCTGAATCGGAGAGTCATAAATATTTAGTGCTAAGAGAGGATACAAGCCTGATGGTTGATAGGGATAAAATCCCCGACGTAGAGGAGGCAAGGGAATACTTTAGTAAAAGTGTTAGGAAATTATTGGGAAATTCTCGGGATGCTCTAAGTATTATTGAGGCCATCCAATCCTCTATTAAATCCAATCTCCTTATTGATTATGCAGAAACAGAAAGAAGGAGGGAAGAAGCGCGAAATTCAGTATCGGATTCAATTGGAGTTGTAAGGAAGGGTGAGAAGATAGTTGGAGCCCATGAAGTAGTTAAAGGGGGAGCGAACCGCAAATTATACTCCCTCAGGCAAAAGCAATCACGGGAATATCCATACTCTATAGTTTCTACTATAGCTCAGAACCAATTATATTTCATCCTTGTAGGGATTTTCATACTTGGTTTTTTGTTTGTCAGGGAAGAAAAGGTTTATAAGAGCAGGCGATATCTTTATCTTTTTATTCTCAATATGTTTTTGATACTACTTCTTTATCGCTTCTTCCCGCTATATCTGTTGCCTTTAGCCAGTATGGTGATGTTCTTTACACTGGCAGTTGATCTTGATTTCGGAATATTATTTGCTCTTTCCAGTTCACTTATAATGTTTTTCTATCAGGAATTTGCTATTGCAAAGATTCTCCCTGTTTTCACGGGGAGTTTGGTTGGAGGTATCCTACTTGTTGATTCTCGCAACAGGAAGGATTGGTACGGGACCGGAGCTATTGTTGCCCTTACTACGGGTCTTCTAATACTATCGATTGAATTTTACAGTAAATCTGCTCTAAGAGATACTTTAATTGGGGTTGGCTATGGGGTTACCAATGGTTTCCTTTCCATCCTGCTACTATTTGCGCTCCTTTTTATTCTTGAGCGTGCCTTTAATATTACAACTAATTTTACATGGATGGAATACGCAGATCTTAATAATCCATTGTTGAAACGTCTCTCCAGGGAGGCACCTGGGACTTATCAACACTCACTAATGGTTAGTACATTAGCAGAAAGTGCAGCAGAAGCAATAGGAGCAAACCCATTACTCTCAAAGGTGGCAGGGCTTTATCACGATATAGGAAAATTGGAAAGGCCAGAGTATTTTGCAGAGAACTTCCGGGATGGTAAAAATCCTCATGTTGATATTCCACCAGAGCTCTCAGCTATTATTATAAAGTCTCATATCTCCGATGGAATCAAAATTGCTAAGGAGTATAAATTACCTGAGGAGATTGTAGATGCTATAAAACAACATCAGGGAGCCGCTCTTATTATCTCCTTTTATGAGAAAGCCAAAAGATACTATGATAATGTAGGAGAGGAAGATTTTAGATACGATACCGAACTCCCCGAGAGTAAAGAAGCAAGTATTTTGATGTTAGCCGATATGGTGGAGGCTACAGCGAGATCAAAGGATAATCCAACAGAGAGGGAATTAAAGGAGATGATAGCAAATCACATAAACAAGCAGTTTTCCAGGGGGCAGTTTAGTAAGAGTGAACTCTCAATTAAAGATCTTTCGATTATGTCACACCAATTTGCAGAAACCCTCCAGGGCCTTTATCACCGCCGTCCCACCTATCCGGAGTCAGAGTGAGAATCCATGTTAACAATCTTCCAGAGTACGAAAACGAGATGAGGAGGGTAGCGAAGAGAGTAACCAAGGGTGAAAATCTGGATGGAGAACTGAGCATTACATTTGTTGATGATGATGAGATGATGGCTCTTAACAAGAGATATACTGGTAGAAAGGAAACTACTGATGTGTTATCTTTTCCCTTTGAAGTTCCCGAACTTCTGGGTGATATCTATATTTCTCTTGAACAGGCAAACAGGCAAAAAGAGGATAGTACCCTCCTGGAATTAAAATTACTTATTATCCATGGAATACTTCATCTCGCAGGCTATAATGACGAGACTGAAGAGGACAGGAGCAAAATGAGGGTAAAAGAGCAGGAGTATCTTTTGAAGTGATGTGGTTACTAATCCCTGTATTCCTTATATTCTCGTTCATATATTCCTCTTCTGAGACTGCGCTTTTTGCCCTCCCTTCTTACAAAAGAAAAGATAATCCTTTAATAGAACGTCTTATGAGGAATCCCAGGAGAGTAATAGTTACAGTTATAATAGCGAATGTTTTGTCAAATGTTGCAATATCCGCCTTTAGTGAGGAATTATTAGGCACGCAACTGAATATAATTATTTCTACATTATTAGTTACTACATTGATTTTAATATTTGGAGAATATGTCCCGAAGAGGGTTGCAATGGCGAAGCAAAAGGTAATCTCAAGTTCATTCAGCTCTATTGTTCTCGTGACCGAATATATTTTTTATCCGTTTATATTCCTTTTTGAACCTTTGAATAAAATAAAAGTGAGTAAGAAACGATTTGCTCCTGGTGATTTGAGAGAGGTTATTCAGAGGGGAAGAAAAGAAGGGGCCATCACTGAACAGGAGTATGCCATAATGTTTAGGTTATCACGTTTGAATGAAATGCAAGTAAAGGAGTTAATGTCACCCCGCATTAACGTCCTTTTTGCTGAACAGAACGAGACCGTCGAAAAAGTCCTGGGAAACCTGGAAGAATGGCATAAAAGAATTCCTGTGTATGCTGAAACCAGGGATAAGATAACAGGGATACTTGAAACCAAGAATCTATACGGAAAGAAGGGAAAGGTAAGCGATTTTGTGTACCCTCCCATATTTGTATCAGAGAACCTTCCTGTGATTCAATTGCTCAAAATATTTAAGAAAACAGGGCACAAAATGTTTGTTGTAATCAATGAATATGGAGGTACTTCAGGGGTTGTGGATATGGAAGACGTTAAGAATGAACTTATTGGAGAAATCGAGGAAGGTGTTGCCTTGCAGAAAGGAGAGAATATATGGATTGTTCCAGGATCCATTGACATTGATGAATTACAGGGAATAATTCCCATACCAAAGTCCAACGATTACAGGACAATTTCGGGTTTCGTTTATACTCTCCTGGAAAGGATTCCAAGAGAAGGAGAAGAATTCTCTTTTCGAGATTACGAATTTACTATTATGGATGCAAGGGATAATTGTATAAGAAAGGTGAAGATAAAGAAAAAGCAATGATATTCTTAGTACTTACGGTAATCCTTTTATTTATAATATACTTCGAGGCTTCAGAAATGTCCCTGGTAGCGTCGGATGAAGCCAGATTGTCAAACCTTGCTCATTCCAGGGGTGGAAAATATAGAATAGCAAACGAGATTAGAAAAGAATCAGGCATCTTTTTCTCTACAGTACTTATAGGCATTAATCTGATGACGGTTCTATTTTCGATGATATTGACAAGAGAGATAGGGGTTACCCGGGGTTTAATATTCAGCACCCTTATTATTTCTATTGTAGGTGAAATATTGGTTAAGTCATTTGCGATTATAAATCCCGAAGCTATATCGGCCATAACTGCTCCTCCTTTATTCTTCTTTTACAGGCTATTCTTTCCCTTGATATTACTGGTAAAAGGTGCAGGGGATGGCATTCTTAAGATAGTTGGAATAAAAGGAGAAAGTAAGGAGAATATTACGAAGGAAGAAATGAATATTGCAGTGGCAGAGGTGAAGGCTGCAGGAGGTATAGATTCCGAACAATATGCCGCAATGCGGTCGATATCAAGACTTTCCAAAACAAATGTCCGGGATATAATGATTCCAAGGATAGAGGTTAAAGCAATCAATTTTGGTGATCGAATAGACAGAGTCATAGAGGTTTGTAAGGACCCAAATGTGGCTAAAATGCCGGTTTACAAAAACACGATTGATAACATAATTGGCATATTATTCAAAGAGGATATTATAAGGAGAAAAGGCAACTGGGAGATTAAAGATATATTAAGGCCTATAAAATTTATACATGGGGATAGAGGATTGGAAGAGGTTCTCCCCGAACTTTTGTCTGATAAGAATGGATGCGCAATAGTAATAGATGAATATGGCGGCACAGAAGGTTTTGTCTCCACTGATGATATCCTCTTCAATATTATTGGAAAAGATTTAGAAATAACAGAGAGGGAACAAGGCACTTTTATTGTGGATGGTAATATAAGGCCGGATACTATTGGCCTCCTTACAGAAGAGGATACCCTTGCCGGGTATATAATCCGAAAGTTGCAGGAAATTCCCCATGAAGGACGTAAGCTCAAGGTAGATGGTATGGAGATGACTATCCTTGATGCCACTGAACGAAAGATTAAAAAGGTTCTTATCAAAAGGGAATAAAAAATGGAAGATTACGAAAAGATTAGAGAGAGTTTAATGCAATTTATTGAACAAGGTGACGACAAAGGCTTAAAGGAATATTTTTCTACCCTTGAACTTCCTCTCAAAGCATATCTAATAGGACACCTTTCAGAGAATGAGAAATTGCTTGTATTTTCTCTCCTCAGCTTAGATGGAAAAGCAGAACTCATTACAGAGCTTGACGATTATTCGCTGGAAGTGATTATCAGAGCCCTAGATTCGGATGCGCTCTCAAGAATTGCTGATACCCTCGATATAGACGAGGCGGTGGATTTACTTTCCGAAGTTTCCGTGCAGCGTCGGGATGAAGTTGTCAATAAAGTAAGAAACGCCGGGCAGGTCAGGTCTTTACTTGAATATGGGCCAGAGACTGCTGCAGGTAAGATGACACTGAAGTACCTGAGCCTGAAAGGGGATGAAGATATAGAAAAGGCCCAGAAAAGATTACGTAGAGTAAAAGAGGAGGAGGAGTACAAATATATTTATGTATTGGACCAGGGAGGGAGATTAAAGGGTTATGTTACTCCCTGGAAAATACTTATTTCAGATCCAAATACAAAGCTAAACCAAATTGCTCTACCTATTCGCTCAGTTACTCCAGATACGGACCAGGAAGATGTTGCAAATGTAGCAATAGATTACGATCTCCTGCAGGTCCCGGTAGCTGATAACTTTGGACACCTTTTAGGTGTTATTACCATAGACGATTTATTTGATGTAGTAGAGGAAGAAGCAACTGAGGATATTCAGCATCTTGGAGGTCTCCGTGTGATAGAGACAGCATTCTTCCCACCCAGGCGTTCCTTTAACTCGAGGATACCCTGGTTATATGTAAAACTTTTTTCTGCCCTTATTGCCGCAATGGTTGTTGGGTACTTTGGAGATGTTATTCACGCTTTTATTGGTGCTGCGATTTTTATGCCCGTAGTGGCTGCAATGGGGGGAGGTGCTGGAACACAGACATTGTCAATCATTGTTAGATCTATTGCACTTGGGGAGGTGAGATATGAGGATGTTAAAAGATTATTATGGAAGGAGGTAAGTGTCGGCTTTATGACCGGTATTTCCGTTGGTGTAGTTTCTTCTCTCATTGCCTATCTCTGGAAGGGTAATCCGCTTTTCGGACTTGTCGTTGGCCTTGCCATTATAATAAATCATATCTCGGCAGGTTTGTTTGGAGTTCTTATTCCAATGGTTCTGGAGAAGATAGGAGTAGACCCTGCCCATGCATCCAGTATATTTCTTACTACTATTACAGATGTAGTAGGCTTCATAGCTTTACTCGGGCTTACCAAAATTATTATGACATAAGGCGTCTATCCTCCTTTGGTGCTTACTCTGCACCCTCTGCCATCGGGACAGGGATGTCCCTCCCACAGAAGGAAAAGGCAGTGCCTTTTCCCTACAATCAGGGTGCGAGACAAGTGGTAATTCATGAATTACCCCTACTTTCATAAATACCTTCTTGCCCAATGGAATTCTTTCACCAGGTATCCACCTTTGGGGCTTACTCTGCACCCTCTGCCATCGCGACATGGATGTCCCTCCTACATTGTAGGAGTGGTTTGGAGGCCGCGATATGTGGGAGAGCCCTTCCGGGCTCGATTTTGGCTCGAACCTAGCGGGCAAGAAGCCCGCTCATTGTTGGATAAGGGATATAAATAGCCAGTTGACATCTACAGGATTGTTATATATAAAAGGATATGTTATATATAGAAAAGGGTGTAAAGAAGGAAACAATAGATCCGCGCTCAGTGGTATTAAAAGAGGATGTCAAACTACTTGGTATAACTAATGTAGAAGAAATATACATAAACGATGTTTTCTGGATTGAGGGTGATATTGCACCTGATACATTAAAGCGCTTTATAAGTGAAGTCCTCATTGACCCAATCCTTGAGGAGTATTCCGTTGGTATGCCCTTAAAGAGGGAAGGCGCATACATTGCAGTAACATATAAGCCAGGTGTCTTTGATGCGGAAGCAGAAACATTATCTCTGGTAGCAGATGACCTCGGATATCAAGTTGGCAATGTAAAGACCGGGAAACGTTATGTAATTAAAGGTAATATCAAAAAGAGCGATCTGTATGCGATCAGGGATCGGCTCCTTATGAATAAACTTATTCAAATGGAAGTAGAGGTTGACAGGATGGATTTCCTGACACCCGTCCCTTATCGATTCAAAAAGAATATCATTCCCATAAGAGAGGCAGATGAGGCTGAACTACTCCGAGTCTCAAGAGAAGGAATGTTGGCCTTAAATGCAGATGAAATGGAAGTGATAAAGGAGTATTTTAAAAAAGGGGGAAGGGAGCCCACTAATTTAGAACTTGAGACTATCGCACAGACCTGGAGTGAACATTGCTTTCATAAAACATTCAAATCACCTATCAAAGTTAAAGGAGAATATTCTTACGATAAAGAAAACTTGTTTGCTTCAATTAGGGATGCAACAGAAGAGATAGGCGCCAGGCGTGTCTTACTTGCCTTCTCTGATAATGCAGGAGCTATCGAGTTTGATGAGGAGTATGCTATAACGTATAAGGTGGAGACCCACAATCACCCGTCTGCCCTTGAACCATATGGTGGAGCAGAAACAGGTATAGGTGGAGTGATCCGCGATACTATGGGTGTCGGACTTGGCGCAAAACCATTTGCCTCGACGGATATTTTCTGCTTTGGTGATATGGATACGGATAATTCCGAACTCCCTGAGGGGGTCTTAAATCCCAGGAGAATTGTAAGGGGGGTTGTGGCGGGTGTCCGGGATTATGGGAATAGAATGGGTATTCCCACAGTTGGTGGTGCAGTCCACTTTGATAAGGATTTTAACTATAATCCCCTCGTATTTGTGGGAAGTGTTGGGGTTATTAAAAAGAAACATCTAAACAAAGAAGTCCGGGAAGGAGATTTAATATTGGTAGTGGGTGGGAAAACCGGAAGAGATGGTATACATGGTGCTACCTTTTCCTCTCTTAGTCTTGAAGAAGAATCGCAGAAGGTATCCGGGGGGGCAGTCCAGATTGGTAATCCAATTGAAGAGAAGAAAATGCTGGATGTCCTCCTTGTTGCTAAAGATGCTAATCTTTACAGGGCAATAACCGATTGCGGCGCAGGGGGTTTTTCCTCTGCAATAGGTGAAATGGGGGAAAACGTGGGGGCAGTGGTCGAGCTTGAAAGGGCTCCACTTAAATATGAAGGACTCTCCCCGTGGGAGATATGGGTTTCAGAAGCACAAGAAAGGATGGTGCTTGCTGTTCCACCAGAAAACCTGGAGGAACTAAAAGTTATATTTGACGAGGAGAATGTAAGATATGCAGTAATAGGGAAGTTTGGGGGTGGGCGTCTAATTATAAAATATAATGGGGAGGTTGTTGGTAACCTTGACCCTCACTTTCTATTTAATGGGGTTCCTTTGTCGGAGAAGATTGCAAAAATTAAGGAGAGGGGAGAGGTACCATATTCTTTTGAGGCACCAGAGGATCTTTCTGAAATTCTATTAAGGCTCATCGGTTCAGATAATATTGGAAGCAGGGAGTGGATAATACGGCAGTATGACCACGAGGTTCAAGCAGGGAATGTGGTAGGCGCTTTTTCTGGGGATAGGAGCCCCTCGGATGGGGTTGTAATTCGACCATTACTTAATTCTCGAAAGGCAGTGGTGCTTGGTTTTGGTATCAACCCTCTGTATGGGAAACAAGACCCTTACAGGATGGCTGCATCCGTTATTGATGAATCCTTAAGGAATTTAGTTGCAGCCGGAGGGGATATTCAAAGTGCTGTGCTCCTTGACAATTTCTGTTTTGGAGATGTATCCGATGAGAAGATTCTGGGTGACCTTCTTATGGCTACGAAAGCCTGTTATGATTATGCGATTGCCTTTGGAACTCCATATATATCTGGTAAAGATAGCCTTAATAATTTCTTTACTGAGGAAAAAAGAAGGTTTTCCATTCCTTCTACACTCCTTATCTCTTCTATTGCAGTAATTCAGGATTATAGGAATGCAATGACATCAAATTTCAAGGGGGAAGGGAATCTCATATATCTGGTGGGAGAGACTAAAGATGAACTTGGAGGCAGTGAGTTTGTGCGCATTATGAATGTTCGTGGAGTTGTCCCTTCCGTTGACAAAAGGCTTGCTCCCATAATCTTTAAAAAGGTGAGTAAAGGGATAAGAGAAGGTCTTTTCCTTTCGGTACATGATTTATCATCCGGTGGATTGGGTGTTGCTCTTGCTGAAATGGGGTTTTCCAACGGAATAGGATGCAAGGTAAATTTAAGAGAGATTAACAGAGAGCTCAGGGACGATATTCTCCTTTTCAGTGAATCTAATTCAAGATTTCTAATCGAGGTAGAGGACAAGAAGCATGAAGAAGTGAAGAGGTTATTTAAAGGAGTTCCCCATTATCTGATTGGGAGAACTGTTGGTAATTCACTTGTTATTTCTAATGGGGGTCATGGTATTATTGATTTACCAGTGGATGAACTTTATAAGAGATGGAAAAAGGCAATAAATTGGTAAGAGCACTTATTCTACGCGGACCCGGAACGAATTGTGATATGGAAACAGGATATGCTTTTAAGCTGGCAGGAGCAAACGTGGAATACATTTTTATAGATACACTATTAAGGAATAGAGCGAAGCTTCTTGATTCGAAAATCCTCGCTATCCCTGGTGGTTTCACCTATGGGGATGACCTTGGTGCTGGAACGGTAATGGCTGCGCGGTTAAATATTATTGAAGATGAACTAAAGGAATTTGTTGATAAAGGGAATCTAATAATAGGAATATGTAATGGTTTTCAGATTCTGGTGAAGTTGGGATTGCTTCCGGGTTTTGAGGACAGAAGTATTACCCTGACACTGAATCCTGAAGCTTTCTTTAGAGATCAATGGCTTAATCTTTCAGTAAACAGTAATAGATGTGTATTTACCAGGGGAATTAAACAACTCTATCTGCCAATGGCTAATGCAGAAGGTAGGTTTGTAGTCAGAGCTCCTTCTGTAATGGAGAAATTGGAAGAAGAGAATCATATAGTAGTCCGCTACAAGTTAGATGACCCGACACATTCGGATGGGCATATTGCAGGTATATGTGATAAAACAGGAAGGATTTTTGGCCTTATGCCTCATCCTGAGAGAAATCTTTTTCCTCATTCTTCTCCTGATTGGCAGGATGGTAGGGTTGGAGGAGAGGGACTTATGATTTTCAAAAATGCAGTTGAATATTTTAATTAGCCACAGAGACACAGAGTCGTTAGTCCAATGTCCAACGTCCAATGTCAAACGAAACCGCAGATGCACGCAGATGAAAACACACACCACCAAGAAAATGAAACCGCAGATACACGCAGATGGACGCAGATAGATACTAATAAAAAGCACACACCACCAAATCCTAAATCCTATATCCTATATCCTAACCCCTGAATT
>DAOVFB010000034.1 GCA_030668705.1 Candidatus Stahliibacteriota bacterium
CCTTTATATGAATTCTTTCTCATCAGGTTGAAATATACCTGATAGGTGTAAGCTTTCCCAAGGAAGTCTTTTTTGCTTTTGATACTCTCTAACTCATAAAACTCATTCTCTATTAACTTATGGGAGGCTTCTACATCTGCATTGGCATTGGGATACCTGGGAGGGATAAATATGTGATTTACTCCAACTATATGCTTAAGGTAAGCCTTAAAGCCCCTATTATGGTATATCCTACCACCGCTGAACTCAGAACCATTATCCGTCTGGATAGTTATATCTTCAGGCTTTATTCCATATCTCAATAAATGTCCCAATAGGATCTGCATTGACATTATAGTAGCAGCCACACTCTTCTCACGACTGTAGAAGTAGTATAAAGCACCAGTCCTTACATCTCTGGCTGTTATTTGATACTTTGGTAGGTTTAATCCTTTATAAAAGGGATAAAACTCAGGAATATCATCCAGGTATTTTATATCTACCTGTATCCTCTCAAAGGGCTTAAGTTTTTTCTTTATTTCTCGTAGATCCCTTTTCTTCTCCCACTTCTTCCTATGTTTCTTGATTAACCCCTTTTCTTTAAGAATCCGGTATATTGCACCACTACTTACGGGTAAGTCGAACTCCTCTTTTAGTCTCCTGGGCCCAAAGTGGCTCTGTTTCCTTAAGATTACTACTAAATCTTCTACCTCCTTTTTCGTTTTATTGTGAACCACTTTTGGAGACCTTTTCCTGTCTTTTAATCCCTCTAAACCTTCCTTTTTGTACCGTTTTACCCATTTTATTATCGTTTTCACATTCACTTCAAAGTAACTCGCTGTATCCCTGTATGAGGAACCTCCTAGATAGTATTCCACCATCTCTCTTCGGTAATTGTAGATCAGGGCCTTGTCTTTTAGATTATTGTTTGCTATATTACGATACATGATTGTTGTTTTCATAGTGGGGCCTAATATAGGCCCCTCTTTTATTTTTCAACCCTTTAATCATAACTTTTAATCTTTTAGTGCTTTCCTTTGACATTATATTCAATTTCCTAACCCTCCTGACTGTACCACCATGTGCATGAACTTTCCCGGTGCGGCCAGGTGTTGCCCCTTGACAAATCTGATAATCGTTGTATTATTATTATCGTTTTTATATCTACTGTTATTTCATTCCACAAAAAGTGGTTTAGTTTAATTGATAAAAAGGAGGTAAGACGATGATAATACCAGTAGGAAGAAGGGTATTGGTAAAGAGGGTGAAGGAAGAAGTGGAGAAGAGTGGAATTGTAATACCGGATACTGCAAAGGAAAAGCCGCAGCAGGGTATTGTGGAAGCAGTCGCTAAAGTTCCAAAAGACGAAGATCCCATTCCAGTAAAAAAGGGCGATAGAATACTGTTTGGCAAGTATGGTGGAACAGAAGTAGAATTCGAGAAAGCGGAATATCTCATACTGGACGAAGACGATATTCTTGCGAAGATAGAGTGATAAGGAGGTAATAAAATGGCAGCAAAAGATATAATTTTTGCGCAGGAAGCAAGTAACGCTATAAAAAGTGGCGTTACAAAGCTCGCAAAAGCCGTTAGAGTGACTCTTGGGCCAAAGGGTAGAAATGTTGCCCTTGAAAAAAGTTGGGGAGCCCCAACCATTACGAAGGATGGCGTTACTGTTGCTAAAGAGATAGAGTTACAGGATCCCTTCGAGAATATAGGTGCTCAAATGGTGAGGGAAGTCGCATCGAAGACCAGTGATGTGGCCGGCGATGGGACCACTACTGCTACTGTCCTTGCCGAATCGATTTTACGGATAGGAATGAAGAATGTAGCAGCCGGAGCTAACCCGATGGCCTTAAAGAGAGGCATGATGAAGGCTGTGGATAAAGTAGTAGAAGAATTAGAAGGGTTATCACGGGAAATAAAGGATAGGAAGGAGATCGAACAGGTTGCTACCAACTCTGCGAATAATGATAAAGAGATCGGGGAAATCATAGCAGATGCAATGGAAAAAGCAGGAAAAGACGGCGTCATAACTGCAGAAGAAGGTAAGGGATTAAAGACCGAACTTGAAGTGGTAGAGGGAATGCAGTTTGACCGTGGATACATTTCTCCCTATTTCATCACCAACCAGGAAGATATGATCTGTGAATTGGATGGGGTATTTATTCTTTTATATGATGGTAAGATATCTGCCATGAAGGATCTCCTGCCGCTTCTTGAGAAGATATCTCAGATGGGTAAACCCCTTCTAATTATTGCAGAAAATGTAGAAGGTGAAGCACTCGCAACTCTTGTCGTAAATAAATTAAGAGGGACCCTCAATGCTGCTACTGTTAAGGCTCCGGGATATGGAGATAGAAGAAAGGAAATGCTTAAGGATATTGCTGTGCTGACCGGCGGCCACTTCATATCTGAAGAAGTAGGAATGAAGTTAGAAAGTGTTCAGCTTGATGACCTAGGACAGGCAAATAAGGTAAAAATCGACAAGGATAACACCACAATTATTGGTGGTAAGGGTAAGAGTAGCGATATAAACGGAAGGATACAACAAATAAAGGCAGCAATGGAAACAACCACATCCGATTATGATAAAGAGAAACTCCAGGAACGTCTTGCGAAACTTACCGGTGGAGTCGCTGTAATCAAAGTTGGTGCGGCAACAGAAGTTGAGATGAAAGAGAAAAAAGCAAGAGTGGAAGATGCACTTCATGCAACAAGAGCAGCAGTGGAAGAAGGTATTATTCCAGGTGGTGGTGTTGGTTTCATAAGAACCATCCCTGCGGTTTTGAAATTTGGTGAAACCCTGAAAGGTGAAGAAAAGCTTGGCGCTGAAATAATAGCTAAGATTCTCCCTGAACCCTTAAGATGGATAGCAAATAATGCAGGAGAAGAAGGGGCAGTGATTGTAGAGAGGGTTAAATCCGCAAAGGAAAAGAATATGGGGTTTAACGCAGAGAGCCTGAAGATGGAAAACCTCTTGGAATCAGGTATTATTGACCCAACAAAAGTGGCAAGGATAGCTCTCCAGAATGCTGTTTCTGTTGCAGCGCTTCTTACCACAACTGAGGCACTGGTTGTAGAGCACAAGGAAGAAAAAGAAGCAACTCCTATGCCAGGTGCTGGAATGCCACCTATGTAATAAGAGTAATACGGGTAAAAAAAGGGCAGTTTTTACTGCCCTTTTTTATTTTAACAATTCGTATTTATCTGACCTTTGTAACATAGAGAATTCTCTTCGTGAATCGATCAACCGTGGACTGTTCAAAGCACTTAAAAGTCCCTAAAACCTTAAATCCTGTTTTGCGAAGCCCCATTATCACCTCGTCTTCAGTATATCCCCTTTCGCGGTGTATTTCATCCACTCTCTTCCAAAGTTCTCCTTTTTTTATAAATAAGGTTAAATAAAGATTGAGCGTCTTTTCATTCTTATTATAGAGGTTTCTCCAGACGCTTATGAAGTTTTCATTCTCCTGCCGGATATCATGCTGAGAAATGGTTTCAAGCCCGTAGGGTGTGTTCATATCGAATATAAAATGCCCTTTTGGCAAGAGGGTTTCCTGCACAGAATCAAAGGCTTGCATTAGTTCATTGTAATCCAGTATATAATTCAAGGAATCAAATATGGATATCGCGAGGTTAAAATGGTGAAGAAAAGGGAGGGATTGTGCGGTTGCCAGGACAAAAGGTAGTTCGGGTACTTTTAGTTTTGCAATCTTCAGCATCTCCATAGAACTGTCCACCCCTATTGATTTTATACCTTTCGATAGAAAGGGCAGCATTGAATTTCCCGTTCCACATGTAATGTCCAGCATGGGGGTGAAGTGTATATCATAGAGTTCCGCAATATCCAGGATATACTTAATCCAATCCTCATAATCTACATCTTCCATGAGAATATCGTAATATTTTGAAATCTTCGTGAAGGGTTTATGCAATCTACTCAATACTTATCTGGGTTTCCTTTAGCACGAATTTCCCTATATCTAATTGGGGTATAAACGAGATATAATCAGTTTCTATTAGTTCAGAAAGGGAACGTGGGTAATGTCCTTTATCCTCTTTGAAATGCAATACCTGATCCTGCAGGACCTTGGTTAAAGCTTTAATTGCTTTTTCCTTCATGAGAGGGCTCGTTGAAATATTGTATAGCCTGAACCATAGCTTAAGGGCAACATCCACCCCTTCTCCCGATGCCAATGTCCATACAGCAAATTTGAGTGTCATATCCGGAGCATCCTTTTTCATTGAAGAAATGAGGAACCATTTTGAAGCTTCCCGATAATCCTTTGTATATATATAGTGAATGAAGCCTTTTACAAATGGTATTTCCCAGCGGTTTGGATTATTAAACATACCTTTGTTAAGTAACTTCATTGAATAATCAGTTCTTTTTGCATCATCAGCCAGAAGCACGCCTCCGAGTGTATAAGCAGGTATAAATCGAGGATCAAGGTCGGTCTGGACATTGAGGATATGATACAGATAGGGGTATTTCCTATCCGCCATTCTGTGTCCACCAAAATATACTCCTGCTTCTATCCATATGAAATCTGCAAATAGATTCTCAAAACCTGAGGAGATCATGCCTACGAAAGGGCCTTTCGGGAAGAATAAAAGTTCTTCCCCTTTTCCTTCTGGAATCCACTCAAAGCACTTTGCTTCCACGATTACTAAAAGGATTATAAGAGGAATGAGGAGGAGTAATTTCTTCATTGATATTCCTTAAGAGAATAGAGGAGCGATGATATTATAAGAAGTATCAATGTATATAGGATGGAATAGGAGAAGGCCAGGAAATAAGAATTTACGGATATCGGGAGATGATAGACTACGTTGGCTTTTACGTTAAAAACAGAAAAATTGGGTAGAGCAAAGTATAAGAAATTCACCAGAACGCTTAGTTCAGACACTCCGGTTACCACAACTAAATCTTTCAGGTAGTGGGAAAGCTGTCCTACAAAGAATACAAGGAGTGTAAGTATTCCTGCTGTTATCGGTGTGGTAAAGCATGAAAGAAATACAGCCACCGCATCAAGAAGAAGAAACTCAAATAAATAAAAGTATAATGCATTTAACAAAAACCAGTCAATAGTCCCCAGATAGAATTTCATGAATAATATGAAAATACTGAAGAGGATGAGCTGGATAACAATAATAAGGTAATATAATCCCAGGAATTTCCCGAGGACAAAATCGAGTTCGGTAACCGGTTTTGATATTATTGAATAGATAGTCTTTCTTTCTATCTCTTGGTAAAGGATGCGGGTTCCGATAAGGACCACTATAAGAAGGCTAAAAATCTCGATCAATCCAACCCCAAAATCCTTTATTACCTTCGCTTGCTGCCCAATTGATATAGGGACAAAGACCTTTGAAGCAGCAATTAGCAAAAATCCTAACACAGCAAGGCTTAAGAGAATTTTGTCTCTTATAGATTCTCTAAAGGTATTCGATGCAATAGCGAATACTCTACTCATTTAAAGTCCTTATAAAATGTTCCTCAAGACTTTGTCTCTGCGGCACAACCGAGATGATCCTTCCGCCTCTCCTGCTGATCTCTTTTAAGACTTTGTCTTTCTTTTCGGTGTCTTTAGTCCGGAGATATATTACTTTGCCTTCCTTTTTCAAGTCTCCATATTCATTTAACCAGTCTATTTCTTCCATGCCTTCAAATTCAATATCTATGTAACGTATTTCGCTTTTTAGTATCTCTCCTATATGTCCTACTTTTTTCATCTTTCCATCTACAATTATCCCGACCCTGTTGCAGATGGCCTCAACATCAGAGAGAATGTGGGATGAGAAAAGAACAGTCTTGCCTTCCATGTTCACTTTTCTTATAAGGTCTTTCATTTCCCTTCTACCCACAGGATCTAGGCCGCTCAACGGCTCATCCAGTACCAGGAGATCCGGGTCCCCAATAAGGGTCTGTATGAGTCCTATTCTCTGGAGCATTCCCTTTGAATAACCGGAGATTCTCCTGTCTTGACTGTCTTTGAGTCCCACTACCTTGAGTTTTTCTTCCAGTTCTTTCCGTGTAGGGTTTTTCCCATACAATCTAGAATAAAACTGGAGTAACTCCATTCCGGTGAGATGTCTATAGAAAGTGGGATTCTCTGGCAGGAATCCCATTCTCTTTCTTGCCTCTAAGGATCCAACCCCTCCAAAGAGGGTCACGCTTCCCCCACTTGGTTTGAGTAAATGGGTAATAATCTTCAGGGCAGTTGTCTTGCCAGCCCCGTTTGGCCCGAGGAGACCAAAGATTTCTCCTTCCTCTACTTCCATATTTAGCCCATTTAAGCCTATTGATTTTTTTCTCATAAACGGTGAAGCATATATCTTTACGAGATTTTTGATCTCGATTACCTTCATTTCCAAACCCCTGCAATCTTCTTGCCACAGGTTGGACATCTATTATTCTCCATTTTATTTTCGACAATAGAGAATCCGCGGCGTTTTATGAGTAACTCACCACAACCAGGGCAATATGTATTAGAACCGGGATGTCCTATAGGGACATTACCTATATAAGAATAATGCACTCCCATTTCTTTTGCTAGAACCCTTGCATCCTCTGCTGTTTTGAGCGGAGTCCGAGGCAAATTCTCCAGTTTGTAGGTGGGGAAGAAACGGGAGAAATGAATGGGAACATCGGGTCCCAGGTTATCCAGAACCCAGCTGACCATTTCCTTAATTTCTTTTCTCTCATCATTTATAGATGGAACTATGAGGTAGGTTATCTCAAGGTGGGTCCCGCCTTCTTTCAAGTCCTTTAGAGTTCGTAGAACTGGTTGTAGCTTACCACCTGATATTTCAGAATAACTCTTATCGCGGAAAAACTTAAGGTCCACATTAGCTCCGTCAAGATAAGGGATTAATTCACTTAAGGGTTTCTTTTGAATATAACCATTGGAGTGATAGACGTTCTTTATCCCATTTTTGTGGGCAAGTTGAGCGGAGTCAATCATATATTCGATAAATATTGTGGGTTCAGTATAAGTATAGGCTATTGATTGGATGTTATGTTTATTTCTATAATAGAGTAAATTCTTTATCAAATCTTCTGGAGGTAATTTATAGTTCCTTGTATCTTCTGGTTTAGCCTGGGAGATGGTGTAATTTTGGCAGTATTTGCAATGGAGGTTGCAGCCTGCTGTTGCTATGGAAAAAGCGACGGTTCCTGGCAGGAAGTGATAAAGGGGTTTCTTCTCTATTGGGTCAAGGTGGACAGCGCAGGGATTCCCATACGCAAGCGTATATAGCTTTCCTCCTCTGTTTTCCCGAACCCTGCATCTTCCCCTTTCTCCTTCCCTTAGCACACATTGATGTGGGCAATTCAGGCATTGTACCTTATCCTCTGAAACTTTTGTCCAATTGGATGCAATCTTAGGCTCTATATATCCAGAGGATTCACTTAAATTGAATGCTTTAAGTGTAAAAGGAAGAACCATTAATGTTTTTAAAAAATCCCTTCTATCCATCTTATGGAATTATAATTAATATTACTCTAATGTCAATAATCCACTGGAGTGATTAATGAACAACAGAATGCATGTTGCTACCTCTCTCTATATCTCTCTCTGAGTTTATAAGTAAAGATTAATAGTTTAGTTGTTGAGTGTTATTAATTAGGGTTCAAACTGAAGAGGGTCGGTGCTAATTTATTCTTGTCAAGGGGGTCTTATTACTTAACCAGAATCGAGCCCGGAAGGACTCTCCCACATTGGCAAGATGTATCTTGCCCCTACAGTGAGAGCGCACAAAATTCAAGTTCTGTTCTCCTTTTTTAGATGTTGCTTTACTTCTATTATTAAAGGCTCTAATGACGGTATATCTTTTTTGATTGTCTGCCATAAAATTTCGATATCCACTCCAAAATATTCATGGATTAGTTTATTCCTCATTCCTGCCATCTTGTCCCATGGAATATCAGGAAATTTGCCTTTCAAAGGTTCTGGAATCTTTTTAGAGGCTTCTCCAATAACTTCTATGCTCCTTATTGTCGCATTAATCGTTTTTTTATCCTCTTTGAAATCTTTGAATTCCATCTTGCTTACAAATTTATCTACATCATTTATTGAATCCAGGATGTCGTCTACGTAATCTCTATAATCTCTCTTTTTCATACAATAATCACTTCATCGAGGATTTTTTTACCAATGTGCGGTTTTAAAGCCTTTTTCGATACAAGATCGACTTTAACCCCAAGTAATTCCTGAAGGTATTCTTCCATACCCATAAATGCGAAGAGACCTATAGGTTCAGAAAACTCAACGAGAATATCAGCATCGCTTTCCTCTGTGTTTTCTCCTTTCACAAAGGAACCGAAGACACCTATCTCTTTAACATTGAATCTTCTTTCCAGAGTGGGTTTGTTTTTCTTTAGTATTTTCTTAATTGCATCAAGGCTTTTCATAAAATTCTATTTCCTTCCTACTAATTTAATTATATTGAGAACCTTTCGTTTGTCAACATTTTTGAGTACTATGTGTATTTTTGGCGTACAAGTGCGATTATTGTATTATTTGTATTAAGAAAGTCGGTGCCTCTTGTGGAATATCTTCGCATTCCACCCCAATGTAATAGTATACATTACATAGGGCAAGCGGGACAAGCAGTGTGACAGTAGGGTTCGTAGAGTTCATTATGTTTATTTTGTTACAGAATCGAGCCCGGAAGGGCTCTCCCACATTGGGCAAGATGTATCTCGCCCCTACGATGAGAGCACGCAAAACAAGTTTGCGCTACTCCTTTTTCTATGCTTCGGGTTTGATAAATCAAACCCCTACTAAAAAAGGGTGGAGGATAAAGCCTGCCCCCAAAAATTAGACATAGATAATCACTGATAAAAAAGGGTTCAAGTGGCCAAGGGTTCAAGTAGGGACAAGGCATGCAGACTGTCCCTACATTTTGGGCGACTCACCGAGTCGCCCCTACAAAACAGAATTCTCTTTGCGGGCTTTGCGAGAAATTCTCAATCAGTTAAATCAGTGAAAATCAGTGTCAAAAAAAGGGGAAAGGAGGGGATAATTTTGCATTTTACACTTTGCATTTTTCAATGGAGCGAAGCGACTATCTCTGTGTCTCTGTGGCATTGTTCGGTTTTGGGTCTTAGGGTTTAGGGCTATGATTTAAATAAAAAAATCTCTGTGCCCTCTGTGGCTGCTCTCTTTACTTTAACCGTGAGTTTGCCGTGGCATAATCCTTGGTGGTGTGTTTTGGGTTTATTGAGTTCATAGGGTTCGTTGGGTTCATTGGGTTTTTCCTATTCAACGATTCAACTACTCAACCATTTAACCGTTCTTCCTTTATGTCCTCTGTGGTGAATTATCTTTGCGTTCTTGTCGAGAAAATAAAAGATGGGATAAGTTTATGATTGACAATATTGCAGAATACTTTATTCTTTACTGGTAATAATATTATGATATATATACTATTTATACTTGGATTTGTTATCCTGGTAAAAGGAGCTGACTATTTGATAGACGGGGTTGTTGAACTGGCGACTCTTTTTGGTGTCTCTCCTCTTTTTATCGGGCTCTCGGTTGCAGCGCTTGGAACGAGTGCACCAGAAGCGGCCGTCTCTATTAAAGCTGCAGTAATCTCTCATTCTACAATATCCTTTGGGAATATATTGGGTAGTAACATGGCAAATATTGGCCTTGTAATAGGTCTGGGTGCATTGTTGTATACCATTTCAGGGAGAAAGAGCACGATAAAAAAGGAAATCCCCTACAGTCTGCTTATAACTCTCATTCTCCTGTTCCTTGTGCGGGATGATTGGTTCACGGGTAGGACCCCCACTCTCTCACGTATCGATGGTGGAATACTGATAATATTTTTCTTTATATATCTATTTTATCTTTACAGGATGGCACTTTCCGACAGAAGGAAACTACTACTGGATAAGGATCTATCTTCTATTAAATACACCAGAAAGGAACTATTGAAAGCTTCTGGTCTAACCCTGGGTGGAATCCTGGGTGTTATTTATGGTGCAAAATTGGTAGTGGATAATGCCATTAATATTGCTTATGTCTGGGGCATCAGCGAGGCTCTGATAAGTGTTACTGTTGTCGCCCTGTGTACATCACTTCCTGAGTTGGTTACATCTTTTACGGCAGCAAAAAAGGGTATGAGTGATATTGCCATAGGGAATGTGGTTGGAAGTAACATCTTCAACATCCTATTCGTACTTGGCTTAACCTCTATTATTCGCCCAATTCAATTTCCTGTTGGTTCCTTTATAGATTTGCTTATAATAATAGCAGTAACTATTCTCTTGCTTCTTTTCATATTTACCAGGAGGATGGTCTCACGAAAGGAGGGAGGAGTGCTTCTTTTTTCCTATTTTCTCTATATCGTATTCGTGATTCTAAGAGGATAGTATAGCGCAGTAGCTCAATGCAATATACTAATCGTTTGCCCTTTTAGGAACCGTAATAGGCGACTTCGTAAATACAGGATATTCTATAAACTTAGAGTTTTGGAATAAAATCTATTTTATCGTTTATCTTTTTTATAAACTCTCCCCCAAGTTTGATGGCATTCTCAAGGTCTTTAAAGGATATGATTTCAATAGGGGTATGCATATAACGGTTTGGGAAACTGATTAAGCCTGTTGCAACGCCACTTCTTGTCAATTGCATAATATTAGCATCTGTTCCTGTACCTCTTGGATCACCACTGATTTGATACTCTATCTTATTTTTTTTAGCTGTCTCTACAAGCAAGTCATATATTGTGGGATTTATATTGGGCCCGCGAGAAATAACGGGTCCTTTGTTAAGTGATATATCCCCGTATTTCTTTTTATTGGTCCTTGGATGGTCGGTCGCCGTTGTTACATCAAATGCCAACCCTATATCAGGGTTTATTCCGTAAGCGCTGGTTCTTGCACCCCGAAGACCTATCTCTTCCTGGACAGATGAAACACAGTATAGATTGACAGATATATCTGTCTTAGAGAGGTATTTGAGGAGCGCACCGGCTGCAAAGACACCTGCTTTATTGTCTGTAGCCTTGGTTAGTACAAGATCATTGGGGAGTTCTTCCAGACCGGCCACATAGGTTATGGGATCTCCTATGGATACCATCTTTTCTGCTTCTTTCTTGTCTTTTGCTCCAATATCAATCCAGAGGTCCTCTCTTTTGGGTGCTTTATCTGTTTCATCCCTTTCCATCATATGTATTGCTTTTCGGCCTATTGCACCCCTTATGGATCCTTTTTTTGTGTGGATATCGACCTTGAGCCCGGGAAGTAATGAGTAGTCAATCCCGCCAATAGGGGTAAAGTATATAAAGCCCTCTTTATCTATATAATTTACCATAAGCCCAACCTCGTCAGCATGCCCTGAAACCATCATCTTGAGTTTCCCCTTTCCCTTCTTAAAAGCGATGACATTGCCATGGACATCCGTTTTTACTTCATCTGCATAATCTCCTACAAAATTACGATAAACGCCCTGGGCAGGTTGCTCAAAACCTGAGGGACTTGGCGCTTCCACTAAACTCTTGAAGAATTTCTTTAAGTCTTTATCCATGCTTCCTCCCTTTTGGGCTATTATATCTCATCTATTATAAAAGTCAACTATAATATCTTATAAAGGTGTAATAATAATGGGCAATAGGCAGAGGTCAATATTGGGTGGCAGGATGTATTTTCCTAAAATGTTAGATTTTATCGAAACTGCTTGACTTTTTTGAAGTATGGGCTATAATTCTTAATACAAATCATAAATTAAGGAGGTTTTATGTCAAGAGTTATGAAAATACTTATGGCCGTAATGTTGATAGTAGTATTACTTGTAACAGGCTGTAAGGAACAAGCCGCCGAAGCAGTTGATACTGTGATTATACTGGGTGACCCCATCTATGCTGCCGATTTTGCTACTAGTGGTGAATTCAGCCTGAGTGTGATACCGCTCACTGATGATGGGATTGTGATAGAGTTAGAAAATCCCAGTCAGGTTAGTTTTACAGAGGACTCGGTTGCCAAGGCCACATATAACATTAGCGTCTTAGATATAGATTTTGTTGCGCCATCGGCTGATAAGGTAGCTGTGGGTTTACTACTTGACTCGAGCGGCAGTATGTCCTGGAACGATCCCTCAGATTTAAGAATATCTGCATCCAAGGGTTTCATAAGAAAACTCCTGGATAATAATACTGCTAATAGGGCTTCAGTTGCTGATTTTGGTGCATCTTCCAATTACTATTTTCGTCTTCTCCAGGCATATACCAATGTAGGAGATACGGTTTCTTTATTTTCTGCATTGGATTCCGTAACTGCATCGGGTGGGACTCCACTTTATACAGGCATTCATAATGACCTTGAGTACACGGATACTACAGTTTCGGCATCACAGTTTGACCGGGTCTTACTTGCACTAACTGATGGTATGGATAACGCCAGTCATCCTGAGGATACTCTCGGGGCAATCATCAATATATCCAACCAGAAGGATATACCTGTGTATGTAATTGGACTTGGAAGCAGCGTAAATGTCTATGATTTAAAGAGACTTGCTAATAACACAGGTGGAGTTTATGCACACGCTGACTCTGCTGGGGCTCTTACTAAGATCTTCAATGCCATGGGATTAGGACTTTCTCAGGGTTATAATAATTTGGAAGCTAAGTTTGATCCCATTCCTTCCGGCGGTGCAAAGATATATACAAGGGTTACCATAGAAGCAGGAGGTAGTACAGCTTCCGCAATTTTGATATTTGATATACCATAAATAAGGGTTAAAGGGGCTGTTTTTATTAATATTTGTTTTAAATGGTTCCTGCTTTAAGAGAAATGGAGATAAAGTAGCTTTTGGAGGTGAGTATACCAGGGTAGGAAAAAATGTATTTAGCAATAAAAAACCTCTTGACATTACTTGAGATTTCTTTTATAATTTAAAAAACGAAAGGGGGGATATTGATGAAGATAGCTGTAATAGGTTGCGGTACAGTTGGAAGTGGTTTTTTAGAATTATTGGATGAGAAGCAGGCATTACTTAAAGATAAGTATAATTTCACTCCAGGCCTTGTTGCAATCTCTGATCCCAAAGTAGGTTCTATTTACCACGAAGGCGGACTTAATATAAAGAAAATCCTATCACTTATAGAAAATCGCGACAACATCAACGATTATCCTTACGGTGAGAAAGGTTGGGATTCCTTAAAGACTATAAAAGATTCCAATGCGGACACGATTGTTGAAGCCTCTCCAACCAACATTGAAACAGGAGAACCTGGTTTAACCCATATCCGGACTGCGTTAGAGATGGGAAAGAACGTTGCAACTACTAATAAGGGCCCCATTGCACTTGCCTACCATAAATTACATGATATTGCTTTAAGGCAAGGATGTGAACTAAGATTTGAAGGAACTGTCATTGCAGGAACACCTGCAATAAATCTAACAATATATCCACTTGCAGGAATCAAGATCAAAGAAGTTAAAGGCATAGTAAATGGTACTACCAATTATATCCTTACCCGGATGGAATCCGGTATGTCCTATGAGGAAGCGTTAAGGGAAGCACAGCAGAAGGGATATGCTGAGACAATACCGGATGCTGATGTTAAAGGCTGGGATGCAGTTGCTAAGATTATTATAATAGCAAATGTGCTGATGGGTGGAAATGTGACTGTAGGGGATGTAGAGCGAAAGGGTATTGATAATATTACATTAGATGAAGTCCAGCAGGCATTGAAGGATAATAAGCACTGGAAGCTGATAGCCAGAGCCGGAAAAGAGAATGGAAGTATCAAGGCCAGTGTAACTCCTGAAGTGTTAGGAGAGGATGATCCATTATCCCGGATAACGGGTGTAACCAATGCTATATGTTTTACCACTGATGTTCTCAGAGATATAACGATATCTGGTCCCGGGGCGGGGAGAAGAGAAACAGGATTTGCACTGCTTTCCGATCTCATTGACATAAACCGAGTAAAAGGGGGTAAGTAAATGGCTGAAGCGAGAGAACGCTGGGGGTCCAGGTCTTCCTTTGTCTTCGCTGCTGTTGGTGCTGCGATTGGTCTTGGGAATGTCTGGAGGTTTCCATATATAACCTATCAGAATGGGGGTGGGGCGTTCCTTATTCCTTATCTTATAGCACTCATCACTGCCGGTATTCCTCTTATGATTCTTGAATATGCCATTGGACAGAAGATGCAGAGTTCTCCTCCTACCGCCCTTAGGAAAATCTGGAGTAAGGCAGAATGGATTGGCTGGTTTGCAGTAGTGCTTGTTTTTGTCCTTTCAACATACTATGCGACCATCATGGCATGGTGCGTCAATTATCTTTATTATTCATTTACACAGGCATGGGGCACTACTGGAACAGAGATAAGTAATTTCTTTAATCAAACGCTTTTAGATAAATCAGGATCACCGGGCATCCTTGGTGGAATACAACTCCCTGTTCTAATAGGACTTGCAATAACCTGGTTGCTTATTTACCTGTGCCTTTTCAAGGGTGTAAAAACACTGGGAAAGATCGTATATTTTACCGTGGGTATCCCCTGGCTCATATTGATAGTAATGGTCATAAGGGGACTCACCCTGCCTGGCGCAATAAATGGGCTTAACTTTTATTTAACCCCTGATTTCTCTGTTCTCTTAAGCCCCAAGGTCTGGCTGGCTGCCTATGGTCAGATATTTTTTACCCTATCACTTGCAATGGGGACACTCATTGTATACGCCAGTTATTTACCAAAGAACTCAGATATTGCTGCAAATGCATTTATGACCAGTCTTGCCAACTGTGGGACGGCTTTCTTTGCGGGTTTTGCAGTGTTCTCAACGCTCGGTTATCTTGCACAATCAATGGGTGTTGGTGTGCCTGAAGTGGCTACCTCCGGGTTGGGTCTTGCCTTTGTTACTTATCCCGCTGCAATTAATTTACTGCCTGTCGCTGGAGTACTATTTGGAGCGCTATTCTTCTTACTTCTCTTAACACTTGGTATTGACTCAGCCTTTTCCCAGGTTGAACCGGTGGTTGGTAGCATCGTGGATAAATGGGGATTCAATAAAAAATGGGTGTTACCCGCTGTTGTGGGTTTTGGATTCCTCATGGGGATTCCCTATACAACGAGGGCTGGGTTTTACTGGGTGGATATAATGGACCATTTTGTCTGCACATATGGTTTAACCCTTGTAGGTCTTCTTGAGTGCATAGTAATTGGTTATGTGTTCGGGGCACCAAAGGTTAGAAAATATATCAATAGTGTTTCGGATGTTAGGATAGGGCCCTGGTGGGATGTATTTATAAAGATTGTTACACCTATTGTTCTGGGGGTATCCTTTATTTTTGAGTTGATTACGCTTATCCGGAAAGGTTATGGTAACTATCCTATATGGACTGCATTCACAGGCATTGGTTTAATAGTTATATTGCTGATTCTATCGTTTATTCTTTCTAAGAGAAAAGGAGGCAACCCATGAATGGCTCTGCTATTGTGATGATGATATTTGCTTCTCTGGTTTTGTATGGTGGTTTGATTTACTATATAGTTCAGGCTGCAAGAGGGAGTAGACTAAGAACGAAGAACGAAGATGAGTAGGTTGTATAAAATAGTACCAGAAACCTTCGGATTTTGGGGGAAGTCTGAAAGATACGCCACCCAGTATGTTTTTAATTAAGTTAAGTTTAAAAATAAAGAGGAGGTTTTATGCGTAAGGTTTTTTTGATACTTGTACTTGCTCTATTAGTTGTCAGTTTTGTACTCCCGGGGGCTGCAAGGTCGAAGATGGGTTTATGGGATATTTATGAAAACTTCTTCGTAAATGCAAAATATGTGGATCTCACTCATGCATTTACGCCTGTTCAACCAGTCTGGCCGGGCTTTGGTAATGCAAAGTTTGAGCCAACAAAGGCTGGAGCAGACTTAGGAGATTATGCCAGTAAAGGAGATGTATTTACCTACGAGAAACACGGATTCATAGCTACCACTTATTATATCCCTACCGATCAATATGGGACTCAACTCGATCCTCCAGCACATTGGGATGCTTACTATGCAACGATAGATGAGTTGCCAGCGACCTACTGCGTAAGGCCACTGGTCGTTGTTGATATACACAAGCAGTGTATAGATAATCCTGGATATCATGGTTCGATAGAGGATATAAAAGCATGGGAAGAGAAACATGGGATAATTCCTGAAGGGGCTGTCGTTATGTTTCGTTCGGATTGGGGCAAAAAATGGCCTAATCCAGACCCCGGTCTTTTCCCAGGTGTTCATATCGATGCTCTAAAGTTCCTCCATAATGAAAGGCATATTCTATTCCATGGACATGAGCCACTTGACACAGATACAACACCAAACCTTGAAGGCGAATACTGGCTAATGCACAACGGTTACTGCCAGGCCGAAGGTGTTACCAATCTTTGGATGGTACCCGAAGCAGGAGCACTTATTGCTATCGGTTATGCGAAACCCAAGGGTGGAGCAGGCGGATATGCGAGATACATTGCTATTTGTCCTCCTGATTGGGGATATGGTGTCTCAGTAAAAGAAGCCCCAGGTGCACCTACTAAAAAGTATGATAAGCCTCTACACTATGACAAAGCAAAGGGGATGAGAGTCAGGTAATTAACGCTAAAATAAAAGGAGGTTTTATGCGTAGGAGTTTTTTGATACTTGCACTTGCATTATTAGTTGTCAGTTTTGCACTCCCAGGTGCTGCAAGGTCGAAGATGAGTTTATGGGACGTTTATGAAAACTTTTTCGTAAACGCAAAGTATGTGGATTTGAGTCACACAATCACTCCCTATATGCCAATTTGGGAAGGATTTGGACAGCCAGAGTTCTACCCCACCAAATGTGGTGTTAGCAATATGGGAGAATGGGCTCATAAAGGGGATGTTTTCAATTATAAAGATCATGGTTTTTGTTGCAATGCCTACTTTTTGCCAACAGATCAGATGGGGACCCAATTAGATGTTCCAGCGCATTTCAATCCATATGGGACCACAGTTGAAAAGATTCCAGCTACATACATCATAAGACCACTTGTAGTAATAGATGTTCATGAACAGACAGCAAAGGAGCCAGATTATCACTGTCAGGTCAAAGATATAAAGGCTTGGGAAGCGGAGCATGGCACAATACCCGAAGGTTCGGTTGTAATGATACGCTCTGACCATTCAAAGACGTGGGATAATAGAAAAGAATTTGAAGCGCATCTTCCAGGTGTATGCCTTGAGGCTGTAAAATATCTTCATGAAACGAGACATATATTATTCCATGGACATGAATGTCTGGATACTGATACTACAAGTAATTTTGCCAGTGAAGCATGGATTCTGAAGCAGAATTATTGTCAGGCAGAGGGAGTATCAAATCTCTGGAAGGTTCCAGCGACTGGTGCTCTTATTGCGGTCGGTTTCCCAAAATTCTTAGGTGGCACAGGTTGTTATGCAAGATATATAGCTATTTGCCCACCTGATTGGAAATATGGAGAATCGATTGCTGAGAATCCAGGGTTTCCTCTTCCATCCTATGATAAACCCCTTTATTATGATAAAGAGAAGGGACATAGGGTAAGATAATAGTATGGTTTCCTTGCCGGAGCATTTGCAATCTTTTCGAAGACGTAAAAGAAATAGTTTGTTAAAACCTAAAAAGGAGGTTATATGAGAAAGTTATTACCAGTATTGATCTTAGCACTACTCCTTACATTCTCACTCAACGCAGTTGATGTGGAATGGCATGGATTGTTCTACGACTATGCATTTATGTGGCAGAATGCGGATTTCAACTCAGATGTTG
>DAOVFB010000143.1 GCA_030668705.1 Candidatus Stahliibacteriota bacterium
ATTGTATTGCACCTATATTTGAGGATGGTTCTTTTGAATACATTCCAATACCTGAACTACAAGCGACATCGGAAAGCAGAATGTATGCAAATATGAAGGGAATAAATGGCAGAGCGATAGTGGAATTCGTACCCGAAAAAATCAAGTATTGCCATCCCCATTATAATCCAGAATTTACCACCTATACCTTTGGTGACTCGACAAAGATTAAACGGAATCAATTATCGAAATTATCTCCTGGAGACCCATTATTATTCTATGCGAAATTAAAACCTCTAAATAGTGAAGCCGAACCCCGGCTTTATGTTATAGGCTATTTTGTCGTCGAAAAGATCTATGATTTCAAAAAGATTAAAGAACCGGATTACCCTTCCGTGTTTCAAGAGTTAGAGAATAATGCGTACGCTAAAAGATATTTTAAATTGAGGGAGTTGAATATGGAATACAGAGAGGAAAATCTGATTATAGTGAAGGGGAAACAAAAAATCAGTAAATTATTCAAAAAAGCTCTTCCGCTGGGGGATTTTAAAGGAAATATACGCAAAGATTTAATACCCACCTTTGGATATGAAGGGTCTCTTAGCCGAGCAGTTGGTCATTGGATAAAAAAGAAATGAATCTATTATTCGCCCCCTTATATATTTTCAGATATCTTTTTCTTTTCTTCCAGTAAAGACGCCACAGTTCTTATTTCCAACATATTCGTGATACCTGAAATTGGTGCCGGAACTCCGGCAGTCAATATTAAACTATCCTTTTTATTGACTAATCCCTTTTTATAGAGGAACTCAGCTGAATTGCATATCATTTCATCAACATGCGGAGGAAATTCAGTCAGGAAAGACTGCACACCCCAGACGAGATTCAACTGCTTTTGAACTATTTCATTGTTTGTAAAAACGACTACCTCAGTATCAGGTCGAAATTTAGCTACCTTATGGGCAGTATAACCTGAAGTAGTATGCACAACTATATACTTCGCCTTGATATCCCTTGAGGCCTGCCACACTATCCTTCCAATGATATCTGCTGTATCATTACTCTCCAATTTTACCGTATGATGAACTCGTCCCTTTAAGAAATCTTCCATCTTTTGGAGAATTTCATCCATAAACTGAACTGATTTAACCGGGTATTTACCTACTGCGGTCTCCTCTGATAGCATTACTGCATCGGCTCCATCCACAACCGAATTTGCCACATCGGAAACCTCTGCTCTCGTAGGCCTGGGGCTCTCAGTCATAGACATCAGCATCTGAGTAGCAATTATTACCGGTTTCTCTATTAGATTACACTTCCCAATTATCATCTTTTGAAGGAGAGGTACTTCCGATGCAGGAACCTCAACCCCAAGATCACCCCTTGCTATCATAGCTCCATCGGAAACCTTTAGTATCTCATCTATGTTTTCTACGGCTCTTACGTGCTCTATCTTGGCTATTATATTCATCTCTGAGTTTTCATCCTTTAAAATCTTCCTTATCTTTTTTATATCTTCTGCACTCTTTACAAAGGAAGCAGCCACGAAATCAAAACCCAACTTCGCACCGAATTTGATATCTATCAAATCCTTATCCGTTGGAGCCTGGAGACCTATATCTTTACCAGGAACGTTGACTGACTTCTTAGATGAAATACATCCCCCATAAATAACTCGGCACCTTGCAGTCTCGCTCACTTCCTCTACCCTGAGTTCTAACTTTCCATCCGACATAAGTATGGTGTCGCCTGGCTCTAAACTATCTAACAATTTAGTATAACTAATTGGTAGTATCTTACTGTTCCCCAGAATTTTACCCCTTACAAGTTCAACTACGCTCCCCTGTTCCAGTTTAGTACCTTCTTTTATCTCTCCGAGCCTTACCTCGGGACCCTGGGTATCCATCATTACACCGATTCCCATAGGTAATTTCCGTATCATTCTCAATAATTCCCCATGATGCTCGGGAGTTCCGTGTGAGAAATTCAACCTGGCAATGTTTATACCTGCATCTACCATCTGCATCAGAGTTTTCTTTGATTCGGATGCTGGACCTATGGTAGCAATAATTTTTGTTTTTCTCATTATGCTTCCTTTCAGAGGTTTCTCTGACTTCTCTTTCCTATTTGCAATCCATTTACTTATTTACTGCCCTTCAGCTTCCATACACCCTTGCTCAAACTTTCAAACCGTTCTTCCCTATCATTGCTCATATGGGCTATAAGGTTAATCGCAGGCTCCTTACCTTTCATTTTATACCCACGATCTTCCAACTTTTTATATATCTCTCGATAGTGTAAACCATCCGGATAATCCTTTAGAATCTTGGCAATCTGATACCTTGCCTCTTCACCGGATATAGCGCTCTCTCCAAATAGTTCCAATCTCCCCTTATGCCCTTCTCTATTCATATCGTATCCTTCGGCTTCCAACAATGCCTCTAAATGGCTAATTTTATCCTCCAGCTTGTTCCTTTGCCTGAGTAATGGCTTCAATTCTTCTGCAACCTCCATGTATTCCTTCCTTGCCTCCTCAAACATTTCCCTTAAAATCCTTACCCTTCCTTTCTCCATATCACCTCCTTATAATATTTTATTGGCATGCATTTATTATTTCCTATAATTATACACAATAATTACTATAAAACAATTCATATTATACATAATCCATAACTTATTATAATAATTCTTCTTTTAGTTTTTAATGTATAGACTGATAGCTACAGTGAATGATGGCTCGGGGTTTCAGATTGATTTATCGAATAACTACGACTTTCTTTACTATATCCCTTTCCTCTGTCTCTAATCGAACGAACCAGATTCCATTCTTGCAATCCTCTATTCTTAGAGAATGCTTTCCTTTTGTATCGTACCTATCTATCTCCTTAATTTTTCTTCCAGAAATATCATAGATATGAACTTTGACATTCTGGCTTCTGTCTATTTCATAAGAGATGAGAATGCCCTTTAAGTCTGTTGTTACACTAAAGTAAAATTGGCTTTCAGGCCCTTTCTCTTCTGTAACACCTGAACATATACTAGTTCCCTCTACATCACTATAGCTCCCCCACCCCCTATTATTATGTCCCCTCACACGGAAATAGCAATCTCCCTGTGATAATCCTTCCACGGTATATGAGTTTTCAATTATTGCTGAGTCAATAATAGATACGGATCCAAAATTTGGCACAGGATAAATATCATCCACATAAAAACCTTCCTCGAGTGCATTACCGTCTGTAACCGTCCTGAAACGGATATAGAGCGACATATCCACCCAGTGTTCAAGGTTATATTTCTTCTGGACCCAACCTCCAGAAATACCTGAATATCTTTCATCAAGTTGTATCCATTCTTTTCGGTCTTTAGAAACCTCTATGGCAGTAACGTCATAATTCTCCTCAAGGTTATACCAGCACCAGAAGGAGAGGGAATCACCTTCTCTAACCAGATATGGATATTTGGTTATTGCAACATTTGCAATATTATTTCCTGACCCACTAAAGAGGCTATAGTCCCCGGTATGTTTTCTCGTAGAACTCGGAGCAAAGCCAGTAAATAACCAGTTATCTGTTCCTGATTCAATACTATCCAGAGTAGGAGCATAGTCATCCAGTTGGTCTAATTGCCACCTATCTGGATGTGTCCACTCTTCACTAACAGGTGTCCAATAAAGAGTTACGGAATCATCATTGACAGTATCCTGGATAAAGAATTCCGGAGCAGGAACATCGGGTAGCAAGAATTCCCTTATGCTATCTGCCCTGAGTGCAAGATATAATGCTCCTTCCCAATTCTCATGCGCAATGTTATCAAGGTCTCCCTGGGGTTGATAAAAGGATGTTCCCACTTCTATAGTATAAGAAAGGCATGAGGTACCCTTTACGAAATGATGGTATCCATATACCCAGCTCCTTGTAGTTCCTGTATTGGGATAAAGACTGCCCGAGGCTACATAGTTCCCTCCTCCAAGTCTTTGTATCCTGGTAGCCAT
>DAOVFB010000089.1 GCA_030668705.1 Candidatus Stahliibacteriota bacterium
TGGCAGAAAAATCAGTAAGAATCAGTGTTAATCAGTGTCGAATTAGGATTTAGGGGTTGGGGATTGGGTTTTAGTTTTGCACGAATAAATTCGTGCCTACATGCGCTCTCCCACAAAGGGTTCGATAAATCAAACCCCTACAAAACGTTGCAAGAAACTTAAGAATAGACACAGATTCACACAGATAACCACTGATACAAATAAAGGAATTAATAATATGTATTAAACAGTGTCGAAAAAATGGTGGAAGTTGGAGGTTTCTCCAATCAGTAAGAATCAGTGTTAATCAGTGTCGAATTAGGATTTAGGGGTTGGGGATTGGGTTTTAGTTTTGCACGAATAAATTCGTGCCTACAATTCGCGTAACTTGTAGAGGCAATTCATGAATTGCCCCTACTCCAATTTTTTTTGACACTGGACTCTGGACGCTCGACTTTCTGTGTTCTTTGCTTTTCTCTCTACCCTCTCTTTAAAACACATATTCCTCTCTCTGTGAACTCTGTGCCTCTGTGGCTAATCCCTTTGCGGGCTTGGCGAGAGATATTTGTGGGGTTTTCCTAATCAACCAACCCAAGCTTAAGAGCATAACGGATTAATTCTGCATTACTCTTCATTCTCATCTTCCCAAGGATTCGGTATCTATACGTGCTTATTGTTTTAACACTCAGAAATAATTTCTCTGCAATCTCCTTTATTGTCATCCCTTTCGCAATCATATACATTACCTCATACTCACGGTCGGAGAGATTTTCGTGTAGGGGCCCCTCAAAATCATCCCCTAATTTGAGGGCCAATCTCTCTGCAAGAGAGGAAGTTATATATTTTCTCCCCTGCGATATAATTCTTATGGCATTGACCAGTTCCTCTGGTGCACTCTCCTTTGTTAAATATCCTGAGGCACCTGCCTTTAAGAGGCGCACACCATACTGTTCCTCAGGATGTATACTCAATATAAGAACCGAAAGTTCGGGTCTTTCTTTCCTCACTTCCTTTAAAATATCCAGCCCGCTTCTGCCAGGCATAGAAATGTCTAATATAACCACATCAAAATCGTTTTCCTTAATCCTCTCCAGCACCTCCTCCCCATTCCTCGCTTCATCGGTTACAACCATATCAGTAGCTACTTCAATAATCTGCCTTAAGCCTTCACGGACAATTGGATGATCGTCAGCTATTAGTATCTTTATCATCCTTCCCTCCTTTATTTATATAATAAATATCAGTTAAAAACACACACCCCAAAGAATAGACACTGATTTACACTGATACCAACTGATTAAAAACCCCTAAATCCTAAACCCTAAGACCTAAAACCCAAGACCAAACACCTAATAATGGCACAGATGGACGCAGATATATACTAATAAAAAACCCCTAACCTTTAAACCTAAGACCCAAGACCAAACACCTAATAATGACACTGATTTACACTGATATTAACTGATTAAAAACACACACCACCAAGGATTATGCCACGGCAAACTCACGGTTAACTCTTTGTTGGAAAACACACACCAACTTCCTAACATAGAACTCCACGAACCCAACGAACCCTATGAACTCAATAAACCCAGAACACACCACCAAGGATTATGCCACGGCAAACTCACGGTTAATTTTCAATATAGGTGATATGTGATAGAACTCAAGCGAGAAGACAAGCAGGTAATATGTGTTATGAGATAGAAGATGAATATGCACGTATCACTTACCACTTATCACATACCACGATACTCCTAACATACCAACCCATAAACACAGAACTAAGAACACTGAACTCAATAAACCCAGAACACACCACCAAGGATTATGCCACGGCAAACTCACGGTTAATTCTTTATTAAAAAACACACACCAACTTCCTAACATAGAACTCCACGAACCCAATGAACCCTATGAACTCAATAAACCCAGAACACACCACCCAAAGAATAGACACTGATTTACACTGATATTAACTGATTAAAAACCCCTAACCCCCAAACCCCAAATCCGAAACTTGAAACTTGTAACTTGAAACTTTGAACTATCGACTCTTTCTTATTTTGCGGATAGCCTGGAGCCCCTACAATTGTACGAATAAATTCGTGCCTACAATTCGCGAAACTCATAGAGGCAATTCATGAATTGCCCCTACTCCAATTTTCTTTACACTGGACTCTGGACTCCCGACTATCGACTCCTGACATTGGACGTTGGACATTGGACTGATGTTCCCATATCCCTTATCACTTACCACGATAGTCCTCACCCTACTCACCAGCCCCACCAAACGGGATACTCACTGTTATTGTAGTTCCTTTATCCGGAACACCTTTGATTTTGACCTTACCGCCTAGAAAAGCTACTCGTTCTCGTATCCCGATTAGTCCAAATGATTTAGAATCATAAATCTGCTCTTCTGTAATCCCCCTGCCATTATCTCCTACCTTCAAGGTTAACTTGCCACCTTTCTCTGTTAAATTTATACTCGCCTTCGTTGCATTGGCATGCCGGGCAATATTCGTGAGTGTCTCCTGGAAGATTCGGAATATTGCTGTAGAACATTCCCTGTCCAGGACAATATCCTCTGGTCCTAATGTAAGTTCACACTTAATTTGAGTCCGATTTTGGAACTCCTCTGCCTGCCATTCAATTGCTGCTATAAGACCCAGGTCATCCAGTAATCCTGGCCTGAGTTCTGTGGATATCCTTTTAGTGTCTCGAAGAATCACATCAACGAGCTTTGACATTGATTCTGTTTTTCTAAGTAGTACTTTTTCTTCTTTGGGGATTAATCTATTCAACAGGGAAAAATCCATCTTCAAAGCTGTCATTGTCTGTCCTAAATCATCATGAATCTCTCGAGCAATGGATGTTCTCTCCCCTTCTCTCACGGCTTGCAGATGTGCGGAAAGACTGCGCAACTGCTCATGTGATTTTATCAATTCCTCCTCGACCTTTTTCCGTTCTGTTATATCCTTATACGTTGCAACCACACCAATAAGTTTATTCTTGATAAAGATTCCAGAGCCGGAACGGATCACATCCACAGGAGAACCATCCTTTCGGTAACGAATGGTTCCAAAAGAATCAATACTTCCCCCGGAAAGGAATCGCTCGCTAAGACTGGTTGCCTCCCTGTATTCTTCAGGATTTGGACCTGCAATTAGATCGTCAAGGACCTTTCCAACTACCTCCTTACGCTTATACCCAAAAAGTTTCTCAGCCCCAGGATTCCATTCTACTACCCTACCCTCTGCATCATGTGTAACAACAGCATCCGGCTCACTGATTAACATCTTTTCCAGGTAAGTCTTACGTTCTTCGATTTCACGCTCCATTTTCCTTCGTTCGGTTAAGTCCCGCATGATGGCTATTGCGTTCCACTTACCTCCCATTTTAACCGAGGAAATAGAGAGTTCTACGGGAAACTCGGTTCCGTCCCTTTTCATACCTACAGTCTCAAATGGTTTTCCAATAAGATCACCCCTACCAGTATCCTTGAACTTGTCAAATCCATGCCTAAAGGCTTCTTGGAACCGTTGTGGCATGATGAAACCATGTAATTCCTTGCTCAGTATTTCCTGACTTGTCCAGCCAAACATATTTTCCGCCGCTTTATTCCAGTAGGTAACATTTCCTTCATTGTCTGCCACAATGATTGCGTGCTGTGCCGAAACGCTTATTGCCCTGAATTTCTCCTCGCTCTCACGTAAGGCCTCCCTTGTGACCCTGCGCTCTGTTATATCTCTTGTGGCAAGTTGAAAGCCAATTGGAACTCCAAACTTTTTGATTAATTTAGCATCTAATTCCACCCATAGCCATCTCCCATCTTTGCATTTAAACTGAAATTCCAGAATGCGAGGTGTTTTTCCCATTAGTCTGTCCTTAATCCTTTTCGCGAAGAGGTTTATGGTATCTTCTCCGAACATACCAAGTTTGAAGCCATTCTTTCCAACTACTTCTTCCCGCGTATAGCCTGAAACTTCTTCAAACCTCTTATTAACAAATAGAACTTTACCTTTGATATCGATATTACATAAACCTATTGGCGCTTCTTCCATTAAATCCCTGTATTCCCCCTCACTCTTCCGCAGTGCCTCCTCCCCACGTTTACGTTCTACAGACAGTCCAATCTGACTGGATACGAATTTCAAAATTTCCAGTTCTTCCTCACCTAAAGCATTCTCATCCTCATAGCTCTGAACTACAATTGCACCTATTACCTCCTGCCCTACCTGCAAAGGAACTCCGAGCCAGACCTTTGAAGGCATTCCAATGGTCCTTACCTCACCAGACTTAATCATCTCATCGATTTTTCCTCTACTCATAAGAAGCGGCCTATTATTCTTTATAATATAGGCCGTAAGAGTCTTCCCGGCAGGAAAGGTCCCTGATTTATCCTTTTTATCTACAAAGTAAGGAAGGGAAATCTTGCCGTTTTCTTTATCATAGAGTGCAATAAAGAAATTACTTGTATCCATAACCTTACCAAGTTCCTTATGAATTAATTTAAATAGTTGTTCAAGGTCATCGGTCGTGAGAACGGCGTTTGCAATACGGTTCTGCAACTTCTGGATTTCTTCAGCTTTCTTACGTTCGATGATGTCCCTGGCAACACACTGAATAGCGATAACCTTTCCATCTCCCCAAATGGTCCGTCCGGTAATTTCAAGAGGAATAAGGCGACCTTTCTTGTCTTTAATTTCTATTTCTATTTGTCCGTGTTCTATTTTGCCTCTGAACGCCTTTCCCACGATTTTCATAATGCTCGGCATATATTTTACCGGAACCAGTCTCTTGAATGATTTGCCAAGCAATTCCTCGCGCTCATAACCAGATATTTCCTCTCCCTTTTTATTGCCGTTTATAAATCTTCCCAATCGGTCTATCGTAAAAATTGCATCGCTTGCATTTTCGATTAAGTCCCTGTATTTTTCTTCGCTTTCCCCTAGCGCTTCCTCTGCCTTTTTTCGCTCAGTTACATCTCTTGCCGTACCCAATAGATGCTTTTCACCTTCATAATCAATGAGACCAATGAATAGTTCAATTAAAGCCAGAGTTCCATCGAATTTCCGGACTGTCAACTCGTAAGGGCTGGGTTGGGTGGTTCCGGTCTGCACAGTATGGGCAATATTAGCTCTGGCGATCTTTAATGAATCAGGGGTTAGAACATCAGACAGAGTCATTTTCCTGGTGGGCTTGTCACTCAAGCCTATCAATCTTTCAGCCGCTGGATTCCAGAATACAATTTCTCCACCGAAGTTGATAAGGAAAATGGCTTCTACACTCTTTTCCACCAGGGTGCGAAATCGCTCTTCGCTCTGCCGTAACTCTTCCTCTGCCCTCTTCCGTTCGGTGACGTCTTTATATATCGTTATCATTCCAATCTCAGATCCCTCAACGATGGCGGGTCCACCTGAGATAGATACAGGAAATAGTGACCCATCTTTCCTCTTCCTCTCAGTAACGCACGAAGTATACCCTCCCTTGACTGCTTCTCCATCCAATCTTTTTGCTTCATCCATTTTGTCTTCGGGAACTACGAGAGAATTCAAATCTTTTCCTTTTATCTCATCCAGAGAATAACCAAAAAGGTCTTTGAATCTGAGATTGGCATCTTTAATATGTATACTACTGTCCGTATATACGGTGGCTTCTGGAATTTTTTCGAATAATACCCTGAACCTTTCCTCCCTCTTTCGTATCTCCTCTTCTGCCCTCTTCCGTTCGGTGACGTCGAGAATGATACCATGGTAATGTGTAATCTCACCATTTTCGTCCCGCCGAATCCAGGTCCAGTCGTCTACCCAGCGTAGGCCCCCTGTGTTGGTTAGGACTCGATATTCTTGGGTAAATTTATCTTTACCCGGTTGACTGGAATTATGAGTCACTTCAGAGGCAACCCTTTCCAGGTCACCTGCGTGAATGAAGTCGGAATAGGGAAGCTTGCCGGAATAAAAATCGTCAGGGCTGTATCCGAACTGACGAACATTATCGGAAACATACTCCACTGGCCAACCTGGAGCATTGCGCCAGAGGAAAACCACGGCCGGACTGCAATTGACAATACGCTCCATCTCCTCCCGTTGTAAAGAGACATCGCACAGTGCATCCTCCACCAGTTTACGCTTGGTTTCTACTATTTCCAGATTAGAAATTCGCTGGCGTAACCCCTGTAACTCTTTTATAAGTTCCTTTTTCGTCTTATATTTATCCTTCATTTCACATAATCCCTAAAATGCGGAAATTCTTTTAATTCGGTCCACCCCTTAAATCTTTGCATATTAAACGCGCGAATAAATTCTCTTTCAACGAATAAATCCCTACAGTAGTATTATTCATACAGATATCTATAAAAGTATAACAAATTTTAATGAAACTGTCAAGCAAATATAACCTACCGGCGGGAAAGTTTGGGCACATGGTTTAAGGCGTTGATATTATCTATGCCTTTCACACCTAAAAGACTCTCCCACAAAGGGCACAGTTTTTAATCGTAGGGGCGCGATTTATCACGCCCACCCCCGGGTTTCATAAATGAAACCCCTACGGTTTGGGCGACTCTTGTAGAGGCAATTCATGAATTGCCCCTACAATTTAGGGTTTGGTGAATAAAGTGGGTGGATGGGTAAATCAAACTCCTACAAATGGGCAGGTACAAAACCTGCCCCCGCAGATGGAAAAGGCATGCCTTTTCCCTACAATCATCGCGGGCAGAAGCCCACTCCCGCAATTTGCACTTTGCATTCTGCATTTTGCATTGGAGCGAAGCAACTATATGTTTGTAAAATATGCGTGGAAGTGTATAAATTTAAACTTTGCATTTTGCATTGGAGCGAAGCGACTGTCTCTGTGGCAATTCCCTTCCTACGCATTCCATTATTAAGCTCATTTAGGGGCCCTCAGGGTTTCCTTGACAGCCTTCAATAGGTCACCAATGCCATAAGGCTTCCGGATAAAGTGAAACTCTCCCCTCTTTATAAGAGTGGACTTTGATTTCTCATCTGTGTATCCGCTACAGAGGAGAGCTCTGAGTCCTTCTTTGCGGGAGAGTAGTTGCTCAACCAGTTGAATACCATTCCCATCCGGAAGAACCACATCGCTGAATACCAGTCGAATATTCTCTTTTTCTTTCTCGAATATATTAAACGCTTCTCCTATATTTCCTGCTTCATATACAACATAGCCGTTTCGCCGAAGCACTTTTGAACTAAATTCACGAACTAAGTCTTCATCCTCTACCAACAGTATCCCCTCCCCATCACCACGAAAATCGCCTACCGAAATTTCATCCTTAACCCTGGCTCCTCCTTTAGCTGAAATAAGTGGAAGATATACCCTGAAGGTTGAACCCCTACCAGGTGAACTTTCTACATCTATCCATCCTTCATGCTGTTTTACTATCCCATACACAACGGAAAGACCAAGCCCCGTACCACTTTCCTTTGTGGTAAAAAATGGCTCAAAGATATCTG
>DAOVFB010000051.1 GCA_030668705.1 Candidatus Stahliibacteriota bacterium
TATGTGATAAGTGGTAAGTGATAAGGGATACGTGCATATTCATCTTCTATCTCATAACACATATCACCTGCTTGTCTTCTCGCTTGAGTTCTATCACATATCACCTTTATTGAAAATTAACCGTGAGTTTACCGTGGCTAAACTCTTGGTGGAGTGTGTTTTTATCTGCGTTTATCTGTGTGCATTTACGGTTTCATTTCCGGGTACCGGGGACTGAATGCTGAAAGCTGATATCTCCCCACTATTGACTCTCGACTTCTTTATAAGGACTTGACTTGTATTATATTATATGTATATATAGTGCAAAAAGATAAAAAGAGAGAACAGATGAATGATTAAGAATAATAAAGTGAGAGTACGTATTGCTCCTTCACCGACCGGCTATCTTCATGTAGGGACTGCAAGGACAGCGCTTTTCAATTATCTCTTCGCCAGGTCAAATAATGGGGCATTTCTTCTGCGGATTGAGGATACAGATTTGGAGCGCTCCAGGGATGAAATGGCGGAGTCGATAATCGAAGGTTTGCAATGGATGAACCTTGAATGGGATGAGGATATTCTATACCAGTCGGACTATTTTGATGAATATCAGGAGAAAGCAATAGAGTTGGTCAAGAGAAAACTTGCATACTGGTGTTATTGCACGGATGAAGAAATCAAAGAGAGGAAAAACAAAGCGATGTCCTCTAAAAAAGGCTGGATATACGATAGGAGATGTTATCATTTATCCGGAGAGGAGCGGGAGAGATTCGAAAAAGAAGATAGGCCAAAAGCTATTAGGTTCCTGGTCCCCTCGGGGATCTCGTCTTATGAGGACTTAATACATGGCGTGATAAAGAAGGAAAACTCCGAGATAGAGGATTTCGTTATCTTAAAATCAGATGGCACTCCCTCATATAATTTAGCTGTTGTTGTGGATGACCATCGAATGGGCATAACCCATGTAATACGAGGCGATGACCACATTTCTAATACTCCCAAGCAGATACTCTTATATAAGGCACTTGGTTGGGAATTGCCTGAGTTTGGACATGTTCCTCTTATTCTCGGGAAAGACCGCTCGAAACTATCAAAGAGGCATGGCGCTGTCTCTCTATCATATTATAAGGATGAAGGTATCATCCCTGAGGCATTCGTCAATTATCTTGCCTTCCTTGGCTGGTCACCGAAGACAGAGGAGGAAATATTCTCTATTCCGGAATTGATTAAGCGATTCTCATTAGATGGTATTCAGATAAAGCCTGCTATCTTTGATATTGAACGATTGGAATGGCTTAATGGGGCATGGATGGCTAAGTTGGGTAGGGAGGAGGTTGCATCGCGGCTATCAGAATATTTGTACAGGAAAGGAATTTCTATAGATGATAAGGATTATTTAGTAAAAGTGATTGAGGCTTTGGGAAAACGTATCAAGAAGTTTAAGGACTTTCTTGTTAGGGGATATTATTTCTTCTATGATGATTTTAGTTATGACGAAGAAGGTGTAAAAAAGCATTTTCGCAAAGGATTAGAAGAGAAGATGAAGGAATTGATAAAACAATTAAAGGAACTTGCGAACTTTGATGAAAATGGGTTGGAGAATGTGATAAGAAACCTTGCTGAGGAACTAAATTGCAAAGCATCAGAACTGATTCATCCGATAAGGCTTGGCATAAGTGGGATGACTGTTGGTCCTGGTCTTTTTGTTCTGATGGAAATTCTGGGTAAGAAGAGGGTAATAAAGAGGCTGGAATCACTCGTTAGATATTTAGAGGGAGCAGACTTTGATAAATAGCCACAGAGACTTAACTTCAGTGAAAAATGCCCCTCCCATCCCATTTTTGTTGACACAGATTACACAGATAATCACTTTCTTAAGGATTCAAGGGGGCAAGCGGTTTCCAAACCGTGATAATCGCGACAGGGATGTCGCTCCTACAATTGTCTGGAGTAGCAGAGCTTGCTCTGCGTTCTCTTCTTGTGCGAAACTTGTAGGGCAATTCGTGAATTGCCGCTACTCCACTTACGAGGAATAGGAGGTTTAAATAATCCGGTTAATCAGTGTAAATCAGTGTCTAAGAATTAGTTCGAGAGGTTCTTCATTAAGGCACAGCAAAGTCTTTATGGTGGAAAATGAAGGAGGGAAAAGATGATAATGCAGAGGCTCCGAAAGGTAACTAAGTACTTTATGTGGGTTGTGGCAGTGGTATTTATTCTTTTTATATTCTTTGGTTTTGGGGCTAATATAATGAGCAGAGATGAAGAGGGCAAGAGTAATCTGATAGCTGAAGTAGAGGGTGTTGGTATAGGTTATAGAGAATACAGCAATCTCTTAAACTCACAGCTGAATCTAATAAGTGGTTCTATAGGAATTAACCCTCTCAAAGAAAGGGAACTTTCTGACCAGATAATCAATCGATTAATAATGGAAAAGATAATGGAAAACCAGATGGATAAGAGGGATATTTCTATCTCTGATGCGCAGGTGATAGAAATAATTAAGAATTCTCCTCCTCGGGAGATATTTCAGGACAGTACCTTCTGGATCGGAGGACAATTTGATTATAATAGGTACTACGAGCTATTAAAGAACCCTCGTGCATCACAGTTCATAAATGATTATGCCCGGAGAGTAAAGAGTGATCTGCCTCAAAGGATACTTGGAGGAGAGGTTTCTTCTCTTGCCAGATTAACCCACAATGAGTTTATGGAAGATTTCCTGGATGATTCAGTGAGTATTAAATTAGAATATATACGGATTCCTTTAGACGAATGGATTAAGGATGAGCCCTCAGGTTCTGCAGAGGAGTTCTATTCATTCCATAAAGATCTCTTCAGAAGGGATGGGATGGTAAGTTTGGGATATGTTTCTTTTCCGGTAGAAGTGGATGAGGAAATGGAGCGCTCGATTAAAGAACTTGCCTTTTCAATAACAAAGAGAGCCGAAAACGTGGATTTTGATACACTGATCAGTATATATTCTTATTTGCCAAGGAACAGGCAGTTAATCAATGGCTGGATTCCAGTTGATGGACTCCCTTCTGTATTTACCAGTGCACTACTTGGTATGAAAATAGGTGAAATCGGAGAACCTATTCGATCAGACGAAGGGTATCATATCTTGAAGCTCACCGGTAGAGAAAGAAATAGGTTATGTCTTAAGGAGATATTTCTACCTATATTTCCTTCAACTGAGAAGTATACAGATGCAATGATGGAGGCCTGGTCTCTGGTTAAGATTCTGCGCTCTGATACTACTGGCCTTCATTCCGTGGATTCGCGTATCCCAGATACCTATGAGGTTGAACATATTACATATGGGATTGGCTATATCCCCGATCTTGGCGTGGAGTTTGGAACACTTCTGGATGACCCCAAAAAGGGTGAAATTTCCTATCCCCTTGTAGGCGTAGATTCTATATATGTATTCTGGGTAGAGGATGTGGAGAAGGGAATACCTCCATTCCCTTTGATAAAAGATGAAGTCGTAGATTCAATGCGCTCATACGAAGCCGGTGAACAAGCTAAGAAATACGTCAGGGAGAATTTCCCGGATAAAGTTCTTATGAGGCATCCCCAAAAGGGGAGCTGGCATCGCACTCCCTATTTTTCACGGAATAACTATAGGGAAAAAGGGATAGACTTACCAGATAAAATAGTCGATCTTGCGATGAATCTTAAAGAGGGGATGGTCTCTCCAGGACTCAGGGCAGGCAGGGCCCTATATTTATTAAAGGTAACAGGAAGAGAAGCTCCTTCAGCTGATGAAATTAAGAAAATACTGCCTGGTTTCATGAACCAGATGCAAATGGTAAAGCAGGCTACTTTTTACCAGGGATGGCTTTACGAGCAGAGAAAGGGATCCAAAATTTATGATTGGAGAAGCAAATTGTATGAGTAGAGTTTTGCGCTCTTCCATAATTGTTGCCATGTGTATGGTGTTGTCCTGTGTTTATTCCTTTAAGAGCGGGAGTTTTAAGGGTTCTATATCAATACCTCCTCTTTTGAATATGACCAGCAGTGCCGACATTGAAAGGATCCTTTCGGATGAGTTGACTACCGCCTTTATCAAAGATGGCAGAGTGGATATTAAAACCGAAGGCGATTATACTCTAAAGGGGGTAATTACCGAATATAAGAGAAAGCCTGATTCGTATAGTAGCGGAGGGGAAGTTGAGGAGTATCGTTTGAGTGTGGAGGCGAAATTTGCTTTAGTCGATAGTACAGAGGAAGTGGAGTGGGAAAGGAATATACGGGAATCTGTAGTATATCCCGCAGAAGAAGATGAGACGAGTGCACTTCAGAAAGTAGCAGAGCGAATAAAAGATTCCCTTCTCAGGTATATGCTCGATTCATGGTAAATAAAGACATGTGATTTGTGATTGAAAGTAGCAAGGATTTAGTGTAGATGAGTATATGGGTATATGAGTAAATGGGTTTGTATAATAGGATTATAGTGGTATGTGATAAGTGATATGAGAAAATCATCGTGATAAGTGATATCGTGGTATGGGTTATGTGATAAGGGATTGGGATTTAGGGGTTAGGATTTTGGAGCAAAGCGACATATCAGTATAAATCATTAACTAATTCCTATGGTGTGGTGGGTGTTTATAATCAGTTGGTATCAGTGCAGATCAGTGTCTAAATGTTGTTCTTGGTTCTTGGTCCTGAGTTCAATGTTAGGATATAGGATATAGGGGTTAGGATTTAGAGTTTTGGATTTAGGATTTCGATATCGAAAGCTGAATACTGACTTTGGACATTGGACTTAGGACATTTCTGTGCAAATCTGTGTCTAATAATGGTGTTGGGTTCTGTGTTTCGGGTTTAGGGTTTTAAAGTAAAGAGATTCCTCTGTGTATCTCTGCTTAATATAAAAAAAGTGCTTGACATTGGTTTGATATTCAATTATATAGATAAAAAAGGGAGGGCAGATGACTAAAACAAAAGCAGATATTATTGAGAGTATTTCCAAAGGAACCGGGATCCCTACAAAGGATGTAAGGGTTGTTGTTGAGGCATTGATGGAGGAGGTTAAAGAAGTATTCTGCAAGAACGACCGGCTCGAACTACGGGGTTTTGGAGTTTTTGAGAACAAATTCAGAAGAGGTAGGACGGGAAGAAACCCCAAGACTATGGAAGAAGTAAAGATACCTGATAGAAGGGTTCCTTCCTATAAGCCACCAAGAAAACTAAGAAAAAAAATAGAAAAAATAAATTTTGATGAGACATAAAGCACCCGTAGCTCAATGGATAGAGCGTCCCGCTCCGGCCGGGAAGGCTGAAGGTTCGAATCCTTTCGGGTGTATGATTTAGAGACATGGTTGCCGAAATCGATAAATACCTGAAGGAAGTAGTAGAAAGAAGAGGCTCTGATCTCCATCTGAAGGCCGATGAACCCCCTATAGTAAGGATGCAGGGCATGCTCAAGAGATTGGATGGTTATAAACCATTTAGTGCCGATGAAGTAAAGGAACTTATATTTCCTATTATGACAGATGAACAAAAAGAACGTTTCAAAAGAGACCTGGAGCTCGATATCGCTTATGAGCTTCCTGGTATGGCGCGATTCAGGATGAATGTTTTCTTGCAGAGGGGTAAGGTGGGAGTAGCAGTGAGGGTTATTCCTCTTGTAGTTAAAAGCATAGATGAATGGGGGCTTCCAGAAATATTAAAGAAAATTGCCTTATTTTCGCAAGGTTTTGTCCTGGTTACCGGGCCAACAGGTGTAGGTAAATCCACGACCCTTGCAGCTATAATAGAAGAGATAAACGTGAAGAGGAAAAAGCATATAATCACAATCGAGGACCCTATTGAGTATGTCCTTGATGATAAAGAGAGTGTGATTGAGCAACGTGCCATAGGTGTGGATACCTATTCCTTTGAGGAGGCCCTAAAAAGGGTGGTTAGACAGAATCCTGATGTAATAATGGTCGGAGAGATGAGAGATAGGGAGACAATATCCCTTGCTCTCAATGCGGCAGAGATGGGTGCTTTAGTTTTTGCCACTCTTCATACACCTGATGCTCCACAAACGGTTGACAGGATTGTAGATGTGTTTGACCCCGAACACCAACATCAGATCAGATTACAGTTTGCATCTACGGTACGAGCAATAATCTCTCAGACACTCCTGAGGAGGTCTGATGGAACAGGACGGATAGCCGCATTTGAAATCCTTATAGGAACTAAAGGTATTACCAGTGCAATACGCGAGGGTAAAGTGGAACAGATTTATAATATGATAAAAGCAGGGCAGAAGTACGGGATGAGGCTGCTTGATGATTCTCTAAAAGAGATTTATCTCCGTGGATATGTAGATTATGAAGAGGCCCTCTCCAAGGTTTCCAACCCCAAGGCTTTCGAATCGTCTCTGGCAAGAGGATAGGATGAGTATAAATATAGGGGATCTCTTAAGTTCGATGAAAATGCAGGGTGCTTCTGATCTCATCTTAAAGAAGGGATCGCTCCCTATTATGAGAATAAACCGGGAACTGAAGAGACTGGAGAAGTATAATATCCTTACCGATGAAGATATTGAGGGTATTGCTAAATCAGTTATGTCACACCAACAGTTAGAGGAATTCGAACGGAGTAAAGAGATGGACCTTGCTGTGAATGTCCCTGGACTTTCCCGCTTCAGGGTAAACGTGTTTTCCCAGAAAAGGAGCGTTGGGATAGTTTTCCGTCTAATTCCACGAGAGCTTCCTGATATTGATGAATTGCATCTACCGCCAATACTGAAAGAATTTGCTATGAAACCACGAGGATTGCTTCTGGTGACTGGTCCATCGGGGTGCGGAAAATCTACTACAATCGCTGCAATGGTTGATTATAGAAACAAAAGAGATACCTGCCATATCATTACAGTAGAAGATCCAATAGAATTTATCTACGAGAGCAAGAAAGCCATTATTGATCAAAGAGGGGTTGGAAGAGATACGCATTCCTTTTCCTCCGCTATTAAGTATTCATTGCGTCAGGACCCTGATGTTATTGTAGTGGGGGAAATGAGAGACATGGATTCGATTATGAAAACTATAACAGCAGCAGAGACAGGACATCTTGTTCTTTCAACACTCCATACGAAAAGTGCAATCCAGACGATTGATCGCATAATAAATATTTTCCCCCCTTATCAACGGCGGCAGGTAAGGCTTCAACTTTCAGCTAATTTACTTAGTATTGTTTCACAAAACCTTATAAAGAGTGCAAAAGGAAATAGTATAATACCTTTTGTAGAGGTTCTTGTGTCTATTGCTGCAGTGAGAAAGTTAATAAGAGAGGAAAAAACTCATCAGCTTTATTCTATTATGCAGACGAGGACAAAAGAGGGAATGAAAACCCTGAACGAATCCTTAATAGAGCTATTGGGGAAAGGTCTTATTACCCGTAAGGACGCTTTGGTTGCTTCTCCTTACCCAGAGGAATTCCGTGAACTCCTCGTTGCAAAAAAAATAGAAAAAACCCCTTGACAAGGAAGAATTTCTCCATTATATATTATATGATAGTAAACGAATTTTAAACTCTCTTAGGAGGTTAGAAATAGTAAAGTGAGGGCTATTAACTTCAGTTTCAGTAATGATTCTTATATGTTCATTCTGTTTAAATGTTTCCCATATTATAAGGACAACAAAAATACAAACCTAAAGAAGGGGGTGTTTTATGCGTAAGGTTTTGCTCTTATTGATGTGTGTTCTTGCAGTGTCCCTTTTTGCGGCAACAACGGGTAAAGTGGTAGGTAGGGTTTATGATGCGAGTACGGGAGAGGCACTACCCGGTGTTAATGTCATTCTGGAAGGGACAACAATGGGTGCTGCAACGGACCCGGACGGTTACTTTGTCATCCTGAATGTTACACCAGGGGAATATTCGGTAGCCGCACGTATGATGGGTTATCGAGAGGTAACGATAACAGGTGTAAGAGTAGAGGCTGATCTTACACGTACTCTTGAGTTTGCTTTGGAATCCGAGGCTATTGCTGTTAAGGGTGTGACGATTAAAGCGAAAAGGCCTATTATCAAGAAGGATGTGACGACCTCAGTGGCAATAATTTCAGCGGATGATATGGAATCTACACCCGTCAACACCATTGAAGGAGTTGTAGCAAGACAGGCTGGCGTGGTTGACGATGGAGGCACTCTCCATGTTCGAGGAGGTAGGTCCTGGGAGGTTGTGTATGTAGTCGATGGTGTCGAGATGGTAGATCCTATGACTGGTGGATTCGATTCCCACATCCCTCAGGAGTCGGTTCAGGAGACTTCTGTATATACAGGTGGATTTGGAGCAGAATACGGTAGTGCTCAGTCAGGGGTAATCAATGTCATAACAAAGAGTGGTGGTTCAAAGATCCATTTCACTTTAAAAGCAAGGACTAATGATGCTTTCGGGGTAGAAGGGCTTCAGAAATTCCTTGACAACAATGAATCCAGCGATACAACCTATCTCACTGCCACCAAGTCTGATACGCCGACCCCTTATTTTGAAGTAAGCAATGGTGATACTACTTATTACAATCAGAGGTACGATAAAATTACCTATCGTCAGGCCGGAAGTGGTAACTTAGTTACCGCTTATGCAACGGATACCCTTGTAGTTGCGGATTGGCAGCCAGAGAAAATGAAGAGATTTGACTTTACACTGAGTGGACCCCTGGTAGGTAAGAAATTGAGATTCTTCCTTGGTGGAGAATACTCAAGCGATGATGGTCATCATCCAAACTACGATGATTGGGAGCAAACCTACACGGGTAAATTGACATTCAAACCCTCCCAGGCGTTTAAGGTCATGCTCCATGGTTTATATTACAAGACCGAATATAAGAACTATAATGACCAATGGAAGTTCAATCTTGATAAGCGCCCTGAATACATTGCAGAGAGTTATTCTTATGGTCTTAATTTTACACATGCAATCAATCCAAGAATGATCCATGAGTTTAAGTTTAATAACTATACCACAAGTTTATTATACAATGTTTTCGAGGATGGGACCTACGATTTTAATAACGATGGTGTGATCGATGAGAATGATAAAGACGGTATAGATGATTTCTTCGATGAGGATAATGACAGGGATGTGGAGATTAATGGTGTGGAGAGAGGTTTTGATTGGCCTTTCCTTACAAAATATCCGTTTACAAGGCTCAAGAATATAGATGGTTATATAACTTCTGGTTATTATCGTTTAACCTATGGATGGGATGAGAAGAAGGTATATACGGGTAAATGGGATTTAACGGCTCAATTGGGTAGGATTCATGAAATCAAACTCGGAGCTTCCGGAAAATACTACGATATCTTTGATTATGGAGCTGATATGGCTTCCGGTGGAAATATCTATATGGATTGGGCAGAGTCTAATCCCTACAGGATAGCGGCATATCTCCAGGATAAACTGGAACAGGAATCATTTGTGGTTAATGCGGGTCTCCGCTTTGATTATTTTGATGCAAAAGGCGAATACCCGGCTGATCCAACTGACCCTGTATGGAATATAGCTTTTGGCGGAGAAATAAAGAATCCACTATCTTCAGAACCACAATGGTCGCTCAGCCCAAGGGTTGGGTTCTCCTTCCCCATTACTGAATACGATAAGTTCCACTTCACCTATGGGCATTATTTCCAGATGCCTCGAATGTTGATGATGTTCCAAAATCAGAACTATGACTTTAGTGGGGTTTATACACTGGTAGGGAATCCTAATATCCAGCCAATGAAGACGGTTTCATATGAGTTTGGTATCCAGCATGCATTTAACGATGAAATCTTATTAGATATTACAGCATATATGAAGGATATATCCGGTCTTAGCGATACCGAACAGATCTTCTATACAATGACGCAGTATTACACAAGATACACGAATTTTGATTACGGCAGTGCAAGGGGTATTGAGATTGATTTCTCGAAGAGGAGAGGCGGAACCCCTGCCTGGTTAACATGGAATATGAACTACACTTTTGGTGTTTCAAGGGGTAAGTCCTCATCGTATCGCCAGAACTATGATTATATCTGGAATAGATATGTCGTTCCTGCTGAGGAACACTATCTTGATTGGGATCAAAGACATACCGTGACAGCTAATATAGGACTCCAGGCCCCTGAGGCAGAGGCACTCTTTGGTGTTCCCGGTCTTGAAAACTTTGGTGTTAACTTCACCGTTAGATATGGTAGCGGATTACCCTGGACACCTCCCTCAAGGACGAGAGAACAGACGATTAATACAGAGAGACTTCCCTATACCATCCGGACGGATATGAGGTTTTACAAAGACTTAAAAATTGGACAGTTGAGGCTTGGCTTGTTTGGGGATATTTATCATCTCTTTGACCATGAGAATATAGTCAGGGGCTACCTGGATTCAGACTGGTATAATGCTTATGGAGACCCGGAAGGTGCCTATGCTGATCCTCGGGTTTACAGTGCAAAGAGATTTATGAGATTGGGACTCTCTGTGAAATGGTAAGGAGGTATTGGTAATGAAGAAAACGATAATATTTATAGGACTGCTGATATTCAGTATTTCACTTATAGGAGCGTCAAAAACTGGTCCCCCAGCCAGTAGATCAAAGCAAGATGCCAAAGAGTACCGACCACACACTGTTGGGGGCGTCTGGACTGTAGAGAGCAATTTTGGTATCTATGGAGACCCAAATGCCAGTTCTACTGGTAACCCTTCCTTTGATTACCCTGGCGGATTTGGTTATTACTACCAATACGCAGGTGATCTATGGTTGGGTGCAGAGATAGGAGGTAGTCCATATGTTACCACCTATGATGGACCAGATGAGTACGAACCAGATGATAATTCCTGGCCATATATTGGTCCTGATGTTTCTCAATGGGACATTATATCTACATACCATGATTGGGGAGCTTTTAATCCGGATCGGGCGATAGGCCTACACATTACACAGAAGGCCTATCAATGGTCTGTATCGGAATATGCAGATTTTATTGCTTATGAATACTACATTGTATGGGATAAATCGAAATCTGATGTTGCAGGAGGCGAAGATGAGATAAAGCTTTATGTAGGTTGGCGCTATGACGCAGACGTCTGTGAAGCAGACCCATCAGACCCACATATTGACGATATGGTCTCCTTTGACGGTTACACAGGTGGTGAATGGGCAGGATTTTCCTTTAAGCCATCCCCCAGCGATGAATACACGATAACTCAGAATGGAGCAACAGAAGGTGCAGATGGAGTTCCTGACCAATGGCAGGTTTATGGGAATGATGCGAATGAGGCCCTACTTGTTGGGGATACAGTCTGGATTCCAAGGAATATGTCATATATCTGGGATGTTGATAATACGGCAGTGCCCGGGGATGATGAAACCGAAGGTGGTGCCTGCCCGGGTTACATCTTTGGAAGATTTGTCTATGGACCGCCAAAAGGGAATGATATATACAGGTTAGATGCAGATGGAAATCCAGCTAGAGTTCCGGTAGTCACAACCCATCAATGGTATAACTGGAACAACGATCCAGGCTCCGATTTAGAGAGACTTGACTATATGAGAGCCACCCATCAGATGTCCCTTGGTTACAAATTTTTGCCAACACCTTTTGATATTGGAGCGGCTGAATTTGATTATCGTTTCCTCTTATCAGTTGGTCCATATATCTTAGAGCCCTATGATACATTAAAGATAGTTTTTGTATCAGGGGTTGGTTATGGTATGAATGGGGGAACCGATGATTATTATGGGACCGGTGAGAGGTTAGGAATGAGGCAGGTAGCTGACTATGCACTTGATGCCTATTATATGGGCTCACAGCATTCAGACCCAATTCATCCCTCTGCGCCGGATGAAGATGATCACTGGATTATTCCCGTTCCTCCAGAAGTTCCCGAGCTTCACTATTCTGCGAGTGGAGGTGGGGTTGATCTGATATGGTCCAATATAGCAGAGGTGACCCCTGATCCTATATACGGAGTTATTGACTTTGCTGGTTACAGGATATACAGGAGTCCATGGAGACCTGGAGATTGGCATCTACTTGATTCGTTTACTGTTCTACAGGGTAATATA
>DAOVFB010000133.1 GCA_030668705.1 Candidatus Stahliibacteriota bacterium
TGGAGAGGGATCTGGTTTAGCCTATCTTTTTTCTGGTGCTGGTTCAGGTGCAATTTTTTCCTCTTATAACAGCAATCTCTACTACAATACCTTCCAGGCGGATACGGAGATTAACAATAATTCAAGTGTTACCCTATCCCTTGAAAATAATTACTGGTGGCTTACTGATTCCTCAGAGATTAATCAATTAATTGATGGGCCAGCCTCATTTTATCCATTTGAGTATGACCCTCTTAGCAATAACATAGCTTCAGAGCCTTTATTAATCGATTCAATAAAGAACTATCGTTCGAGTTCATATTCAGAGGTTGCAGAATCAATAGGAACCTATGATACCCTTTTTATATCTATCTTTGGTTCTGACGCAAACCCTGATATAGAAGAATTGGCAATAATTATTCTAACATCGAGCAGATATCCAACAGGTATTGCCGCAACATTATTTGAGACGGATACTGCTTCTGGTATCTACAGAGGGGAAGTATATCCCCTGCCAAGGAGTAATCTGAATCTCCTCAGATACGACGATGCCTATCAGAATATTGGTGTTAATATCACTGATACGATAAAGATGGTTGCGAATATGGATACAACTAAATGTTTCTATGTTGGATTCAATGCACCTTACTCTGGTATTGAAGATGAAAAGGAGAACGATACTCAATTTTTCTTTAGCGTTTCCCAACGAATAGTAAGGGATAAACTACGACTTTCTTACAACTTACCCTCTGAAGGAGCCGTAAGAATAGCTCTGTATGATATAAATGGTAGAGCGATTAAATTACTAAGGGATAGAACAGAGAGAGGTTATCAGGAACTTAGCTTCGATTTAGGCTATCTGCCAAATGGCATCTATTTTATAAAGGCAATCATTGGTCGGGAGAAGGCGACTGAGAAGATATTGAAGATAAGATAAGTTCCCTTTAAAGGAAGGATAAAAACTTCTTCCCTTATTGACTCCTGCACGATTCGAAAAGAAATAAAGGAAAAATCTATTATATAAAAAACTTTGTAAAAAATCACTTTTCACACACCAGCCAACAACCTATATTGACATTTCTGCATGTCCTTTTTATAATATATTATTATAAAAATTCCGGGGTAGGGTTTAGTAATTAAAAATATATTAAAATTTAAAGTTTTATCCGAAAGGAAAAAACTACTACAGATTTAAGAAGGGTTCGTTTAAAGTAATAAATAAAAGGAGGTTTTATGGCATTTTCTAAAAATTTAGTTCTAATGTTTTTGTTATTTGCTGTCTCTCCCATCCTTTCTGCCCTGCCACAGAGCGATAAAGGTCTAACAGAGGAAGTTATAAGAGAGATTAGAAAATCCGCCCATCTAACTCCTTCCGAACGTGCAATTATGAATGCGCTTACCAATAATGAACTTTCAGAGCTTGCTCTAAATCGAGAACTCCTTATGCAACATAACGACCTATTTAACCATAAGATAGATACCAGAGGTATTACGGATCAGGAAAAAAGTGGAAGATGTTGGCTTTTTGCAGGTCTTAATATGTTGCGTGCAAGGGTTATTAAGAAATACAAACTGAATGACTTTGAATTTTCTGAGAATTATCTTTTCTTCTGGGATAAAATGGAGAAAGCTAACTTTTTCCTTGAATCGATTATAGGAAACGCAGGGAGAGACCTGCTGGATAGGGAACTGGAAATGCTTCTCAAACGCCCCATTGGAGATGGAGGGCTCTGGTCATATGTCGTGGATCTAATCGAAAAATACGGTGTTATTCCAAAGAATGCAATGCCAGAAACCAACAGTAGCACACATTCCTGGGTTATGAATAAGATTATATCTGGAAAGCTCCGGGAGGATGCAACCATCCTTCATAAGATGGCAGAGAATGGAGCAACAGAGGAAACGCTGGAAAAGAAAAAAATAGAGATGTTAAAGGTCATTTATAAGATGCTTGTATTGAATCTTGGAGAACCTCCATCGTGTTTCATATGGAGATATGAAGATAAAGAAGGAACTATTTCTCTGCCAGAGCGCTATACCTCGAAGGAATTCTATGAAAAAGTTGTAAATGTGGACCTTAAGGATTATGTGTGTTTAATGAACTACCCCGGTAAAGAGTATGACAGATTGTTACAATTTGATCAATCCAGGAATATTTATGAACAGGCTGACCCAACCTATGCCAACCTTGACATAGAAAAGATAAAAGCATTGACCCTTAAATCACTCCTTGATGGTGAGCCGGTATGGTTTGCATGTGATATTATAAAGGATGGCGACTTTGAAAGAGGGATTCTCCTACCAGGTATCATTGACTACAGGTCAGTATATGGGATTGATATAGAAATGAGCAAAAAAGAGAGAATCTCCTACAGAGAGAGCACTGGTAACCATGCTATGGTTTTTACTGGTGTGGACATTCAGGGTGGGAAGCCTGTAAAGTGGCTGGTTGAGGACAGCCATGGGAAAGAAAGGGGACATGAGGGTCACTGGACTATGTACGATGACTGGTTTAATGAATACCTATATGTGGCGATAATAAACAAGAGATATCTGCCACGGGAAGTAGGGGATATCTTAGAGCAAGAACCAATGCACCTACCACCCTGGGACCCTCTGATCGTAATGTTAAAAAGAACCATATAAAAGAGAGTGGGGCGGAGGATCATTTTGAAAAATGTGAGGGGGTCCTTCGTCCCCCAAATTGATTACATATTGATTGTGTAATCTTAGATTGTGAGATGTCTTTAATTAAAAAGCCCGGTAGAATTAATTCTTCCGGGCTTTTATGAGCAATGTAGTTTTTACGTGTCTCGTTATTTAATTGGTCTTAATACCTACGATTGTTATAAGCACCGCGAGAACCTCCACGAGGGGAACGCGCCCTTGCTTCATCGATGCGTAAGCTGCGCCCATCAAGCTCTGTACCATTAAGAGCTGAAATGGCTGCACTGGCTTCGTCATCTTCCATTTCAACAAAGCCAAAACCACGGGACCTACCGGTTTCACGATCGGTAATTACATTTGCAGAGCTGACGGTTCCATGTTGCTCAAAGAGTTTACGGAGATCTTCATCTGACGTACTGAAAGACAAATTTCCCACATAGATTTTCTTTGACATTAAACTAACCTCCTTACATCGTTCCGCTACTGGATGCGATTGTCAGTCAACCGGTCACAGCGGGAACATAGCACTATTTAAACTTTTAGGCATATATATTCTTTCTATCCGGTATTTCGAATGGGTTGCCTTATCTTGTTGTCGTACGCCTAACCTAACATTTAACTCGTTAAACTTTTTGATTCATTCTCGTGATGGTTTATCCGTTTAACACCATTTACATATTAATCCGAATGTAGGAAAAGTCAAGGCCTTGAATATTACTATTTTTACCCTGTTATTCCCAAGCAATCTGTCACATTTGATTACTTCAGTAAATGTCATATTTTCATCAACCATTCGAACTTGCCACACGAAAAGACGCGGTTAATTTCCGAAGGCAGAGGAAATTGCCGCTCGGCTCTCGCATCGAGCTCTCGTGAGATTAAAATCTCACGAACCATGCCCGCTCGCCCTCCGAGACGCGCATCGGAGCAGCAAGTCCAAATGACTTTAATCTACGCAAATCTAATTCTATTCCTATGGGTTATTATCCTCTAAAATGTGACATCTATTTTTGGGAATAAAGTAGGACATTTATTTATGGTAATGACATTACTATTTTTACCCTTGACAGATTGATTTAAATGCATAAATTATCTGAAACTTAAAACAGGAGGTACTAGTAATATGGCTCGTGGTACAGTAAAATGGTTTAGTGAAAGAAAAGGTTATGGCTTTATTGCCATGGAAGAAGGTAAGGACATTTTTGTGCACTCATCTGCTATTAAGGAAGGGACAGGAGCTCTAAATGAGGGCGATGAAGTAGAGTTTGATGTTGTAGAGGGAGAAAAAGGCCCAAAGGCCGAAAACGTAGCAAAAGTAGAATAAAAGTATAGATAATCATTGTAAGTCCCCTTTATCAAGGGGACTGTCAATTTGCATATATCTATTCAGCTAAAAAGTTAGGTTACTCCTTTAGCTTTAGACAAGATTGGGGAGAGTGAAGTAAACTGTGCATAGTAGTCGCTTTGCTCCAGTCCTTTAATCCTCTGTCAGTAGTCATTAGTCAAAACCCAAGACCAAACACCTAATAATGCCACAGAGACACAGAGAACACAGAGAAGAATTTTTTTGTGTAAAAAACCCACACCACCAAATCCTAAATCCTATATCCTAACCCCTGAATTGGACGCAGATTTACCCAGATAAACACGGATATGGTTAAATCGTTGAGTAGTTGAGTTGTTAAGTTGGTAAAAATC
>DAOVFB010000009.1 GCA_030668705.1 Candidatus Stahliibacteriota bacterium
GTGATAAGTGGTAAGTGATAAGGGATACGTGCATATTCATCTTCTATCTCATAACACATATCACCTGCTTGTCTTCTCGCTTGAGTTCTATCACATATCACCTTTATTGAAAATTAACCGTGAGTTTACCGTGGCATAATCCTTGGTGGTGTGTGTCTTTTATTAGTATCTATCTGCGTTCATCTGCGTGTATCTGCGGTTTCATTTCGGTGGTGTGTTCTGGGTTTATTGAGTTCATAGGGTTCGTGGAGTTCATTGAGTTTTTTCCTAATCGACGACTCAACTACTCAACTATTTAACTATATCTCTCTGTGTCTATTCGCTATCCAGAACTTCCCGCAACTTTTGGGCAAGCTCTCTGGAAGCGAAGGGCTTCTGCAAGAAGTTCATCCCTTTAAAAAGGAAACCATGTTGCTCTGTAATGCTATCAGAATATCCTGAAACGAAAAGGACTTTAATCTTTGGGCGTATTTTTTGGAAATATTTAGCCACTTCCATTCCATTCATCCTTGGCATAACAATATCCGTCAAAAGTAGATGAATCTCATCCTCATGCTCCTCGGCCACCCTGACCGCTTCCTTACCATTAGATGCCTCAAGCACAGTATAACCCAGACTCTGTAGAACGCGGTGGGCGAAACCTCGAACCATTTCTTCGTCTTCGACAATTAAAACCGTCTCCTTGCCCTCTGGTAATGTCTCATCCATCTCTTTTAGAGGGATTCTTTCGGCTTCTTCCTCCACTTGCAATAAATAGACATTTACCGTGGTCCCCCTTCCAGGAGTGCTTTCTACCGAAATATATCCATTGTGCTGCTTGACAATCCCATAGACAGTGGAAAGGCCTAACCCCGTTCCTCGCCCTTCCTTTTTTGTTGTAAAGAACGGTTCGAAGATGTGCTCCATTAGTTCCTCTGGTATACCAATCCCGGTGTCACGTACAGACATCCTCACATAATCACCAGGCTTACTACCAATGTGCTCACGGATGAAGTCCTCGTCAAGTGCTACATTGCCAGTCTCGATGAAGAGTTTCCCTCCCTTTGGCATAGCGTCTCGGGCATTGACAACTAAATTTACTATAACCTGTTCAATCTGGGCAGGATCGACCTTTACAGAAGACAGGTCTTCTGTAGGAATGAATATCAATTCGATATCCTCAGTGATCAGACGACGAAGCATTTCATCTATTCCAAGGATGAGCTCATTGAGGTCTATTACCTGTGGTTTTATGAACTTACGACGGGAGAATGCAAGTAGCCTATCAGTGAGTGTTGTGGCGCGTTCGGAGGCCTTTAGAATCTGTTTCATATCTTTATATCTGGAATCCTCGGGAGACAGTCCATCTATTAGTAAATTGGCATAACCCCTGATAGCTGTAAGTAAATTGTTGAAGTCATGAGCAATGCCACCGGCTAACCGTCCAACGGTTTCCATTTTCTTGGCCTGGATTAATTGTTCCTCAAGACGCCTTCTTTCGGTAATATTTAAGCTTGAATCGACAACCCCTACAACCACACCATCCTCATCCTTAACTGGATTGCCCCGTACCAACCATCTTCTACCATCAGAAGTAGTAACTTCTCCTTCTTTGAACTCTCCAGTCTTAAGAACTTCTACAATAGGGCATCCCCCACGAGGTTCATCTCTATGTTCCCATACTTCATAGCAATGCCGTCCTATCAATTCGTCAGAACTCAAACCAATAGATTCCAGCACGGCATTATTCGCCCAGACTATTCTCATTTCCGTGTCCTTGTATGAAACAAGTTCCGAAAGGGAGTCGAGGATGACAGCCTTTTCCTTCTCTCTGGCCTGCACTGCTTCAGCTGCCTGTTTCCGTTTTATAGCAATAGCAACCTGTCCTGATACAGATTTTAGGATATTAAGATCCTTTTCTGTATAAAGATGGGCATTTGTATAACTTAACACAGCCAGAGCACCTATAACTTCATCCCCAATCTTTAGTGGTACGCCAACCCAGACTTCTGCGGGAGGGCCAATTATTTCTATTTCTCCAGATTTTTCCATTCTCTTAATAACTTCTCTTGTAGCAAAAAGTGGCTTCCCCTTCTTTATTACATATGCCGTCAATGTTTTTCCAGCTGGGAATACTTCAGCTTTATCTCTCTGATCCACAAAATAAGGAAGTGAGATGATATCGGTATCTTTATCATATAACGCGATATAAAAATTAGTGACATCCACAACCTTTCCAAGATAATTGTGAATAGCTTTAAATAGTTCACTTAGATTTTCAGTGATATTAACAGCATAAGCTATCTTGTATATTACAGAATTTATACGCTGTTCCTGCTCTTGTTTTCCCAATATTTTCGAAAAGAGTACGCCAGAAGTGACAAACATCAGAAATACGAAAGTCCGTAAGTAGAGAATGTTAAGCGGCACGTCAAGAATTAGCATCCCCAACAACGTCCCATCATAGAATAAATAATAGTAATTAAGAACAGCATCAACCACCCAGTACAGCAGTCCAAGTATCACAGAAAAAACAAGAACTTTGTCTTTAGTACTCATAAATTCTTCCTACCTTTTCCATGATTAATTCTTATAATAGTTAGGAATAAATCAAAGTCAAGAGTGCACCTCCCTCTCAACCCCCCTTATCTCTCGTAAAGCTCGCAAAGGACGCAAAGACTGACAGCTGCATGTTGGATGTGGAATATGGTAAGTGATAGGGAATATGGGATATGTGGTATGTGATAAGTGGGAATTAGTCAGGAGTCGAGAGTCAAGCGTCTAGTGTCCAGTGTCAAGAAAAATTGGAGTAGCGAAACTTGTTTCGCGCAAAACAACGCAGAGCAAGCTCTGCTACTCCAGGCTATCAGCAAAATAAGAAAGAGTCAATAGTTACAAGTTTCAAGTTTGGGGGTTAGGGGTTTTTAATCAGTTGATATCTGTGTAAATCTGTGTCTAAAATTTAGTTCTGAGTTCAGTGTTCTTAGTTTATATTAATCAGTTATTATCTGTGTAAATCAGTGTCTAAAATTTAGTTCTGAGTTCAGTGTTCTTAGTTTATATTAATCAGTTGGTATCTGTGTAAATCTGTGTCTATTCCTTGGGTGGTGTGTGTTTTTATTTGTGGCAAAACCTTTATGGAAAGAGATAATTTCATGCTCCTCTGGACAAAAACACAAATACTAATATTATTCTTTATTCCGTGGCTTATAAAATGTGGAGTGCAAAAAAATTTATAAAAATACTTGACATTTTTCTATATTTAGTCATAATAAAAGTATGGAATTCAAAAAAATTCTTTCCGATGTTTATCAAGTATTGTCAAAACACGGGGTATCAGGTTTGAAAGTTCACATAGAAGGAGTTGCCATTGCTGAGGGGGACATCTCTGGAGAGCCATTAAAGGTGAAGCTTTCTAAAATTCCTATCGATGGAGAACTTTTCTTCAATGAGAAAGCGACACCACCAGATAGGGAAATTTCTAAGGAAATTTTACAATTCGCCCTTCAATCTCTATATACGGGTAGGAGTCTTGCAAGGCAGACGTCTGATATAGGAAAGCTTGGTGGATTAACCAAGCTGATTTCCTCAAATTTAAATCTTTCTAAGGTTATAAAAGAATTATTGAAGGCGGGTATGGAACTCACTGGTGTAAACCATACAAGTATACTCCTTATTGACCCAATTAAATTAACAAAGGGTACTGCATATGAAATGTCCAGAGGAGACCCCGAACTGCATACATATCTTAGTACTGCAAGAATGACTAAAGGGATTTCCCATACGGTTATAAACACAAAAAAGCCCGTAATTGTAGAGGACTTAAGAAAATTTAAAGGTCTTAATCCGGTAGCGCTAAAAAAGGGGAGAATATCCGTTTTGGCTATACCTTTGATTTATAAGGATAGGATAAATGGAATATTTTATGCTAATTCCGATAAGGTAGAATATTTTGATAAGGAAATACTCGAAAAGATGGAATTTATTGCTTCTCAGGCCTCAATAGCACTTGAGAATGCACGTTTATACGAAGAAGCAACAAGGAGATTGGAAGCACTTTCACTCGTCAATAGAGTAAGTAATGCTCTTGTCCAATCAATAGAATTAGAGAAAATGCTCGGGAAGATACTCAGTGAGGTTGTCTCTATCTTTAAACTCCCTTACGGAATAATATTTATTTATGATGACGAAGACGAAATTTTCAAGGCTGCGGCCTGGACAGGATATGAGTTTGCCAAAGATACGGATATTATCGCAACGTTTAGCGAGAAATCAATAGCCTTCCATACTGTAAAGATGAAAAAAATATACTATGCACCTGATGTAGGAAAAGACCCGTATTACTTTAAAATTAATGACTCTATCTCCTCCGAGATTGCAATACCGCTCCACGTAGCAGAAACGCTCTTTGGGGTAATCGTGCTTTCAAGTGTGGAAAAAGAAGGATTAGATGAAAACGATATTATGCTTCTTTCAGCCATTGCAAATAATGTCTCTATGGCAGTTCAGAATGCAAAACTCTTTGAGAATACAAAAAGGTTGTCTATGATAGACCCACTAACAGGTGTATATAACAGGAGAAAGGCCACATCTGTCATTGAGCAGGAGCTGAAAAGAAGTACCAGATTTGCCAGGATGTTCACTATATTGTTTGTCGATCTGGATAACTTTAAGCAATTCAATGACGAAAATGGACATATCAAAGGAGATGAAGCATTAAGGGAAATTGCCAGGATTCTCGAAGAAGGTATAAGGGAAATAGACATTCTTGCAAGGTACGGAGGCGATGAATTTCTTATAATTCTAATGGAAACTTCTAGCGAACAAGCCATTCAGGTTGCAGAAAGAATAAGGAAATCCGCGGAAAATTATAGTAAACCAGGAAACATCACCCTGAGTATAGGTGTAGCTACTTTCCCAACTAATGGACAAAACTTGAAGAAACTCGTACATAGTGCAGATAGGGCCTGTTATACTGCAAAGGATAACGGTGGAAACAGAATAATTATTGCAAAGTGAGATTAGTTATAGAAAACAGAATTAATACTCTGGGGAGGATTTATGAAAAAATTATATCGCTCAAAAGAGGATAAAAAATTAGCAGGGATTTGTGGGGGCCTGGGAGAATACCTTAACGCCGACCCCACTTTATTGAGACTGATTTTTGTTCTTCTTTTATTCGTCAGTGGGTTCCTACCAATGATAATCACATAGTTGATTGGTTGGATAATAATACCGGAAAACCCGTAGAAGAACACAAAAAATAAAGTAAAGGGATTAGCACAAAGACTTTTTCCATTCCTTTATATCTTCTCTTTTCTGACTTTATTGTATTTTGCAAGTATTATATTCTAATTAATAAACAGCCACCTGGTAATGTAGGATCGCTTAATTTCTATCATTTTTATCAATGTCTAATTATCATAAAATAAGGACATGTGATGTATTATATGAAAATGACAGATATGCAGAATCGGGACTTACCCATCTATCTTCACAGAAAGCCATCCTCTTCTTGCCATCTCCCTCAATGTTGTTTTTATAATTCTACTCTTATTTTCTACTTCAAAAGGCAGATTTAGTATGGGCGCAATTGGACTAAAATAGGAGATGTCCCTATCCTGCCCGGAAAAACTGGTTGAATTAACGCCTATTATGAATCCATCATTATTGATTATGGGGCCCCCACTTACTCCGGATCTTAATGTCATTTGTGTTTCAACGCAGGGCCCAGGAAGAAGATAAGAATCCCTTCCATCCGGATAGTACTTTCTAACCGTACCGAATCCCCATTTATATTCAACCTTTGGCTTTAATTTATGACTCGGACGGAAGAAATAACTATTATCTCGATAAACACATGTGGAAACTACCTCACCTTCAGATGGGATTGTAGAACAGAGATGAGATTTGCACTCCAGACGGAATACTATTGCTTTTTTATTGCTTTTAAGTTCAAGGATACCAAGACCAATATCAGCATCATCACTTAGAATAACCTTTTTTACAGGGTATTTCGGAACCGAATGGTCATTTGCAGGGTAAATACCAAAAAGTTTAGGATTTTTTATTTTTCCTCGCAGGGTAAGGACATGTTTGGCGGTAATGAAGAGTCCATTTTCTGAGATTAAAAATGCTGTACCTACCGGCTTACAGGATTTTTTTTTCGGGTCAAGCCACCTGAAAATTGGAAAAAGAATTTTCTCGATACCTGGTAGTTTGTGACTATCATTTAGTAACTTAACATTATTAAGGGGATATCCGCTCTTTTTCATTTTCATGAAAATTGATTAGTAAAATAGCTCCTGGTTTTTCATTCTATTATTCTCTCTTTTATTAACTATCTTCTCTGATTCTGTAATTTATGCAATCTATACTTAAATCTCTGGAAGCCATAGGCCTATCAGTTAATGTGCAATGATGAGGTTTTTTTAAGCCCGGGTGGACATCCCTCTGGAAATTAGCACACGACAGGCACATTCTTGCTCTGCCGATAACCTCAGCTTTTTGTAGTGATTTTATGACTTCCATCATACATAACATTATTCTTTCTTTTCTGTCAGAGGGAAGCCGCCTAATGTGTTTTAGGAGTAAATCGGACCAGGTAGAGACTTTATCGGCTACCTTAAAACCCTCTGGAGTAAGGCTCAAAATAAAGACCCTCCTGTCCTCCTTTTTCTGTTGCTTTACAATATAACCCTTACCCTCAAGAGTTTTTATTGCCTCACTTATTGTTGCCTCTCGCAGATCAAACTCCTTTGCAAGATTATTGACACTGCAAAATTCTTCAGGATGGTTCCTTAAATAGATAAGGGATTGAGTCTGAATCGGGCTTAAATTCTCCTTCTTCGACACCTGCCATTTTAAGACACGACTCACCTGACTGAGTTTTTCTATACTAAAAGCAATTTTCTCTTCCATCTCCTGCAATAGTTCCACTTCTTAATCCCCCTATTTATAAAAACAAACCATTATCAGAAATACATTTATCTTTAGGTATATCGAAGCATTGCTTCCAATGCCCTCTTTGCTGAGTCGATAATCCCCTCGGGAAGTGAAATTTCATATCGTTCATCCAGAAGACATAGATATACATCCTTCAGCGTCGTCATCTTCATATCCCAGCAGACCTTTTTATCTCCTACAGGGTAGAATTCCTTTCCAGGATTCTCTTTCTGCAGCCGGTATATAATACCTTCCTCAGTTCCTATAAGAAACCTCCTCCCAACCGAGCCCTTTACAAACCCTACCATACCTCCGGTCGATAGAACCTCGTCTGCCTCGTAAATCACAGAGGGATTACACTCTGGATGAACAAGAAGAAGAGCATCAGGATACTTTTCCCTGGCTTTAAGGACCTCTTCTTTTGTTATATTTTCATGTACGTAGCAGTATCCCCCATCCCATGGTATTACTTCTTTATCCACGGAGCTCCGTACAAATGAGGCAAGATTCCTGTCAGGTATAAAGATTACTCTATCCGATTCGATGTTCCTCACCACATTTACAGCATTTGCAGAAGTGCAACAGACATCAGACTCTGCTTTCACGTCTGCAGTTGTATTTACGTATGAAACGACCCTGGCATCGGGATATTTCTGCTTTAAAACCTTAACATCCTGTGCTGTTATCTTATTTGCCAACTCGCATCCGGCTCCTAAACTTGGCTGTAAGACCTTTTTATCGGGTGAAAGTATCTTTGCTGTCTCCGCCATAAAACTAACACCACAGAATACTATCATGTCCGCATCCGTCTTTGCGACCTCCATTGAAAGACCAAGTGAATCACCAAGTAAATCAGCTATATCCTGAATCTCCCCTCTCTGGTAATTATGAGCCAGTATAATAGCATTTTTTTCTTCCTTTAATCGTCTAATTTCTTCTTCAATGTTTTCTACATCCATCTACCAACCTCCTGAGGCATAAATGATGTTGCCTATCCTTTTTTGTTCGTTTCCTCTTCAACTCAGGAAAGATATTCAACCAATCCTTTCTCAATTTTCTATCTCGAATCTTTGATTCCTCGAATCCTTTTTATCCTTTCTCTTTCTATAGTCTTCTATTGCTGCTTTTATTCCTTCCTCTGCCAGTAGAGAACAATGCATCTTTATTGGAGGTAAGCCATCCAGTTCATCAACCACATCCTTGTTTGTTATGGAAAGTGCCTCTTTTATTGTCTTATCCTTAACGAGTTCCGTTACCATCGATGATGTTGCAATGGCTGCACCACAACCAAAGGTCTTAAACTTTATATCAGTTATCACGTCATCCTTAACCCTGATATACATTGTCATTAGGTCACCACAGACAGGATTCCCAACCTCTCCTACTCCATCTGCATCCTTTATCTCCCCTACATTTCTGGGATTCATAAAATGTTCCATTACCTTTTCTGAATATTCCATACTAACACCTTTATCCTTTTCCAAAAGGCGACATTTTACGCAGTTTCGAAACAATCGGAGGCAGAACCTCTATTACCTTATCTATATCCTCTTTAGTATTGCTGCGACCCAGAGTAAACCTGAGGGAACCATGGGCTAACTCGGCAGGTATCCCCATTGCAGTAAGAACATGTGATGGCTCAAGAGATGCAGACGTGCAAGCAGAACCACTGGATGCGGCAATACCTTCATGGTCTAAACATAACAGCATTGATTCACCTTCAATGTATTTTACACAGATATTTAAAGTTCCGGCAAGTCTCATCTCGGGATGACCATTAACAATAATATCATCTATCTTCTTCGCGATTCTCTCCTCTAAGTCGTCTCTCAAGGCTTTTACTCTTTTTTCATCCTCTTCTCTCTCTTCCATTGCAATCTTACAGACTTTCCCAAGTCCAACAATTCCCGGAATATTCTCGGTCCCAGCCCTCCTATTACCCTCGTGATATCCCCCATGTAGGAGAGAAGCAATCTTTGTTCCTTTTCGGATATATAAAGCTCCAACCCCCTTGGGGCCATAAAATTTATGACCTGAGAGAACCAGGAGATCAATTCCAAGAACATTTACGTCTACTGGAATCTTTCCAACCGTCTGAACTGCATCTGTGTGCAGACAGACACCACTATCCTTTGCAATCCTTGCAATTTCAGCTAAAGGTTCTATTACCCCTACCTCATTATTTGCATGCATAATGGTTATTAGAATGGTTTTATCTGTTATTGCACCTTTGAGTTCATCCAGGTCCAAAACTCCATATTTGTCAACACCAATATAACTCACGGTAAAACCCTGCCCCGAAAGCCACTTACAGGTATTGAGCACCGCATGATGTTCTATCCTTGAGGTTATAATATGATTACCTTTTGCCTTGTTAGCAAAAGCAATACCCTTTATCGCAGAATTGTCCGCCTCTGTGCCTCCCGAGGTAAAAACAATCTCTTCGGCTTTAGCATTCAATAACTTTGCAACCTCCTCCCTTGCATCCTCTTTTGCCCTCTTTGATTCCCTGGCTAAACTATATATGCTTGAGGGATTTCCGTACAACTTATTAAAATACGGGAGCATTGCCTCCACCACCCTCTGGTCAGTGGGTGTGGTTGAACCATGGTCAAGATATATAAGATTATCCATTTATCACCTCCTATATTGTTGAAAAAATTTACTTAGGAGTCCTATATATTTTTAACAATATATATATTGAACAAAATTTGTCAAGTGGTTAGTTGATTTAAAGATGAAAAGCCTTTATTACTACCTCTGTTTTTCCCGTCCTTTCCTTGCAATCTCTCTTTTAGTCTTTCGGGTAAGACCCATGTAATCCGTGCATTTTGAATCGTCTATTGGTTCTCCGGGTAGCAATCCATTTTGCCATAAATATGAGAAAGAATATATAGTATTTAACTTGACTTTCTAAAAAACCCAATTATATTTTCTAAGATGCTTATAATAACCTTATTAATATCAATAACACCAGAGGGACTACTTCTCAAGATAGACGAGAGCAGGGTGCCCGAACGTTACGAAACTATCACACTTATGCATAACCACCTCCAGGACAACAGAGAGATAACATACAAATTCCGGGCGATTGTGGACAGGCAAAAAGCAAGCTACCTCGAGATTCTGGAGCCGGGAAGAGAAGCAGGAATGAAATTCCTTCTTATAGGTTCGGATATATGGATGTATGCCCCTGAAATAGGAAAATCCTTAAGACTTTCTGCCCGGGATAGATTCCTTGGGAGTGAATTCTCAAACAGTGACCTTATGGAAAACAGCTTTACAAAGAACTATAATGCAGTTTCTCTGGACTCAGTCAATAACTATTATTTGTTGGAACTCGAAGGTAAGAGCCAGAAATCACCTTACAAAAGGATAACGATGAGGGTTAGAAAATCTAATTTCATCCCTTCGGAACTCGAATTTTACACCCTTTCTGGTAGACTATTCCGACATATGGTCGTGGACAGCATAAAGTATTTTCAAAAGGAACCCTTCGCCACATATATGAAAATGACCAACGTACTTACACCTGGGAGCTATACAGAGGTTAAAATTCTTTCGATTGAGGAACGTAAATCTATACCCCCATATCTTTTTAAGCCAGAGAACCTCAAAAGATGATAATCCCCACACTCCTCCTCCCAGGAGATTTAGACGCAGATTTACACAGATATAAACTGATTAAAAACAAAAAATATGAATAGACTTAAAGACCTTTATTTCAATAATTTATTTAAAAAACTAATGGGAGATTCCCGGGATGAATCTTGTCGCCTGAATGTTTCTCCTAAAGATTACCCCTACTGTCTAAGGGGAAATGATACTCAAAATTCCCTGTGGGTGACCTATGATATTATTGTTATTGACACTCTTTAAAACCTCCTTAGGGAACGAGCTAATCTACTCAGATGAGAGGGTCTTCTACCTTGCCGAAATAAGGTCCCTATACACCCAGAAGAATGACAATTCATCTATTACCCTCTCCCTTCGCAGTGGTTTACTTTCGCCTCCTGACACATTTTATCTTTCTATTGATAGGGCAATCATTACTTTAAAGTATAGGGGGTTCGATGGGTTTCTCGGGAGGGAAACCGCTTCATGGGGATATGGTCTCTTCTATTCACCCTTTTCTTATGCCCGCTCATACGCATCTCCCTTTGATTCTGAATTGTTAAAAAGTGGGCAAAATATCGTAGGGATAAACTATCAGAATATTCCCTTCATAACTCCGGAATTAATTGTCTTTCTCCCCAGAAGGAGCATAGAAAGAGATAGTGTAATGGTAGGCATAAGGAGTAATTTTTTCTTTTCCAATCTTGAGTTTCACACACCCCTTGTCTATGCCGCAGACACAATCTTCACAGGCTTTGGTTTTCGATTCTCCCTTTTTGATTTTACGCTCTTTCTTGATTATTCTCTGTCCTATACCGATACCGAGATAAAAAATAGTGCAGTCACAGGCTTCAATAGAAACATAGGAAGTAATTTATTCATCCAGGCAGAATATTTCTATAATCAGAAGGGGTTAAACTCCGAAGAGTATGATAATTCATCCACAGAGTTTCTTACTCGTAACCTAAATCTTGGTTACACGGGAAGGCATTATATATATTCAATGGCCCAATGGACCTTTATGACTGAAAATGCAATTAGCTTTTATTCCCTCATACATCCCCTCTGGAAAAGCGGACTCCTCGGAGCATCAGTTTCAAGTTCAAGATTCGAAAATACTCTGATAATGCTCAATCTCGTAAGAATCCTGGGGGGGAGAGAATTTGAATATGTCCCTGCAAGGAATTTCTATTCATTTGAATTCAGATACTACTTTTAAGGAGGAAATATGCTGATAGAACTCCATGGAGTTAAAAAAGACTATCCCCTTGGTAAAACTACAGTCCATGCAATAAGGGGTATTTCCCTTTCCATTGAGGAAGGAGAGTTTTCCGTGATTGCAGGACCATCGGGTAGTGGTAAGACAACGCTTCTTAATCTTATGGGCTTACTTGACTACCCAACCGAAGGGAAAATCCTCTTTGAAGGAACAGACGTGAGCGGTATCAGAGATAGTGAAGCAACACGTATAAGGAAAACTCGAATTGGTTTCATCTTCCAGTCCTTTAATCTCATCCCTGTCCTCACGGCCCTTGAGAACGTTGAACTACCTCTCATACTTAAAGGAATAAGTTCAAAAGAAAGGCGAAAGAAGGCCATTAAGATAATGGAAGAAGCCAATATAATGGATATAGCCGAACACAAACCGGATGAGCTCTCAGGTGGACAGAGACAGAGGGTAGCCATAGCAAGGGCATTGGTGGGAGATCCCGATATCGTATTTGCTGACGAACCAACGGCAAATCTTGATTCCGAAACCGGTCTTCAAATTATTCGCTTAATGGAAGAGATGAACCGAATCGAGGAAGTAACCTTTGTTTTTTCTACCCATGACAGAAGGATAATTTCTCTTGCAAAGAGGAAAGTAGAGCTCCGCGATGGAAAAATTGTAAACAATGTTATTTAAAACTGCGATCAGAAATAGCAAAAAGTATTTTCGTAGAAGCCTTGCTGTTGCTGTATGTATTGCTGTCTCTGTAATTGCAATGCAAATGATGGATAGCATTGGGGAAGGATTTAAACAAACAGCACTGAAGATTCTTCTAAAAAAGCAAGGGATGATTCTCTTCGAGCCAGCGGATGATGAGCCCCTTGATTTCGCAGTTCACTCCATAAGAAGATACGACGAAATTAAGAAAAAGGTTAAGGAAATCCTTCCTGATGCCACTATTTACGGAATTATCTTTAGCCCTGCTATGGTAATAAAAGATAGTTTCTCAATCGAGACTGCTGTCTTTTCAGAAGATGACCTTACAGGAACAATTCTTGGTAGGAAAACAGCGGAAATACTCAAGTCGGAGCCAGGGGACACAATTATTCTCTTCGGAACAGATAGGTATGGAGGGCTCAGTGTCATTTCAACAACTATAGAAACCACTTCAACAAATTATCGTTCAATCAGGAATGGAAGAGGAATCATGGTGCCAATTTCAGAAGCAAGGAATTTTCTTGCCTGGGACCCCGATGAGGTGAAGAGGATAAAAGTAAACTTCAATGATTACTGGAATGCGGATAATTATGCAAAGCAATTTATGAGCATCTTTCCCGAAGTAAAGATTACTCCCTGGAGGGAACGCCTGACAAACATAGAAGCCCTTTTCCGGGTAACAGATATTAAGATGGATGTTTTTTCAGCAATAATTCTCATTGTAGTTGCGGGTATCATCATGAATACCATTCTTACTAGCGTTCTGGAAAGAAAAAAGGATATAGGAACTCTACGCTCAATAGGTGCTTCACGTAGTTACGTTGTTCTACTAATTATGATTGAAATACTTTTTGTTTCTCTGATTGGTGCCCTTATAGGAACTGGTTTTTCCTATCTAATAACTGAATACATTTCCAGGACTGGCATATCCATGGAAAGCATGAGTGGTACGGTAGAATATTTCGAGGGTGCACTTTATCCTGAAATTGTATGGAAAAACTGGATTGGGCGTATTGGGTTTGCAATCTTGTGGGCATTAATGTTTTCAGCTTATCCTGTTTTCTATATCGTCAGGATGAGACCAGTTGATGCACTAAGAGAAACATAATGGATCTTTTTAAACTTGGATTTCGTAATATTGGAAGAAATAAAAGGAGAACCCTGATCAATGCGTTTACAATCAGTGTTGCAGTTCTCGTCATTATACTCTTTGACGTTCTCGTTGAGGGACAGTGGAACGACATAATAGAAAATTATGTAAGGATGGGAGTGGGGCATGTAAAAATTCATAAAAATGGCTACGATAAGGAATCCGAAAGACTTCCTCTCAACCTACTTATCAGTAATGCTACTGAAATAAGTAAAAGGATTTCAAGTACTCCAGGTATAAAGGATATCTACCCAAGATTAAAAGCAGGGGGTCTTATCTCGTTTGGAGGTAAGAAATCACCTGTAGTGATAAACGGGGTGGACTTAGAAAAAGAGGAGAAAATAGAACTCATAACAGATGAGAATGTTTCCGGTAACATTCCTTCAGAAGGAGAATATGGAATCTTAATAGGAAATGAACTTGCTTCCCTTCTAAAAGTCAAAACAGGGGATATTGTTTTTCTGTACAGCAGGACAGCTTTCGAGACGCACAATGTCATAGACCTTGAAGTATTCGGTATTTATACTATTGGCTTTTCATATTATGAAAAATCCAATGTTTTTATTCCGGTTGACATTCTCAAGGAATTTCTCGGAACTTCCTCCGTATCGGAAATGACTGTTATGTTGAAAGAAGTTGCATTGGCCGGCGTTATGAGTGATACCCTGATAAGGAAATTAGCGGGCTTTGACACAGAAGTTTTCCCATACTATCATTATTTACCCGAAGTACAGAACATTTCCTCAATGCAAAAGGGTGCTATGGTATTTATTAGATTCATTCTCTTACTCCTTGCTCTCTTTGGTATAGTAAACATTATGCTAATTGCGGTATGGGAGAGGAAAAAAGAGATAGGAACAATGCGTGCTATCGGTTATAGTAAATCACAAATTATGAGAATCTTTTTATACGAGGGATTCTGGATTGGAGTACTTGGAAGTCTCCTCGGTTGCTTATTTGCCTTTGGAATAGGTAGTCTTCTTGAGAACTTCGGAATACCCATTCCTGAGGAAGCTCTCGTAGGATTCAATCTCCCAATGAGCACCCGAATATACGGTAAAATGTTGCCGCAATTCTTTATACGGGCATTTTTACTGGGCACAATAATAACTGTCCTGGCTACCTTGCCTTCAACACTAAAAGCATCATTCCTCACTATAATAAACGCATTAAGAGAATACTGATATAGGGTTCGAGGGTTTTAGGTTATCCCCAACATGACAGGGGATAAACCCCAACGCTGCGCAGATAAAAAAGTGTGTAGCGGAAAGGCATGGCGTATAATATTTCGAGTGTTTGCTAAGTGCCAAAGGCATTTGGATTAATCCGAAGGGTGCCCCCTCTCATAACTTTCATTCTAACAGATTTCTAAGTATTGTCAAGATTTTTTAGATGTTTGCGTAGAATACTAAAACACACTGTTACTATCCCAAAAGTATCAGCCGCAGATGAACCCCGGTACGGTTGGTCTTTCCCTATGGCGCATGCAAAGAACACAGAGACATTTTGAGAATTCGAGGGGTCAATGGGTTGAGGATTTAGATCAGACTATAGACTAAAGACCAATGACTGGAGCAAAGCGATATCTACCTTGACAATAGATATTGAAATGGTATCTTGAGTGGAATATGAAAACCTTGATTTTCGGACTTGGGAATCCTCTCTGCTCGGATGATGGTATAGGTATAAGAGTAACCCTGGAACTTAAAAAGGATAAGTTTTTCCGAACGGAAAACATTGCTATAAAGAGCGGAAACATTGAGCCTTTTGATTTGCTCGCCGTAATAAATGGGTATGGACACCTTATTATCATAGATGCTATAAGTACCGAAAAAGGAAGGCCGGGCGATGTTCATTATATGAATTTAGAGGACCTTCCCTCTTATCCCTTAAGGACTTCCCATGGAGTGGACCTTAAGACAGCAATAATGATAGGAAAAGAAAGTTACGAGATGCCAAAAATCATAGATATTTATGCAATAGAGATAAAAGATGGAATCACCTTCAGGGAATCCCTCACAGAAGACCTGGAACAAAAACTGCCGGCAATAGTTAATGAAATTGCAATGGGTATAAAGAAAGATTTAAGCCCGGGGTAAGGCGCGGATGGCAAAGGAACGGAAGTGCTTGGAAATAATAGGAATTGTTCAGGGTGTCGGATTCCGTCCTTTTATATACAGGCTTGCAAAAAGACATAACCTTAAAGGTTTTGTCCTCAACAATACAAAGGGAGTTATCGTTGAGCTTGAGGGTGAGGGAGCCCAGATAGAAGAAGTTATCTCAAAAATAAAGGAAAATCCCCCTCCACTTGCTCAAATTGAGAAAATCGAGTGTGAATCGCTCCCAGTATTAGAATATAGAGATTTCGAGATAAGAATTAGCCGGAAAACCGAGGAAAAGAACACCCTTGTGTCACCAGATATTGCAACCTGTGAGAAGTGTAAGATAGAACTACTTAATCCCGATGACAGAAGATACCATTACCCATTCATAAATTGTATCAATTGCGGGCCAAGATTCACTATTATCAGGGAACTGCCTTACGATAGAAAGAACACCACAATGGCAAAATTCAAGATGTGTGAGGATTGCAGGTTAGAATATGATGACCCAGCAAATCGGCGGTTTCATGCCCAGCCAGATGCATGCCCCGTATGTGGACCAGAGGTAAAATTGGTAGACCGAACAGCCAGAGTGATTAAAGGAGAACCAATAAGCAAAACAATAGAATTATTAGGAGAAGGAAAAATCGTTGCTATAAAAGGTCTTGGCGGTTTTCATCTGGCGTGTAATGCGAAGGATAAGGCAGCCGTATCTCTCCTTAGAGAGAAGAAAGGGCGCCCCTCCAAGCCCCTTGCATTGATGGCAGGAGATGTGGAAGTAGTGAGAAAATATGCTTATCTTTCCAAAAAAGAAGAAGAATTGCTTTCGAGTTCCAGGTCACCAATACTACTCCTCTCAAAAAGAGAAGGAAACACTCTCCCGGAGGAAATAGCACCGGGTAATCGCTACATCGGTTTTATGTTACCTTATACTCCTCTTCATATCCTTCTGTTCCAGGACCCAAAAGAAGCGGAGGTTCTTGTAATGACCTCAGGGAATAAAATTGGAGAACCTATAATTATTAAGAATATGGAGGCCATCCGTGTATTGGGTGGTATAGCTGATTATTTTCTCCTGCATAATAGGGATATTCGCATACCCTCTGATGACTCGGTGGTTGCGATTTTTGAGGATAGACCCATTATGATACGACGCTCCAGGGGTTATGTCCCAGAACCTATAAAATGTCCTGTCCATACCAAGAAAAATATACTTGGTTGCGGTGCACATCTTAAGAATACATTTTCCCTCGCAAGAGGAAATGAAATTTTTACAAGCCACCATATAGGTGACCTTGGGACGCCTAAATCAATGGAAGCCTATGAAAGGGGTATCAAACATTTCGAAAGTCTTTTCGATATACATCCTGAGGTCATAGTAGTAGATAGACATCCAGAATATCTTTCTACTAAATTTGGAGAAAAGTGGGCAAATGCAAATGATAGACCCCTCATGAGAGTCCAGCATCACCATGCACATATTGCATCCTGTCTTGTTGATAATGATATAGATAAAGAAGTAATTGGAATTGCATGGGATGGAACTGGTTTTGGTGAGGATGGTGCAATCTGGGGTGGCGAATTCCTGATAGCTGACTTTAAAAGCTATCAAAGGAAAGCGCATCTTGAATACATACCTCTCCCAGGTGGCGAGAAAGCAGTAAAAGAGCCCTGGAGGATGGCCACTACCTACCTATACTACACTATGGGAGAAGATTTTCTCGATCTTGATATAGAACTCATAGGTAGACTGGATTTAAAGAAATGGGAAATGCTTAAGGCTATGATTGACCGCAAGATAAATGCACCCCTGACCTCCAGTGCCGGTAGGCTTTTTGATGCTGTTTCCTCTCTCTTAGATTTAAGGGATAGGATAACTTATCTTGGACAGGCTGCAATAGAGTTGGAAATGATTATAGAAGATGATGGAAAGGCAAATTTCTATAATTTTAAATTAAGGAAAGAGGACGGCATCTATATAATAAATGCTATCCCCGTTATACGTTCAATTATTGATGACCTTATTCATAGAATCCCTCCGTCAGTAATTTCCGCTAGATTTCACAAGGGCTTAATTGAAATGATTGCAGATATTACCCTGAGATTAAGAGACGATACGGGAATAACTGATGTAGCCCTTAGCGGGGGCGTATTCCAGAACCGCTTCTTACTACAGGGGGCAACGAAACGATTAATAAAAGAGGGCTTCAGGGTTTATACACATCATAATATTCCGTCTAATGATGGTGGCATAAGTGTGGGACAGGTTGCAATTGCAGCCAACGTTATTCCCTAGAAAGGCGCAGAAACCAGGCTAAGGGGTCAGTCCTCTAACTTCCAATTCCTCTTGACATTTTAGATAAAATTGTATAAATATTAATATGGCTAGGCCAATGAGGATTGATTATCCGGGAGCTATCCATCATATATTCTTTAGGGGTAATAGAAAAGAAGATATTTTCATAGATGGAGAGGATAGGGTCCATTTCCTTGATCTTTTAAAAGAAAAGAAGAACCGATATAATGTTAAAGTTTATGCATATTGCCTTATGAACAATCATGTTCATTTACTGCTTGAAAGCGGGTCTATTCATATAGGTAATTTTATGCGCGAACTATTAACCAACTATGTGCAAAATTTCAATAGAAAGTGGGATAAAGTTGGTCACCTATTACAGGGACGATATAAAAGCAAACTCGTGGATAAAGATTCATATTTATTTACTCTTATAAAATATATTAATCTGAATCCTGTAAAAGGGAATTTATGTAATGAACCTGAAGAATATCCATATTCAAGTCACCAAGAGTACATAGGTAAACGAGAACCTATTGTTGAGGTTGCGGAAATTTTGTCACATTTCAAAAATGTTAGTAGATATGTAGATTTTATAAAGGAGGGAGAACCCAAACTTCCTAACCTAAAGAGATTCAAGAGGTATGAATTTTACGGTGAAGAAGAGTTTATAAATGATGCATTAAAAAGACTTTCTATGCAGAAAAGAGAAAGGGGCCACAAAAGAGAAGAAATAACCTTCAGTGATGTTAAGAGTTTTATTAAAAGAAAATTCGATAAAGATTTAAACAAACTTATTCCCTATATGGATGCAGAAGTAAAAAGATACGTATCAGTTATATTGAGGGATCGGCTACATTACAATCTCCATAAAATATCAAAGATTATTGGAGTGAACTTCAGGACTGTATCCTACCTATATCAAACATCAGATAAAGATATGACCCTATCAGAATTTGACAAGAATTGGAAATTGGAGGACTGACCCCAATAGATTGACCTTGATTTTATTGGGAGGGAAGTTAAATTCAGGCAAAAAATAAGGAAGTGAAAATATGTGTCTTGCAATACCAATGAAACTTACCCGAATTGAAGGCGATAAGGGAATAGCCGAACTATCCGGGGTAAAAAAAGAGGTGAGTTTGAAACTTCTCGAGGAAGTGAAGTTGGGCGATTACCTTATCATCCATGCAGGTTTTGCCATACAAAGGTTGGATGAAGAAGAAGCAATGAAAACCTTAAAAATCTGGGAAGAGATAGAAGAAATAGAAAAGCATTCATAAATGAAATATATAGATGAATTCAGGAATAAAAAGATAACACGATACATCTCCGGAAAAATCCAGGAAACTGTTAAAGGATATAATGACAGGATAACACTGATGGAGGTATGCGGGACACATACAACTGCAATCTTCAGGGCAGGCATAAAAAGTCTCCTGTCTGATAAGATTAACCTTCTTTCGGGACCTGGATGCCCTGTCTGCGTAACACCCAATCATTATCTTGACAGGGCTATCGCCTACAGCAGACTTCCCGATATAATAATAACTACCTTTGGAGATATGATTAAAGTCCCGGGTTCCAGTTCATCACTCGAAGGGGAAAAAGGAACTGGCGGAGATATAAGGGTAGTATATTCCCCTCTTGATAGTATAAAGATTGCAGAGGAAAATACAGATAAAAGAATAATCTTTCTCGGTGTGGGGTTTGAGACTACTGCTCCCCTGGTTGCATCTACAATCACCACTACAAAAAAAGAGGGCCTCTCCAATCTGTTCATACTATGCGGGCACAAACTTATCCCTCCTGCGATGATGGCGCTTCTTGAGAGTGAGGAAGTTAATATAGACGGATTTATATGCCCCGGTCATGTAAGCACTATAATAGGGGCAGAGCCCTATCTACCCGTAGTAGAAAAATACAAAGTTCCATCAGTAATAACAGGTTTTGAACCGGTGGATATACTCGAAGGAATTTTAATGCTCATAATCCAGATAATAAATGAGGATAAGCCGGAAATTGAGATACAGTATAAGAGGGCGGTAAAAGAGGAAGGGAACAGAAAAGCCCTTCAACTTATGGATAATGTATTCAGGATTGGAGATTCCGAGTGGAGAGGGATGGGGGTAATTCCCAAAAGTGGTCTCTTTATACAGGATAAATATTCCGGATTTGACGCAGAAAAGAATATCGAGGTAGAGGTAGAAGAGACAAAAGAACATCCGGAATGTATCTGCGGGGAGATACTAAGAGGAGTCAAGACTCCTCCTATGTGTTCTCTTTTTAAGAAACTTTGCACTCCAGATAATCCCATAGGTCCGTGTATGGTATCATCTGAAGGAACATGCGCAGCGTATTATCATTATGGAGTAGTTTAGGAGAAAAATTGCCACAGAGACACAGAGAACACAGAGAAGAATGATTTGTTTTAAGATGGGGAGAAAAATTGCCACAGAGACAGTCGCTTCGCTCCAATGCAAATTGAAGAATGAAAAATGTAAAGTAAAATTTAAGAATGAAGAATGAAAGAAACAACTTATCAGAGCGTTTATTAAACTTTGGGGTAAATATACTCAAATTAACTAATAAACTCAGTAAGAATCAAGTAAACAAGCATATTACAAATCAATTAATTCGATCTGGAACATCATCTGGGGCTAATTATGAGGAAGCATGTGGAGCTGAAAGTAAAGCAGATTTTATTCATAAAATGCAACTTGTATTAAAAGAATTACGTGAATCACTATACTGGTTGAAATTATTAAAGAAAGCGGATATAACCTCGAGTGAAAAGTTACAATCGTTATTAACTGAAGTTGAAGAATTGGTTAAGATTGTGGCTAAATCAATAATCACAGCAAAGAAGGGAAGAAAATGATTTTGCACTTTGCAATTTACAATTTTCATTCTGTAATGTTTATAACAGTATCTGTTATAAAAAGGAGGTTAAATGAGGATAGTTGAACTCGGGGAATCAGCCTTAAAGAAAGGGAGAGACCTCGCCATAGAGAACAAAAAATTTCTTGATACAAAAGGCGTGTTTGCCTTCGATGTGATGGGTTCCGTAGGTTCTGGTAAAACATCCATTATAAAATGGTTGGTTAGAAAACTAAAAGGGGATTATAAAATAGGTGTAATAGCGGGTGATCTTACAACAGAAGTTGACGCTCTTCGAATCGAAGAGGAGGGCGTTCCGGTAGTACAGGCACATACAGGAAGGGTATGCCACCTGGACCCGGGCTTAGTTAGGACAGCAATAGAGAACCTGCCCCTCGATGACATCGATGTCCTTTTCATCGAGAACGTGGGTAACCTGATATGCCCTGCTGCAGTTCCTATTGGGGTTCATAAGGAAATGGTGGTCACCTCAGTGACCGAGGGCCCATACATGATAAAGAAACATCCATATATGTTCCAGAGAGTAGACTACGTAGCTATAAATAAGATCGACCTGCAGAAAGCTATGAATGTATCTGTTCATGGATTAGAGGAAGATTTAAGGGAACTAAACCCGAACGCTATAGTAATTGGGACAAACGGTATAACTGGAGAAGGAGTTGATAAACTAATCCAATGCATGAGTTTTCAACAGTAAAGAACATTGTAGAGCGAGTTACAGAAGTAGCAGAAAAAGAGGATGCCAGGGAAATCCTACGACTTGATATAGAACTGGGAGAACTCACACTCCTTGAGGAAGAACAGATGAGATTCTGGCTTGAGGTGATGCTATCGGAAAGTAGATTGGGTAAATCAACAGAGGTTGTCCTACACAGGATTCCCGGAGTAATACAGTGTAATAAATGCGGTTATAAGGGTGGACTTGAAACCACGAACCTGGATCATCTCTTTCCAATACTCAAATGTCCAAAGTGCGAAAGCTTTGATTTAGAAGTAACAGAGGGTGAAGATTGTATCATAAAAAGTCTGGAGATAGATAAATGAAAAAGGAGATTTGCCACAGAGACACAGAGGGCACAGAGAAGAATTGTTTCTATTGTAGGAAGGAGAATTGCCACAGAGACACAGAGAACACAGAGAAGAATTATTTCTATTGTAGGAGGGAGATTGCCACAGAGACAGGAGAGAACACAGAGATTTTTATATTTGTCTAATAAGATAAAAAATATTGAAATAGATCTCCGTGATCTCTATATTCGATTCCTTAATAAAAATTACTTCCTCTGTGACTCTGTGGTAAACAAAAGGAGGTAAAAGGGTTTAAGAAAATGAAGAGGATATTACTTTCACATGGGAGTGGCGGGAAAGCCATGCATTCCCTTATAAATGAGCTCATAAGGGATAAATTTAATAACGAGATTCTAAATGAACTCACAGACTCTGCGGTTCTATCACTGACTGACGAGAGAAGGCTTTGTTTTACAACCGATTCCTATGTGGTAAATCCTATATTCTTCCCAGGCGGTGACATTGGGAAACTTGCTGTGTTTGGGACAATAAATGACCTGTCCGTTATGGGAGCAAAACCACTCTACCTCTCCTGTTCGCTTATCATAGAGGAAGGCCTGGATTATGATATACTTGATAAAATTACAACATCAATAGCAGAAGCCGGAAGAAAAACAAATGTTCAAATTGTAACGGGCGATATAAAAGTGGTAGGGAAAGGAGGAGCAGACAAACTGTTTATCAATACCGCAGGGATTGGGGCTCTAGGAGAAGGGGTAAACATCTCAATGGACAATATCGAAATTGGAGACAGGGTTCTTATAAACGGAACTATAGGAGAACATGGTATTGCTGTTATGAGTGCTCGAGAAGAATTTGAAACTGATACAGAGAGCGACTGCGCTCCGCTCTGGGATTTGATAAGTAAAGTTCTCCCGATTGGAGGAATCAAGTTTATGAGGGACCCAACGAGAGGTGGGCTATCTACTGTATTAAACGAAATTACCGAAGATAGGGATTTCGGAATCAGACTCTTTGAGAAGAATATTCCAATTGATGATGAGGTCAGTGCCTTCTGTGAGATACTTGGCTTTGACCCTCTTTATGTTGCCAATGAAGGGAAGGTTGTGATAATTGTATCCCCCGAAACAGCTCCTTCTGTCCTTAAAGAAATGAAAAACCAAGCTCTCGGGGAAAAAGCTTCTGTGATTGGGGAGGTGACCGGGGAAAACAAAGGAAAGGTGATTCTCGAGACCATAGCTGGAGGCAAGAGAATCATAGATATGCTGGTTGGAACCCAATTACCAAGGATATGTTGAGCTACAGCATAAAATAAATGTGGAGAGTTTAATTCTTTTCAGAGTTATAGTTTTTTAAGACTAAAAATTTAAGGAGGATAATATGGTAAGTAAACTCAGAAATTTTTTGTCCCGAAACTCTGCTTCTCATCTTAGATTCTTTCTCACCCTGATGCTGTTAGTCGTGATACTCTTCTCTGGGGTAGCTTTTGCTGGCAGATGGACGAACTATACTAATGCAAATGAAATATCGGGTTCTGCAATAGAGGGGAATTATCTCTGGCTTGCTACAACGGGTGGTGTTGTAAAATGGGACCTCCCTCTTAGCACTTACATCAAATTAACAACAACAAATGGGTTGGCCGATCATTCGGTGAAGGATGCTTTTGTCGATAATGGGGGCGATAAGTGGTTTGGAACTATAGAAGGGGTCCAAAAATTTGATGGTATGAGTTGGACGACATTTAACACAGCTAATTCTCCGCTGCCCGATAACAGAGTATATGCAATCATCCAGGACACAGCAAATAATATGTGGTTTGGCACGGGTCATGGGATAGCATGTTTTGATGGAGTAGTAAATTGGCAGGTTTATACTGACCTTGGTGGAGGCGCAACAAATGTGGCAGTAAGGGGTATTGGGGTTGACTCGGAAAACAAAATCTGGACAGCAAATAATCCTGATGATTACGGAGACCCCGGAGGGGTATCCGTCTTTGATGGTTCGAGCTGGACAAGACATGACCCTAATACAAGTGGTATTGGACAATATTTCCTCTCTATTATAGTAGATGGCAATGATAATGTATGGGCTGGAAATTGGACGGCGGGTGTATATAAATATAATGGTAGTGCATGGGAAAATTACAACAGTTCAGGCAGCCCCCTTATGGGGGATCAGATAGAATGTTTCGATGTAGAGGAAGATACAGTAATCTGGATAGGTAATCATAGCTGGTCAGCGGGTGGCGCATCAAGGTTTGATGGAACGAATTGGACAAATTATCACCCTGGTAATAGCGGAATAGATGAACGTAACATATACAGTATTTCAATTGACGGAGATGATAAGTACTTTGGGACGGAAACCAAAGGAACTTCTAAGTTCGATGGTTCAACATGGTCTTCTTATATGACATCAAATGAGCCCCATTGCAACTGGATAACATCTATCGATGGAGATGGTATGGGGAATATCTACTTTGGAACCAATCACTACGGCATAGCCATATTTGATGGAGCGACATGGTATTCTTATCACTCTGGTAATAGTGGTCTTGGGGATGACTTCGTAAACTGTGTCTCTATAGATGAAGGAGATACCCTGTGGGTTGGCACTCAATACAGTGGATTATATAAGTATGATGGTAGTGCATGGATAAACTTCGATACATTGAACTCTGGTTTGCTTGGTAATACCATACTTTCGATAGCAAAGGACACCCAGGGTAATCTCTGGCTCGGAACCGCTGGTTGGGATGGGCCCATGGAGCAAAACGGTGCACTTGCTAAGTTCGATGGTTCAAACTGGACGAACTATTACCTGGAGAACAGCGGACTAATAGATGACGATGGATTGAATGTAGCAGTCGACAATGGAGACACCATATGGGTTGGGACAGAAGAGGGGGTCAGTAAATATAATCAATTTGCTAACGACTGGACTAACTACACGGAAAGTAATGGCCTTGTTGACAACCGTGTAACAAGTATAGCAATAGATATGGATAATAACAAGTTGTTTGCAACACGTGGCGGAGTGAGTAAATTTGATGGCACCAACTGGACAAATTATACGGAAGCTAATGGCATTGCCGACAATGAAGTGCGAGATATTGCTGCTGAAGCGGACACCATATGGATAGCCACAGAAAATGGTGTTAGTTTCTTAAACAACGATGTTTGGACAACCTATAGGCAGACCGATAGTCTTTCCGATAATGATGTAAATGCTGTTTTTGTGGATACTTCAGGAAAGAAATGGTTTGGCACGAATCGCAGTGGAATATCTGAGTTTGATAATACAGGAGCAGGGATATCAGAGACAAACATTCCAGCAGGTTTGAGAATTACATCCTATCCCAACCCATTCAGCGATAGGACATATATACAATATAGCGTAGCTGACGCGTATACCAGGGATGGATATCCCATTGTAAAAATCTACGATACCTCAGGCCGTTTAGTCCGTTCCATTAACTCTTTATCATCTAATTCTGGCGTTGTTGTCTGGGATGGTAGGAATGAAACCGGCGAGCGGGTAGCCTCGGGAGTTTATGTAATAAGGATGCAAACATCAAAAGGTAATCACATTGCGACCGGTAAAACGATATACATAAAATAAATGGTTTTATTATATAGGGTCTGTTAAAATAATGGATAATGGTAATTAAACCATCTTATGATGATATGTGGAGGTTTTATCTTCGTGCTAATATAAAAAGTATTGCTGCAATTTAGGTGAGGAGGAAATAATGACCGGGAGAATTTCAACCTTTTTGTTACCCTTTTTATTATTCTTGCCAGTTCTGTCAGTAAACAGTGCAGAATGGGTCAAAGGCCGCTATTGGTATGTTGTAGATAACATTGAAAATAAAGAAGGAGAGTCACCGGAGATTCTATTATGGGTAGCCCTACCATTGAATCACAAAGGGCAAACCGTAAAAATCGGGGAGATATCCCCGGAGCCCACTGAAATTATCCATGATTCTATAAATGGCAATAAGATTGCATTCTGGAGAGAAACGAGCCTGCAGAGTAAAAAACGGATATTTTTCTACTATGACTTCCAGGTGCTTCCCGAAAAAGTTGAAACTGATATAGACCCAGATAAGATTACTCCGTATAAAAAGGGAGATAAGGAATACAAAAGATACACTCTATCGGAACCATGGATCGAAATCACTAAAGGGCTACGAAAGAAAGCAAAGGAGCTCATAGGAAGTGAGCGCAATCCTTATTTTCAGGCGAAAAAGATATTCGACTGGGTCGTTGAAAATATGAATTATGAATATCCTGATATTAAAGAAAGGGGTGCAAAGCACTCATTTGAAAAACTAAAGGGCGATTGTGGAGAATTTAGTGTTGTATTTAGTGCTTTATGTAGAGCAATTGGTATACCTGCAAGAACCGTAACCTGCATCTGGTTTACGGGAAGTGGGCATCAATGGGCAGAGATCTTGCTGCCTCCCTATGGCTGGATACCTGTAGATCCCTCAATTGCGGAGCTGTTGACCCCCGACTCCAAAACCATTGAAAATGAAGAAGATGTAATAAAATTTATGGAGTCAAGGGGTATACCCAGAAAAGACCCCGATTATCTATTCGGAAATTTATACCCTGAGCGTCTTATCGTCTCAATAGGTAATAATATCGAGGCAATCTCAAAAAAAACAGACATAAGAAGAACCTTTAGGTTTATGCAACCGGGTGGACTGACTGCTTTTCCACCCGGTATCGAAATCAATGGCCTTACAGATAAGACAGTACACACTGGATTCTATATATTTGGAGGAAAAAGAGATGACTTCGAATTTGCAAAAGAAAAGGCAGAAAAAGAACTTGCCGCTGCTTACCTTGATGCCGGGCTAATTGACAGGGCGGAAAAAGGGTTCCGTAAGCGAATAGAGGAGAATCCTCTGGATGCAATGAGTTACTTAAATCTTGGAGAGATTTATATGAATAGAGGGGATTATTCTGATGCAATAAGAGCATTCGAAAAATGCATATCGGGTAAAGCCGGCAGTCTGAAGCCGGTGATAGAGGTGTGGGCACACAATTTACTGGGGAATTGCTATGACAAGAAAGGAATGCGTGCACACGCAATGAAGGAATACAGAAAAGCTATTGATATGGATGTGGATTATCAGGGTTCTCTAAATTATGCAAAAAAATACTTAAGTGAACCCTTTGGAGAATCTGATGAGTGAAACTTAAGATGTATATAAATGGGGATAACATAAGGAAAAGGGGGCTCTATGTTAAACAATAAAAAATTTATTTCTTTTCTCCTATCTGTCGGCTTACTCAATCTTATCATTCTATCTGTTTTTGGTTGTGGACTCTCAAAATCTCAAGTTGGGTCTTCTCGTGCAACAATAACTGATAAAGAAAGTCTAATTCCTCCTATTGCTAAGATAATTCCCAAATCTGATACCCTATTGGGAGATGTTCGTGTCGATAACTATTATTGGTTAAGGGATAGATCTAATCCGGATGTAATTCAATATCTCGAAGCCGAGAATGAATATACCAAAAGTATTATGAAGCATACGGAAAGACTTCAGGAAAGTCTTTATAAAGAAATGTTAGGTAGGATCAAAGAAACAGACCTTTCCGTGCCTGAAAAATTAGATGATTACTACTACTATACACGCACAGAGGAGGGAAAACAATATCGAATTTTCTGCAGAAAAAAGGAAAATCTTGATGCAGAGGAAGAAATACTCCTGGAC